>JBCCZC010000151.1:0-12093 GCA_039188505.1 Pseudomonadota bacterium | reverse complement strand
TCGAGGAGGGCCTTGAGCTCGGTGGCCCAGGCATCGCGCAGGCCGCCGGCCGGATAGCCAAACCGCAGGTCCACCGACACGTTGCTGCCGGCAACGCCGACCCCCCGGACGGCGCCCGCAGCCACCGGGTCCTCGCCGGTCAGGGGATCCTTCCAGCCAGTGAGAATGGCTTCGACGTACGCTTGGTCGAGGGTCGTCATCGGGGCAGGGTCATGCTCGGGCTCGCTTCGGGATGCCGATTGTACCCGCGCGCCCGCGCGCCCGCGAGAGCGAGCCGTTCCGATCGGCCGGCACCCCATGCGATAATTCATGGTTTAGGCTCGAAGACGCGTTCCGATGACCGAGAACCCCCGCAAGATCCTGGTGACCTGTGCCTTGCCCTACGCCAACGGCGCGATCCACCTGGGCCACATGGTCGAGTACATCCAGGGCGACATCTGGGTGCGGACCCAGCGGATGCTGGGCGCCGAGATCTATTTCGTCTGCGCCGATGACGCGCACGGTACGCCGATCATGATCAACGCGGAGAAGCGCGGGATCACGCCTGAGGTGCTCATCGCCGGCACGCAGCAGGAGCACGAAGCCGACTTTGCCGACTTCGGCATCAGCTTCGACCACTACTCCTCGACCCACACACCGGCAAACGAGGCCCTGTCAACCGCCGTCTACACGCGCATGGACGACGCCGGTCTGATCGAACGGCGACCCGTCGAGCAGTTCTACGACGAGGAGCGGGGCATGTTCCTGCCCGATCGCTTCGTCAAGGGAATCTGCCCGAAGTGCGGCGCGGCCGATCAGTACGGTGACTCCTGTGAGGTGTGTGGCTCACACTACGACCCGACAGATCTCAAGGATCCGCGGTCGGTGCTGTCGGGCTCGACGCCCGTTCGCAGGAGCTCGGAGCACCACTTCGTGAAGCTTGGCGAACTCGAGGACGTGCTCAAGTCCTGGATGGGGGACGGTCGACTCCAGCCGGAGGTCGTGAACAAGCTCGAGGAGTGGTTCGAGGATGGCCTGAAGCCCTGGGACATCTCCCGAGACGCGCCCTACTTCGGTTTCCGCATCCCCGGCACCGAGGACAAGTTCCTCTACGTGTGGGTTGATGCCCCGATTGGCTACATGGCCGCGTTCCAGGAACTGGCCGAGCGTGAGGGCGTTGATTTCGACGCGTTCTGGTCGGCCGACAGCGCGGCCGAGGTGCATCACTTTATCGGCAAGGACATCGTCTATTTCCACTGTCTGTTCTGGCCCGCAATGCTGCACGCGGCCAACTACCGACTGCCGACGGCCGTCCATGCACACGGCTTCCTGACGGTGAACGGCGAGAAGATGTCGAAGTCGCGCGGCACGTTCATCCGCGCCCGCACCTACCTCGACCATCTCGCGCCGGACTACCTGCGCTATTACTTCGCATCGAAGCTGGGCAATGGCCTGTCGGACATCGACCTCAGCCTCGACGACTTCGTCGCCCGGGTGAACTCGGATCTCGTCGGCAAGGTGGTGAACATCGCGAGCCGCTGCGCGGGCTTCATCCACAAGCGTTTCGAGGGCCGCCTGGCGGCCGAGCTGCCGGATCCCGCCCTGTTCGAGCAGCTCGCCGGCGCCCGGGACGAGATCGCCGCCCTGCTCACCGCACGGAACTACAACCGTGCCGTTCGCCAGATCATGGCGCTGGCCGACGAGGCCAACCGCTATATCGACGAGAACAAGCCGTGGCAGCTGATCAAGGAAGCGGGTCGGGAGGCGGAAGTCCACGGCGTTTGCACCCAGGGGATCAATCTGTTCCGTCAGCTCGCCGTGTTCCTGAAGCCGATCATCCCGCAGACCATCGAGCGCGCGGAAGGCTTTCTCAACATCGAGCCGCTGACCTGGGAAGATGCCGGTACGCCGCTGCTCGACCACGCCCTGAATCCCTTCCAGCCGCTGCTGATGCGGGTTGAGGAGGCCCAGATCAACGCCATCCAGGAGGCCTCCCGCGAGACCCTGGCCGCCGCGACCGATGCGGCACCTTCCGCCCCGGAAGCGCCCGCCGGTCCCGCGGAGCCGATCGCCGAGGAGATCGATTTCGAGGCGTTCTCGAAGGTCGATCTCCGGGTCGCGCGGATCACGGCCGCTGACCACGTCGAGGGCGCCGACAAGCTCCTGCGCCTGAACCTGGACATCGGCGGAGAGACCCGGCAGGTCTTCGCCGGGATCAAGGCCGCCTACGAGCCGGAGAAGCTGGTCGGACGCATGACCGTCATGGTCGCGAACCTGAAGCCGAGGAAGATGCGCTTCGGCCTGTCCGAGGGCATGGTCCTCGCAGCCGGCCCGGGCGGATCGGACCTGTTCCTGCTCAATCCTGACGACGGCGCGACTGCCGGCATGCGGGTCAAGTGACCGATCTCCTGCTGATCCTGGTCAGCACGGCGCTCGTCAACAACTTCGTGCTCGTACGCTTCCTCGGACTCTGCCCGTTTCTGGGGGTGTCGAGCCGCCTGGATTCCGCGATCGGCATGTCGCTCGCGACCGCGTTCGTCCTGACGCTGTCCGCGGTCGTGAGCCACGGCCTCCATCGCTGGGTGCTGGTGCCGCTGGAACTCGAGTACCTGCGCACCCTCGTCTTCATCCTGGTCATCGCTGCAACCGTGCAGTTCACGGAGCTCGCCATGCGGGCCTCGAGCCCGGTGCTGTACCGGGTGCTGGGCATCTTCCTGCCGCTGATCACCACCAACTGCGCCGTGCTCGGGGTCGCGCTACTCAACGTGCAGGAGGAGCACACGCTGCTCGAATCGGCGCTCTACGGACTGGGCGCGGCGCTCGGCTTCTCCCTCGTTCTGATCCTCTTCGCCGGCCTGCGCGAGAGGATCGAGGACGCCGACGTCCCGGAGCCGTTCCGCGGCCCGGCCATCGGCCTCGTCACAGCCGGCCTCATGGCCATGGCCTTCATGGGATTCACGGGGCTCGGTCGCCTGTGATCATGGCGCTGGCCATCGTGGTCATCGCCGCCCTCCTCGGTCTCGGGCTGGGCTTTGCGGCGACGCGCCTGCCGGAGGACGAGGACGGTGTCGTCGCGAGCATCGACGCGCTGCTACCGCAGACCCAGTGCGCCCAGTGCGGCTATCCCGGCTGTCGCCCCTACGCGGAAGCCATTGCCAGCGGCACGGCGGAGATCAACCAGTGCCCGCCCGGTGGGGAAGCAGGCGTCGCCGCCCTGGCCGAGCTCCTGGGCCGCGAGCCCGTCCCGCTCGACCCGGCCTTCGGCGAGGCCGGACCACCGCTGGTCGCGCGCATCGTCGAGGACCGCTGCATCGGCTGCACCCTCTGCATCCAGGCCTGTCCCGTCGATGCGATCCTGGGCGCGGCCCAGCGCATGCACACGGTGATCGAGGCCGAGTGCACCGGCTGCGAGCTGTGCCTGCCGCCCTGCCCGGTCGACTGCATCGATCTCGTCGAAGTGCCGAGGGCCGGCGGCGTCCACGTGCTCCCACGCCCGGAGATCCCGATCCGCCTCGAGGCCCGCGGCTGATGGGCGAGGCCGTCGCGATCGGAACTCGGCGCTGGCGATTCCACGGGGGGCTGAAACTGCGCCACTGGAAGACGCTCTCGCTCGAGCGCACGCTCGCGACCTGCCCGCTGCCGGAGCGGCTCGTCGTCCCGGTCGGGCAGCAGCGTAGCGGCGCGCCGGTCCCCTGCGTGAGGCCGGGGCAACTGGTGGCCCGTGGCGAAGCCATCGCCCTACCGTCGAGCCCGGACGACGTGGCGTTGCACGCCCCCGCGGCCGGCACCGTGCGGCAGATCGCACCGGCGCCGGTCATCGGGCGGGGTGCTACGGAGGCGCCCTGCATCACGATCGACGTGGATCCGGATGGCCCCGACGCCTTTCTGAGCCCGATCACCCCCTGGGCGACGACGGCGCCGGCAGCGCTCCGTACGCGAATCCGCGAAGCCGGCGTCGCGGGCCTGGGGGGCTCCCTGGTCCCCACGGCGGGGAAGATCGACGCGGCCGGTGATTCCGCGCCGACGCTGATCGTGAACGGCGCGGAGTGCGAGCCGTACATCGCATGCGACGAGGCGCAGATGCTGGCCGGACCCGAGCGCGTGCTGCTCGGCGCGCAGATCATCGCCCGGGCGGTCGGTGCGGCACAGGTCATCCTCGCGATCGAGGACGAGCGCCCGGAACTCGCCGAGCGGCTGGCCGAGAGCGCCGCGAGCCTGGGCGATGCCGCCCCGGCGATCGTCACCGTGCCGACGGTCTACCCGGAGGGCGGCGAGAAGCAGCTGATCCGGGTCCTAACGGGTCTCGAGGTCCCCGGCGGCGGCACACCCCTGGACCTGGGTCTGCTGTGTCTCAACGTCGGCACCGTCGCCGCCGTCCACGACGCCGTTGTCGAGGGGAGGCCGTTGATCTCGCGGGTCGTCAGCGTGACCGGCCGGGGCTTCGGCGCACCGCGGAACCTCGAGGTCGCGATCGGTACGCCCGTGGCGTGGCTTGCCGCCCAGGCGGGCGGCTATACCGACGCGATCCGCCGCCTCGTGATGGGCGGACCGATGATGGGGGTTCCCCTCGCGCACGACGACGTGCCGGTGACCCGGGCCAGCAACTGCATCCTGGGGCTTATCGCCGAGGACATCACGCCGACCGCGCCCGAGCTTCCCTGCATCCGCTGCATGGAATGCGTGCGGGTTTGCCCCGCCCAGCTGCTGCCGCAGCAGCTCTTCTGGCACATCCGCGCCGGCAGCTATGATCAGGCCGCAAACCACGCGCTCGCCGACTGCATCGAATGCGGCTGCTGCGCCCAGGTCTGCCCCAGCCAGATTCCACTCGTCGATTACTACCGCCACGGCAAGACCGAGCTGGCTGCGCAGCGGGTCGAGCAGGAGCGCGCCACCGTGGCCCGGCTCCGGTTCGAGGCCCGGAGCGCGCGGCTCGACCGGCAGGAGGCGGCGCGCCGCGAGCGCCTCGAGGCCAAACAGCAGAAGCTCCGGTCCGCCAGGGATCGGAAGGCCGAGATTGCCGCTGCCGTCGCCCGGGCCAGGGCCCGCAAGCAGGGAAACGATGAGGACCTTTGACGTCGCCGATGCGCCGCACGTGCCGGCGCCGACCAGCGTGCGTCGGGTGATGGGCGACGTTCTGATCGCACTCGTACCCGGTGCCGTCGCCCACGTCTGGTTCTTCGGGCCGGCGGTGCTCGTTCAGCTGGCGCTGGCAACGCTGGTCGCATCGGTCTTCGAAGCCCTGCTGCTGTGGCTGCGGGGCCGCCCCGTTGCCCCGTTCCTCGGTGATCTGAGCGCGCCGGTGACCGCGGCGCTCTTCGTCCTGTGCCTGCCGCCGCTGCTGCCCTGGTGGTACACGGTCATTGGCATGCTGTTCGCTATCGTGATCGCCAAGCACCTCTTCGGCGGCCTCGGACACAACGTCTTCAATCCGGCGATGATCGGCTACGCAGCCGTTCTGATCAGCTTCCCCCTCGCCGCTTCGAGCTGGCTGCCCCCCCGGGAGCTGGCCGACGGCGTGCTGACCCTGCCGCAGGCGCTGGCGGCGATTTTCACCGGCGCCCTCCCGGCGGAGCTGAGCTGGGACGCCGTGACCGGCGCCACCCCGCTCGATCGCATCCGGTCGGGCGTGATCGCCGGGGAGATGATCTCGGAGCTCCGCGGCGACCCGATCTTCGGCGATTTTGGCGGCAAGGGCTGGGAGTGGATCGCCAATGCCTACGGGCTTGGGGGGATCTACCTGCTCTGGCGGCGCGTGATCAGCTGGCACGTACCGGTCGCCATGCTCGGCACCGTCATCGTGCTGACCCTACCCGGCGCGGTGCTCGATCCGGACACGAACCCGTTTCCCCTGGCCCACGTCTTCACCGGCGGCATGGTGCTCGGCGCGTTCTTCATCGCGACGGATCCGGTATCGGGAGCCACCACGCCGCGCGGACGACTCGTTTTCGGCGCCGGCGTTGCGGTGCTGACGCTCGTGATCCGCCGCTGGGGCGGCTATCCGGACGGTGTGGCCTTCGCAGTCCTCCTCATGAACATGACCGTGCCCCTGCTCGATCGCTACACTCGACCGCGCGTCTTCGGGAGGGGACGCTGATGGCAACGGTGCTCGGCAGCGGTGTTCGCCTCGGCCTCGTTGCGGGCGGCGCCATCCTGCTGGTGGCGCTGACCTGGGCGGGCACCCGGGCCAGGATCGCGGCCGAAGAGCAGCGCATCGCGTTGGCCCGGGTCCTCGAGGTACTGCCGGAGGGCCCCTTCGACAACGAGGTGACGGCGGACCGGATCGAGGTGGGCCCGAATCCGCAGCTGGGCATCGACGGACCGCATCGCGTCTTCCGCGCACGCCGGGACGGCGCACTTGTCGCGATTGCGGCCGAGGTCACCGCCCCGGACGGCTACAGCGGCCCGATTGCGCTGCTCGTGGGGATGACGCCAGATGGCCGCATCACGGGCGTGCGCGTGACGGATCATCGGGAAACGCCCGGGCTCGGCGACGGGATCGAAGTGCGGGTGTCGGACTGGATCGATGGATTTCGCGACCGCCGGCTCGGCGATCCGCCGACGGCGCAGTGGACGGTCCGATCCGAAGGCGGCGCCTTCGACCAGTTCACGGGCGCCACGATCACGCCGCGGGCCGTCGTTCACGCGGTGCGTCGCGCCCTCGACTGGGTTGCGGCAGCCGATCCCGACGCGTTGGCGCAGGAGCCCTGACATGAAGATCGAATCGCTCGCGGCGCTGCCCTACATGGACCTCGTCATCGACATGCAGCGAGACCTTTCCGCTGCCTCGACCGAAGCGGATATCGTCTTCGCCTTCGGCAGCCGCTTCCGTGAGATGACCGGCGCCACGCACCTGCTCGACCTCGACGTCGAGGGCCTTCCCGACGGCCAGTTCCGGCTCCGTGATCTGATCGCCATCGGCTCCCGGGACTTCTCCGTGGCCAACGCTCGTGAGGCCTCGCGCTGGGGGACCCCGGCCAGCGCCGTCCCGACGGCAACCGGTCCAGTCTTGTCCGAGCTCATCACCGGCGGCGACCCGAAGTACGCCCGCGAGGTGCCCGTGGACGCCGATCCGCACCTCGCGCCCATCGGTATCGACGTGCTGGACCTCTTCGCCGTGCCGGTCTTCCATCGCGGGCGCCTCGACGAGTGGCTCATCGTGATCGGGCCGACCGGCGCGTCCTTCGACAATGTCCAGCTGCGCACCGGCCTGGCCAACCTGAACCTACTCAAGCGCGGCATCGTCCAGCAGGAGCTCTACAAGCGCGTGAAGCGCCTGTCGGGCGAGCTGAACGACAAGATCCAGGAGGTTGCCGATCTCCAGCAGGCGCTGCTGCCGGCGCCGTTCTCGCACCTCGATGGGCTCGAAGTCGCGGTCAGCTATCGCGTTTCCGACGTGGCAAGCGGCGACTACTACGACTTCCGCGAATTCGACGACGGCAGCCTGGGCATCGCCGTGGCGGACGTCAGCGGCCACGGTCCCGCGAGCGCGGTGGTCATGGCCATGCTGCGAACGATGTTGAGCGCGTATCGTCACTTTAACCGCTCGCCCATGGACGTCGTCGGCGACATGAACGTGCTGCTTCGAGACACCCTGCCTTACGGTGTCTTCGTGACGGCAGCCTTCGTCCAGGTCGACCCGATTACCGGCGAGGGTCGCTATCTGAATGCTGGCCATTGTGCGCCCCGCATCCGCCGCGCGGACGGCACGATCGAGCGCCTCGATGAGGAGGCGTCACCGCCCCTCGGCATCCTCGATGACATCGAGAGGCGCGGCGGCCCCCTTGTTCTCGACGAGGACGACATGGTGATCGTCTTCACGGACGGCCTCACGGAGGCGCCGTCGGCCGACGGCACCGACCGCTTCGGCGATGATCGCCTGGACGCGGTGATCGCCGCCTGCGAAGGCGGCCCTGAGGCCCTGCGGGAGGCGCTCGAGCGCGCCCTCGACGATTTCACCGGCAGTCCCGATCCGGTCGACGACCAGTGCCTCGTGATCGCGCGGTTCCACCCGCCCCCCGAGTAAACGGGACCGGCACCACGTCGGGGGCCGCGGGCCGGCTCCTTCAATCGTCGTCGCAGGTCCCGAAGAGCTGCGGCGTGACCAGCGGAAGCAGCGTCTCGAAATCACCGCTGAAGAGCGCGTTCGGCATGGCCAGACCGCTCGCGCCCTGCGGCGATAGACCGGTGGCCTCCTCGAACGCCTGGTAGGCGAAGAACGTCGGCGACGCCGGCGCGACGGGCGGATTGTCCGCGATCGTCAAGGTGCCCAACGAGTCCGTCGTGAATGGCCCCGCGTCCGCCAGGCAGCCGCCGCTGTCGAGCAGGTAGTCGGTACTCGGCGCGAGGTTGCCGAAGCTCAGCTCGTAGCTGCCGTTCGGCAGGAGTTCGACGGTGGTCGTCGCTGGCGCAAGCGGTCGGGCCGTCACGCCATAGGTTGCCGGAAGCCCTCCCGGGCACTCGCCGCCGGCGCAGATCGTGTACTCGAAGTCCAGGTTCCCCGCGCCGTCGAAGGTGCCGGCCGCCTCGATCGACACACTGGGAATCCCGGCGACAAGGCCGGAGCCAGAGCCCGCGAAGTGCACGCCCGCTGGCGCAGGCATCAGCCGGGTGGTGTCGATGGTGAAGTCGACGAAGGGATCGTCCCCGGTTACGTCGATCCCCGGTCCCGGCGGTGGCGTTGGGGCGCTCACGCCCACGTGGGTCAGATCCCCTTGATCAAAGGCGGCCTTGATCAGGGCAGCGAGCTCATGGAACGAGGGATCGAACAGGACGAGGAAGTCGAGCAGCGCATAGGTGCCCTGCGGCGGGTTGGCCGGCAAACGGTCGATCTGTCCGGTATTGATGCCGGTGTACGTCACGTCGACCGGCTCGTCGCCCTGGTTATCGATCTCCACCAGGATCGGCGCGTCCGGATCGAGCGACAGGTCCGCCTCGATGTCGTAGTCCAGCAGGTATTTGTCGGCGACCAGCGTCGAGTTGACCACGAAGGTCTCGGCATCAGCCAGCGTCCCGACGAACTGGTCATTGACGTAGACCTCGGTCTGGGCCTCCTGCTCAGCGGAAAGCGCACCCGTCGTTCCGACCTCGATCACCGTCTCGTTGTCAGGGTCGTCGAGGACGGCCTCGACCGTGTCGTCGCCAAGGGAGATCGCGCTGCTGTCGGTCGTTTCCGGCGGCACGGTCCGCGGCTCGTCCTCGGTGACGACCCGGCCACCATGATCGGTCACGAAGAGGATGAAGCGCTCGTCCGGGCCATCGTCCATGAGCTGTCCGATGCTCGCCAGCTCCTCCTTCAGCCGTTCCGCAGTCGCCGGGCCATCGGCAAAGGGTCCGCCGTTGCCGGCGGTGCCGTCGCCCGACAGCACCGACACGGTCGTATTGCGCCGCCCGTCGAAGGCGCCATGGATATTCTCGATGTCCTTGAAATCCCGGTCGTTCGGGTCTCCCGCCCAGATCAGCAAGTGGGTACTGCTCGCGCCGTCCACACGCCGATCCCGCCCCTTGTACTGGGGCCACTCGCGCGCGTCGCGGCTTTTCAGTGCTGCCGTGGCGACATCGGTGGCCGTGGCTCCGGGCCTGAGCGTCTCCGACGCTCCGACGTGCGCGCCCCCGTAATACGCCGGCAGCCCCGCCTCGGCGGCGGACATGACGGAGGCATTGGGGAAGCGAACCGAGTCGAGGATCTCGGCCGGGGGCCCGTCATCGAAGAACTTGATCATGTCGCCGCCGTAGCACTGGGTGAAGAACAGCGACATTTGCGAGGTGACGACCCCGTCACCGGGATTCCCGTCCTGGAAGGCCTGATCGATCAACATGGCCAGCTGCCAGTCCTGGACGCTGGATCCGGACGAGGTGGCCAAGGTGCCGCTTTCGCCGGCATCGACGACACCACAGGCCAGGGTGAATAGGAACGCAATTCCGTTGCGCGTGAGGTTCATGATCCGCTCCCCGCATCGATCTCCTTTACGTTCAGTCTAGCGTATGCAGGAAACTACGCTGCGGGCAGGCTACGAAGCTCCGCTTCGGCCACCGCGATCGAATCCACGACCTCACGCATGTCCCCCCACCAATGATGGACGTTCGCCAGGACGAGCACGACCCCGAACCAGCCGCCGATCCCCGAGCGTTTCGCGAGTGTGATCACCGCATTCAGAAGCAGGCTGACGAATCGCGAGCTGCCCGCCATCATTCGCGCCGTCAACGAGAGCCGACGGCCCATGACGCGAACGGCATCGACATCGGCCTCGATGTCCTGAAGCAGCACGAAATCGAAGTCTTTGTCGTGGAGGACCAGGAGCTGATCGACACTCGAGCCCGGAACGGGCTTGCGAATGAGGAAGCGCCAGCTGTCGCGCAGCGCGTACAGGACCAGGCGAACGTCCGCGAATACCCGTCGCACCCGCCGGACCAGCAGGCCTGCCAGGCTCCTTGCCAGCGCAATCAGCTTTCTCAGCTTGCTACGAAACCATCCGAGCACGAACCGCGCAGCCCGCTTGAGCCCATCGAGCAGACGCGCGCCGATGCTCCGGCTTTCCTTCCTGACCGCCTTTGCCAGTTCGTGATCCTGCTCCAGTGCCGCTTGCAGCTCGTCGTCCTCCAGCGCATCCGATTGCGCATCGCTCGATCCGAGTGCAGCGATGCTGACGAAGAACCGACGGTCGACAGCTTCGAGTTCACGACTCGGGGGGCGATCGCTCTCGGGCCGGTCCCGCCAGAAGGCGCGCAGCGCGGAGGGTAGGGATCGATTCGCATTATCCCGAGGCCACAAATGTCTTCGTGGCCGCGCCAGGTAACCAACCAGCCACAGCTCGATGCGCGCCAGGGCGTCCACGACTCGATTCGCCAGTTCGTCATCGCGTCGCCGTTTGCGCGGACTCGTTCGGTCAGGATGGGAAACGAATGGACCCTGCCCAGTCCTGAGTCGCGCGAGCATCGCTTCGAAATCAAACAGCGCAGCCACCGTGTTTGCCGTGACGGCCGACGGGCTGGGCCGGAAACCGAGCAGCGCAGAGACCGCCGAAAAGCGGCGGATCCCGGCCTCGGTTCGCGCCAATAGCTCGTCATGTCTCTCGCCGAAACGGGGAGGCCGGGCGAGAAGGTCCAGCGCGTAGAGCCGCAAAGCGATCGCGCGCGTAGAGGCTCTGGATCCGGGCAGGAGCTTCGCGAAGCGATGACCGTTCGCCAGTTGAAAACCACCGTGATCCGTCGGCAGCTCGAAGCAGACCATGCGCATCAAGGCCGTCAGCGATTCGGTCTCGAACTGATTCGTTGCCGACCCGTCGCCGATCGCGGCCTCGGCGCGAAAGGCGTTCAATCCCACGAGAAACTCCCGATCCAGCGAATCAGACTCGGTGTCTCGCTTCAGATACCCCAGCAGAAACAACCAGGTGCGCGCCGCGCGGAGCTCCGCCCCGACCGGTTCACCTTCGGTCGGCAAGACGCCCTCGGTGACTCCATCATCCAGAGCGCGCCCCAGCGTAACCAGGTCCATGGCCAGGCCCGTATCAGGCCGGTTTGATAAGCTTCTTCACCTTGTCGGAGATCATGTCGACAATGGCTTTCCGCGCGGTATGTCCGGCTTCTATCGCATTGCGGTGTGCTTCACGCAGCCCATCGGTCATCTGATCCGGATCCTCGAAATGGTCGCAATCACCATCGACCCGGATCGTTGTGCTCGAAGCCATCATCACCTTGCCGGTCGATATCGCCTTTTTCATCAGGTTGTCCCAATCGGGATCGCCGTTGGCATCGACTTCCACGGTGATCGAACCCACGAATGTTCGAACGTTGAGCTGAGACAGATCAACAACCGCGTCCTTGATCGTGCTGAGCGCTTCCTCGAATTTCTTTTTGGCCATTTTCCAGCGTCCTTTTTCGCGTTGGATCAGAACCATGCCCTTGCGTACACTAACATATTGCGGAGGGAGCCCAATGGTGCCGGAAGGCAAGAACGAATCGCCTCAGCGAGATTTCGAAGACCGCGTGTTCAAGGCCGAACTGGAGGCTCTAACGACCCGCTCTTCCGCTGCCACCCGTGGTCAACCGAATGTTCCGGGACTGCCCGCTTTCGGTGAACTCGTCGATGCCGACGATCGCTCGGCTTTTCTGGAAAAT
>JBCCZC010000150.1:0-12181 GCA_039188505.1 Pseudomonadota bacterium | reverse complement strand
CAGCAGCCCGCAGGTGCTGCCGAGGGCGCCGAGGGTAGCGGGTACGAGCCTCGCGCCCATCTACTCGTCCTGCGCGGCAATGGACACGTTGAAGACCCCGGCCTGACGCGCGGCGTCCATGACCTGGACGAGCGCCTTGGTGTTGGAGTCCTCATCGGCCTGGATGACGACGGCCCCTTGCGGGTTCTCCGCATGGAGTCGCTCGATGTTGGCCCGCACCTGGCGCGGATCCACCTTCCGGCGGTCGATCCAGATGTCGTTGTTCGGGCCGATGGCGATCAGGATATTCGCGTTCTCCTTGACCACCGCCGTCGGCGCGTCCGGCCGATTCACATCGATGCCGGCCTCTTTGACGAAGGATGCGGTGACGATGAAGAAGATCAACATGATGAAGACGACGTCCAACATGGGCGTCAAGTTGATCTCGTTTTCCTCTTCCTGCGACTGCAGGTTCTGCAAGATATTTCTCACGATCGACCCCTCAATCCTGTTCGATCAGCGTTTCGTCAGCGTCGAGCACGACCTTTTTCGCCTTCCTCTCGAGGTAGGTGACAGCGAAGACGCCCGAAAGTGCCGCGACCATGCCGGCCATCGTCGGAACCGTCGCTTTCGACACACCGGCCGCCATGGACCGGGCGTTGCCCGTTCCGGCGACGGCCATCACGTCGAAGACGGCGATCATGCCCGTCACGGTGCCCAGCAGCCCGAGCAGCGGACAGAGCGCGACCATCGTCTTGATGAGCGGAATGCCCACCCACGCGTTCCAGTCGATTTCCGCGAGCAGCAGGCTACGCACCTGCTTGCCCTTCCAGCTCTTGTGGTCCGGCCAGTCGTGCCACTTCGAGGACGTGTCCTTCACCTGGCGCTTCACGCCGAAGTTGAGGAAGAACACGCGCTCGAGGATCGCGATCCACATGACGAGCGTGAGGACCGCGATGACGACGAGGACGTCCCCACCGAGCTCGAGGAAATCGCGGATGGCCGTCAGTGTTTCCTGTAACCAGAACATCCGCTACTCCTGCTCAGCCGTTCTCCATGCGCTTGGCGATCAGGCCGGCGCTGCGTTCCTGCAGCACGTGCGTGATCTTCTTCGCGCGACCCGCGACGATCGTGTGCAGCAGCACCGTCGGGATGGCCACGACGAGACCGAGCACGGTCGTCATCAGGGCCTGGGAAATACCGCCGGCCATGAGCTTCGGATCCCCCGTACCGAACAGCGTGATGGCCTGGAAGGTCTTGATCATGCCAGTCACTGTTCCGAGGAGGCCCAGGAGAGGCGCGACGACAGAGATCACCTTCAGCAGGGTGATGCCCATGTTCAACGACGGCATCTCCTTCATGATCGCCTCGCCCATCTTCACCTCGAGGGCATCGGGCTCGATCGCCTTGTTTTCCTCGTAGGCCATCATCACGCGACCCAGCGGATTCTTGCTGCTGATCTCGCTCGACTTGAGCTGGCTCGACACCTTGCCGCTGACGATCATCAGCACCGCGAGGCGCCACAGCGCCAGCAGCACGCCGAAGATGCCGAGGCCGATGATCACGTTACCGACGAGGCCGCCCTGCTCGATGCGATCCTGGACGGTCGGCGCCTGGATCAGCAGACCGAGGAGAGAACCCCGGGTCGGGTCCATGCCGAACAGAACCGGACCGCTAGCCGCGTTGACCAGATCGCTCGTCGTGCTGACGAAACGCCCCTGCGGCTGGCTCGGCAGCTCGGAGACATTGCCGGTTTCCGGGACATACTGGAGATAGGCGCCGTCGCCGACGAGGTTGAAGACGCCCACGCGAACCACGTCTCGGCTCGTGCGCTCGCCGTTCACGCCGACGACCTCGGTCGTGAAGCGGGCAACCTCACCGCTGGCAGTCATCTCGCGCTGAATCTCGAACCAGAGACGCTCGATCTCCTCGATCGTCGCCAGCTTCGAAGAGTTACCCATCTTCTGGGCCAGCTCGGTCAGGAAGTCGCCGCGCCCCGGATACTGGGCGCTGGTGATCGAGGCGTCGAGCAGGCCGCGGGTGTCACCGGCGACCTGCTGCAGCACACCGAAGAGCTCCTTGAGGCTGCCGAGGCGGTTGTTCAGCTGCTCCTGCGCCTCGACGATCGCCAGCTCGTTCACCTCGAAGGTGTCCTCGAGCTCCTGGCTCCGGCGCTCCTCTGCGGCCTTCTCGGCGCGGGCCTGGGCCAGCAGGTTCTGCTGCTCCGAGCGCGCGCTCCGGAAGCGCGATTCCCGATCTCGGGATTCCTGCGCCTCGGACGTACGGCCTTCCTCGACGAGCTGGAGGAGGTCACGGAGATTCGAAGCTTCCTGGGCCTGTGCGGAGAAGGCCGCGATGCCCAGCGCCAGGGCGGCGCTGATCGTTCGGGTAAATTTCATCACGTTCCCTCCGGAGCAGCGACGGGCAGGGTGAGCAGATCGGGAGCCGTCTGCTTGCGGGCGACGCGCAGGCCGTCACGCACCTGCGACCGGGCCGTGGCGGAATCCAGCGTGATCCACTGGCTGCTGCCCTTGTCCCACATGCCGGTGAACTGCGTGTCCGGGGTCTGGTAGTAGAGACCGACCCGACCCATCCGGAAGAAGTCGACGTCGCGGTCGGCGCCGTTGATCGACTGCGTGCCGCGGTACGCCTCGATCGTGGTGCCGTAGTCGTTCTCGATCTGGTAGGCCTCCATGACGCGCCGGAACTTCTCGGCGGCCGTCACGTCGGAGCGCTCCATCATGATCCGGAGCCCGGCGATGCGCTGCTCCCGCTCCTCCTTGAGGAACGGGACGTCGAGGTTCACGAACTGCTCGAGACCGTCGATCATCCGCACCATGAGCGGAATGACCTGACGCTCGATGACCGTGACCTGGTCCATCGACTCGTCGAGGTCCGACAGCTCCTGCACCTGCGCGTCGACCTGACGCTGCAGCAGCGTGTTGTAGACCTTCAGACCGTCGATCTCCTTGACGAGGCCAGAGTACTCACTGGCGATGTCGCGGGTCTGGTCCACGATCTGGTCGATTCGCTGCTGCGATTCCCGCGCGGCATCGTTGGTCTGGTCACCGGCCTGGATGACCGTGTCCAACGTCTGGCCGTACGCGGCGCCTGCCATCAGGCCGGCCGCAAGGACGGCGGATGGAATGGTCTTGCGCAAGGGCATAGGAAAACTCCCGATTTTCTGTTTCTGATTTGCCGTGACGGCGAACGGGCGCCGTCTACCCCTCAAATGTGTCCCGCCGCGACCCACCGTGCAACGGGCCCTCGTTTCTACAGCAATGGCTGCCAAAAAAACAGGCCAACCCGTCGGTTTTTCGGAGATCAGTCGCGAAAGTGTCGTGAAACCCACGCTCAGGACGCGGCCGCAAACGGGCAGTAGGTCTCCTTCTCGACCACGTCGATCACGAAGGAGAGTTTCGCCATGCCGCCGATGACGGCCATGACGGTACCGAGCTCACAGATCTCGGCATCGGAGAAGTGCGCGGAGAGTTCACCGTACAGCTCCGAGTCCATCCGGCCGTCGGGATTCGTGAGCACCATCTGCTCCGCGAACCTGATGACGGCGCGGTCCGGCGGCGCGTGAACGGGATCATCGGCGTCGTCGAGCGCGTCGATCTGCGCCTGGCTGATGCCGGCCTCGCGAGCGCCGGGAACGTTCTGGAGATTGCAGGTGCGGCAGCCGTGGACGAGGCTCAGCTTGAGCCGGGCGATCTGCTTGTAGCGTTCGGCGACGCGACCGCCGAAGAAGATGTTGCCGTAGAACTGACCCATGACGAAGTCGAGCAGTTCGGGCGCGCTCGCGAAGACTTCCACGAATGTCGGTTCGCCGGTCAGCTCGTTCAACCGGTCCCAGACCTGCCGTAGCGGTTCGGGAAGCTCGTCGCGTGGGGTGCGGTGGAGCAGCGTGTCGGTCATCTCAGGGCCTGCAAATGCTAGTCATTGTTCACGCGGAATTCGTCCGGAATCCCGGCCGGCCAGACATCACCCCACTGCTGATTGCCACCGTCCACGGTCACGACCTCCCCGGTCACGAAGTCACCGGAGCCGGCCATGAGGTACACGGCAGCCTGTCCGATATCATAAACGTGGCCACACCGCCGCATGGGGTTGGCGTCGCCGAACTTTTCTGCCGCGCCGTCCGGGTAGACCGCGAAACCCTCGGTCTCGATGCTGCCGGGCGAGACGCAATTCACCCGGATGCCAAGCGGCGCCCACTCCGTCGACACGGTCTTGGACAGATAGATGACGCCAGCGCGTGCGGCGCAGGTGTGCGCGACCTGCGGCATACCGCGCTGGACGTTGGCGACGATGTTAACGATCGAGCCGGGTACGTCGTGCTCCCGCCAGAGGCGAGCGGCCTGCTGCATCATGTACCAGGTCCCGTTGAGGTTGGTGTCGATGACCGCGTGCCAGCCCTTGACGCTGAAGTCGATGGCCGCCTGGGGGAACTGGCCGCCGCTGTTGTTGACGATGCCGTCGATGCGACCGTGGCGGTCCCAGATCTCGCGCAGGAAACGCTCGACGGCTTCAGGGTCTCTGATCGTCATCGTCTGCGTCTCGACCTCGGCGCCGATGCGCTCGGCAATCGACGCCCGCGCCTGCTCGAGCTTCTCCTCGCGGCGACCACAGATCACGACGCGGGCACCCAGGCGCGCGAACAGAAAGGCCATGCCCTTGCCGATCCCGGAGCCGCCGCCGCTGATCACGTGGACCTGCCCTGCAAGCAGATCGTCCCGGAAGACGATCGGGTGCGCGGCGAGCTCGTCGTCGCTCATGCCCCACTCCGGGTTGTGCTCTTCGGCGCTGTGCAACACCTTCGCCATCGTCTCCTCTCCGGTTCTCAGGTCGCCGCCAGGCCGAGCACGGTCACGCTCGCCACGTTGCGGCTGGGTATGCCACCCAGGTTGTGCGTCAACCCGTAGGCCGGGCTCCCGACCTGACGTTCGCCCGCTCGCTCGAGGAGCTGGCTGTAGATCTCGTAGGCCATCCTCAGTCCCGTCGCTCCGATCGGATGCCCGAAACACTTGAGGCCGCCGTCCGTCTGGCAGGGGATCGCCCCATCCCGGTCGTAGCGTCCGTCCAGCACGTCGTTGATGGCCTGCCCCTCGTCGGACAGCCCGAGATCCTCCATCAGCACCATCTCGGTCACGGAGAAGCAATCGTGCACCTCGATCGCACCCAGCTGCGCCCGCGGGTCGTCGAGGCCGGCCTCGTCGTAGGCGCGGCGCGCAGCGATCGGCGTGGTCAGCGTGTGGGCGCCGTCCCAGCCGGCATTGGACTGCTCGTAGCCGTTGCTCGGCGCGAGCTGCAGGGCCTTGATGGTGACGACGTCGGTAAACCCGAGCGCGCGCGCCCGCTCCGGCGTCGTCACGATCGCGCAGGCGGCGCCGTCGCTGACGCCACAGCAGTCGAACAGCCCCAGCGGGTAGGCGATCATCGGCGCCGACAGCACCTGCTCGGCCGTGATCTCGCGGCGGAGATGCGCCTTGTCGTTGAGCGCGCCGTTGGCATGGCTCTTCACCGAGATGTGGGCCATCGCCTGCTTCAGCTCGTTCATCGACCGTCCGTGCCGGGCCGCGTAGGCGCTCGCCAGCTGTGCGAAGGACCCGGGCGCTGTGCTGTTCGGCAGCCAGAGATCCTCGAAGCTCCCCTTCGTGCGTTCCGGGAGACCCGCATAGCCCGTGTCCTTGAGCTTCTCGACGCCCATCGCCAGGGCAACGTCGCACGCGCCGGCGGCCACCGCATAGGCGGCCCCGCGCAGCGCTTCGGTGCCCGTCGCGCAGAGGTTCTCGACGCGGGTCACCGGGATATTGGGCAGGCGCAGCGTCTGGCTGAGCGGCAGGCCCGACTTACCCGTGCTCTGCTCCTGGAAGAAGACGCCGAGCCATGCGGCCTCCATGGCATCGCGCTCGATGCCGGCGTCGGCCACGGCCTCGCTGAAGGCCTCGAGCATCAGATCGTCCGGGCCACAGTCCCAGCGCTCGCCGAAGCGACTGCAGCCCATCCCGATGATGGCGACGCGATCGCGGATGCCCCTAGCCATCGGCCGACTCCAGCGCTGGCGCCGGCTTCCAGAAGTAGCGGCGGAAATGGCGACGGTCGTCGACGTCCTTGATGCGGAACATCATGCGAACGGGATCACCCACGGAGATCGAACCGGGCTCACAGTCGGTGAACTCCATCACGACCGTCGCATCGCCCGGAAAGTCCACGCTGCCGAACATCAGCGGCGGGCGCGGAGTCGCGGCCTGCCAGTCCTCGGTGAAGGACTTCACGCGACCGAGCAGGTCGGCGAGCGATTCGGGCGTCAGCTCCACCCGCGCCCGGCACGCGACGCAGACCGCGGTTGCCGGAAACTGCAGCGTGCCACAGAGGGGACAGCGTCCGCCGACAAAGCCCGTGACGTCCTCACGCTTGCGGTGGAAGGCGCTCATCGCCGTGCGGCTGTCGCGTTCGAAGCGGATGCCGAGGCCGAGCGACAGACGGCTGCGCAGGGCCAGGTAGCGCACGTAGTTGTCTTCCTCGGTCGTGGCGCCCGCATCGATCGCGTGCGGCTGATGCTGCGCCAGCGCGGGCCGTGCCTCGAGGAGCAGAACATCGGCGCCCTGGCCGAAACCCGCCACCAGGATCCGGTCGCCCGGAGCGGCCCGCCCGAGCGCCCAGCTCAGTCCGAGCGCTGCGTGCGCTGCGCCCGGCATCCCGATGTCGGTATCGAGCAGCGTTGGACGCGCCGCGCCTTCGAGGCCCAGGGAACGCGCCAGAGACGCCGCCTGGCGGTCGGCGATCGGCAGCACGAGGTACGTCACGGATCCGGCGTCCACGCCCGCGTCGGCCAGCGTGCCGCGAATGAGATTGGCGAGGACACCCCGCAGGCCCTCATCGCGGACCCATCGCTCCTCGAGCACATAATCGCCGTTCTCTGCATCGGCGCGATAGCGATCGACCAGATCGTCGTGGCGACTACCGGCGGCCCGCAGCACGGCAACGGGATCCCCGGCACCAACGCGGAAGGCCGCGGCGCCATGGCCCGTCTGCAGCTCATCCGCAACGCCCGGCTTGGGGTCGCGGCATTCCGATGCGATCACCAGCGTCGAGCGAGGTGATTCCAGGGCCTCGAGCAGCGCCGTCGTCGCGGCACGTCGCGACCCACCGAGGTCCTGAACACGCAGGTCCGAACCGAGACTCAGAGCGTCGCAGACGATGCCCGCGTGGTTGCGGTCCTCGAAGGGCAGCGTCGTGGAGGCCAGCCAGACGCGCTCCACGCCGCGATCCTGCTTCAGGCAGTCCCGGGCAGCCTCGACCGCCATGGTCACGGCGTCCTCGTCCCAGTTGGCGAAGCTCCGGTGCCCCTTGCCGAGCCCGCGCAGTCCCGGCACGAACCACGCGTTCGCCTCGACGACCGCCCGACGCTGCAGGCGATGGCGGGGAACGTAGGCGCCGAAGCCAAGGATGCCGGTCTCTCCGCTCATGGTCTCAGGGCTGGTCCACGAAGCCGTCGAGGACCGGCTGGACGCGGAGGTGCTCGGGGATGTTTTCCACGCCGATGCGGCGATCGAGCTCCTCGTGCCAGTGGTAGATGCGTCGCTCCTGGTAGTTGAGCGAGACGCCGCGGAAACCGGGCGACTCGACCGACTGCTGGATCTGCGGCGCGAACTGCGTGTCCTCCTCGAGGATGCGCTCGAAGTTGCTGATGCGCGTGTCCCACAACCGGCTACGCTCGCCCTCCCCATCTTCCGGGGCGAACCAGTGACAGTCGATGACCATGGTGTTCTCGGTCTTCGGCCAGAAGCAGAGGAACGGCATCCCCGTTCGCGCCACGGGCGTCACGAGGTTGGGATAGAGGTTGTAGGAGACGTTGTGGTTGGTCGGAATCTCGGTCACCGTCTCGATCTCCGGCATGCCCCGGGTCCCCGGATCGACCCAATCCTCGCGCCGGTTGGGCGTGATCATCACCGAGTGGCCCTGGGGCCAGAGCGTGATTGCGCTGCCGCGGTGATCGAGGAACCGATCGACCGTGTCCTGGTGAATCGATTTCAGGTGATAGACCTCGAGGAACGCATCCAGCAGGACCTTGACGTTGCAGGCAACCTCGAAGCCCTTCGAGTCGATGTGCCGGATGTTGTCCGGCTGGAACTGATCCAGCTGCGAGGGAATGATGCCCAGGTGCTCGTGCAGCGGCTCGGCTTCGGGATCCTCGTTGACGAAGACCCAGTTGCCGATGCGTTCACAGCGTACGGGTACGAGACCGTGGCAGGAGAAATCGAGGTCGACGAAGTCGCGCTTGTCGCGCAGACCGATGAGCTGCCCTTTCAGGTCGTACGTCCAGCCGTGATACCCGCAGACGAAGCCGCCGCGAACCTGACCCTGGGTGTCTTTCACCATGGGCCCGCCGCGGTGGCGACAGGTGTTGTAGAACGCCCGGATCGCCATGTCCTTGCCCCGTACGATGAGAATCGGCGAGCCGGTCCGGGTCCAGAGCACGTAGCTGCCGGGATTCGGGAGTTGATCACCGTGGCAGGCGTAGAGCCAGCTCCGGCGCCACAGGAATCGCTGCTCGAGGGCGATGAACTCGGGATCCGTGTAGCGCCCGCCCGGTATCGGCGGAAAGGACGGAAAGCCTTCCGGCGGACCCGACCGCGCCTTCTCCCAGGCCATGCGGTCCTTGGTCATCTGGGTAAATGCGGCATCCATGATCGCTCACTCCACGGCGGCAGGCGCCTGTTCGCGCTCCTGCATTCTAAGGCGCTTGAGACAAAAGAAACAAGCGTGACTGTTTTTTATTTGATTCAAACGACGCCACGCGAACGGTAGGCATCAACTTCACCACGGGCGAACCCGAGTTCGCCAAGGATCTCGTCTGTGTGTTCGCCGATCGCCGGCGGCGGCTGGTGCAACCCGGGCTGGGGCAGATCAAAGGCCAGGGGCAGCCCAGGAACGGCCACCGGGGCGGTGACGCCAGGCCAGGCGACGGCAGAGAACAGCTCGACCGCCGCTGTCTGCGGATGGTTGAGGGCGCCCGCCAGATCGAGCACCGGGCCAGCGGGAATCCCTGCCGTCGCGAGCGACTCCAGCGCCCCATCCGTGGTCTGCTCCAGGCACCAGGACGCGACCGCCGTGCACAATTCATCCCGGTGGTCGCCCCGGAGCGCGTCCGTTGCGAAACGCTCGTCGCCGATCCACTCCTCACGGCCGATCAACTGTGCCACGCGTCGGAACAGGCCGCCGCCGACCACGTGCATGAGGACATGTCCGTCGCGGGTGCGGAAGACATCGGACGGGCCCGATGTCTGCACCCGATTGCCCGTCGGCACGCGCCCGATCCCCCTGACGCCCTCCTCCACGAGGTGCGACCCAAAAACCGACAGGGCCGTCCCGAGCAGCGAAGCCTCGACGTGGCGACCGTGACCCGAGCGCTGGCGCTCGTACAGCGCGGCGACGATGCCGAAGGCGGACAGCACCGCGGTGCTGTAGTCGACGTACGGTGCGGCTGCCTTGGCGGGTGCACCGGGCTCCCCGGTCATGAAGGCCGCTCCCGACATGGCCTGCCCCACACCGTCGAAACCGCCTCGCTCCGACCAGGGGCCCGAGGATCCGAAGGCGGTCTGGGTCGAGAGAATCGCGCGCGGATTGAGCCCGGCCACGCGATCTGCCGCGAGCCCCAGCTTCTCGAGCGCGGCGGGCGGCAGGTTCGCGACGAGGACGTCCGCCTGCTCGATGAGGCGGTCGATGATCCCCCGCGACTCGGGCGCGCGCAGATTCAGCGTGAGGCTCCGCTTGTTGCCGGCGGTCTGGAAGAACACGGCGCCGTGGCCGTCCGGGGCCACCGGGGCGATGAAGCGGTCTTCCCCGCCGCCCGGACGCTCGACGCGGATCACGTCGGCGCCGAGGTAGCCGAGCAGCGTGGCGGCGTACGGTCCGGCGACGTAGCGGCCGAAGTCGACGACCTTGATCCCTGCAAGGATTCCCTTCATAAAAAAACAGTCATGCTTGTTTTCTTTATCGATCTCCCGAGTATACTGCCCGGACCGCTAAACGCCAGGAGCGAGCATGGATTTCCAACTGACCGACGAGCAGCGCGAGCTACAGGAGACCGCGCGGCGCTACGCGCGTGAGCGCCTGGTCGACGTGGCGGAAGAGATCGAGCGTACCGGCGAACCCCCGTCCCACGCGCTGATCAAGGAATTCGCCGAGATGGGCTTCATGGGCATCAACGTACCGGAGGCGCTTGGCGGGCTCGGACTCGGCAACCTCGAGGCCCTACTGGTGCTCGAAGAGCTCGGCAAGATCTCCTCGGCCGTCGCATTTCCCGTCTTCGAATCCTGCGTCGGCCCGGTGCGCGCCATCGAGCGTTTCGGCAGCGAGACGCTCGCCAAGCGGGTCGTGCCGGCGGTCTGTGCCGGCGACATGGTGGTGGCGGTCGCCATGTCGGAGCCCTCAGCAGGATCGGCCCTGACCGACCTCACGACGCGGGCGGAGATCGACGGCGACGAGGTGGTGGTCAACGGCAGCAAGCGCTGGTGCTCGGGCGGCGGTCACGCCGACGGCTACGTCGTTTACTGCCGCATGTCCGACGATCCAGGCGCGCGCGGCATCGGCGCGGTGCTGGTCGAGAAGGACAATCCCGGCCTCACGTTCGGCAACCCGGAGCACCTCATGGGCTTCCGCGGCGTGCCGTCTTCCGACCTCTTCTTCGACAACGTCCGCATCCCGGCCGACAACATCATCGTTCCGGCCGGTGGCTTCAAGCAGTTGATGATGGCCTTCGATCTCGAACGCTGCGGCAACGCCACGATGGCGCTTGCCCAGGCCTCCGCCGCCCTCGAGGATGTGCTCGAGTACGTGCAGGAGCGCCGCCAGTTCGGCCGGCCGATCGTCGAATTCCAGGCCGTACAGCTGAAACTCGCCGAGATGCAGATGCAGGTCGAGGCCGCCCGGCTGCTGATCCATCGGGCCGCCAGCAACGCCGAGAGCGGACTCCCGAGCATCCTCGATTCCTCCGTCGGCAAATGCTTCGCCAACGAGATCGCCCGGACCGTGACCGGCCACGCCCTCCAGCTCATGGGGGGCTACGGCTACTCGAAGGAGTACCCGATGGAGCGACGCATGCGCGACGCCTGGGGCTGGGGCATCGCCGGCGGGGCCATCGACATCCAGAAGGTCAACATCGCAAGCGCCATGGTGGGCCGGCGCTTCAGCCAGCGGGCCTGACCGTGCCAGGCATCCCGGGCCCCATCATCCAGAGCGGCTTCGTCGTTGAGGACCTGGAGGCGGCGGTTGCACACTGGGCCTCCATCGGCGTTGGGCCGTTCTTCGCGATGCGTCACGTCGAATTCGAGACCTGCCTCTACCGGGGCAAACCGACCGACGCCGATCTCACGGTCGCCATCGCCTACTCCGGCGACCACCAGATCGAGCTGGTGCAGCAGCACAACGACGCGCCTTCGATCTACAGCGACTGGCTCGCGACCCGGCGGCCGGGCCTGCAGCATATGGGCACGCTCGTCGACGACCTGGACGCCGTGCTCGACGCCAACGGCTGGCGGGGCAAGCGGGTACAGCACGGCAGGACAGCAGCGGGTCAGCGCTTCGCCTACCTGGACACCGTGTTCCACGACGGCGGCATGATCGAGCTCATCGAGGCGGACGCAGCGATGCTCGGCGCGTTTGCGGGCATGAAGGCGGCTGCGGCGAAGTGGGACGGCTCGCGCGCACTCAGAGGCTAGGCCTCGCGGATCACTCGTGGCGGCCGTTCCCGGTCAGATCCTGCTACGCTGACTCCAGCGTCAATCCCGCCATCGAGAATTCATGGGGGCGGCGAGCGAGCATGCGGACTTCGGGACGAACTCGGTTACCGGCGCCGTCGTCTCTTCTCAACAAGCTACGGGAATGAAATCGATGAGGTCCTCATCCGAGCAGTTCCTGCCGAAATGGTTCTGGATCATCCTGGCGCTCCAGATCACGATCGTTTCCTATTTCGCTCTGTCGACGCTGGTCGCACCGCCCCCGGATTTCAGCTACACGACCATGGCCTACGTCACGCGAAACCTGACGGCCGTACTCGCAGTGATTCTGGCGGTCTGGCTGAGGAGTCATGCGGCGCTGTTCGTAGCGCTGGCGGCACGGGTCGTGACGGACATCATCGACGCGGTAACGGTCTTCACCATGGATGCGACCTACCTGGAGTCCGCGGTGCCGTTTG
>JBCCZC010000149.1:0-12220 GCA_039188505.1 Pseudomonadota bacterium | reverse complement strand
GCGCTGGCGTGCCGCACGCCTACCTCGAGGGGCAGCTCATCGAGCTGATGACGAGCTCGGACAACGTGCTCCGGTGCGGCCTGACCAGCAAACACGTCGATCCGCCGGCGGTCCTGGCGCACGCCGTGCTGGAAGCGTCGCCGGCCCATCGGGTGGAGGCCACGCCGCGGGAGGGTCAGCCAGGCCGGATGGACTATCCGTGCCCGGTCGACGATTTCCTGCTGTCGCGCTGGACCCTCGAGCCGGGGCAGTCGGTCCCCATTCGTCAGGGCGGCGCGTCGATCCTGCTCGTGCTCGACGGTAACGCGCGCATCGTCGCCGGGGATCAGATCCTCGAGCGCAGCCGCGGCCAGGCAGCGCTCAGCGCGGGGACGACGATGCTGCAGCTCGAGGCCAACACCGCCGTGGATGTCTTCATGGCGAGCGTGCCTTGGCCTAGCTCTTGAAACGGGCATAGAGGGAGCCTGTCGAGCGCAGCGAATCTGCTGCGCCTGCGCCTGATACCGCGTCAACGGGCGATCCCACTCGTCGAATAGCGCCTGCTATTCCTCTCGCGCGTCGGGCAGGCTGCGCCGCTATCGGGCCTTGACGATCCGGGGATAGCGGCGGTCGAGGCCAATGACGAGGCCCAGGCCGGCGGTGAGGAACAGGCTGCCGCCGATCAGCGCTTTCCAGAGCAGGTCCCAGTTCGGTAGCCGCTGGTAGAGCAGGATCTCCCGGTAGGACTCGATGAGGCACGCGACCGGGTTGAGGTAGAAGATCCGCTGGTGCTCGGGCGACAGGTCTGCGCCCGAGTAGAAGGTCCCCGACAGGAACAGCAGTGCCGTCATCACGTGCCCGATCAGGAACTTCAGGTCGGGCAGGAGCGGGACGACGGCAGCCGTCAGCAGCAGCACGCCGAGGGTCAGGATGATCTGGATGAGCATCACGCCGGGGAGCGCGAGGTAGCTCTCCGTCGGCGTCATGCCCGACACCCAGAGGAAGCCGAGCAGCAGGACGAAGGTGATCAGGAACTTGAAGCAGTTCTTCACGAAGCTCACGAGCGGAAACACGATCTTTGGCAGATAGAGCTGCTGCATCAGGCCCCGGGCCTGGACGATGGAAGTCGAGGCGTTCGACACCGAATTGCTGAACCAGCGAAAGAACACCAGGGCAATGAGCAGGAACTGGATGAAATCGCCCTCGTCGCGCTGGCGCCACTGGCTGAACACGACGTAGAAGACCGCCATGTACAGAATCGGATCCAGGATCCACCAGAGGACGCCGACGTAGGTCTTTGCGGTCTCCGTCCGGAGCTCGGTCCAGGCCTTGAAGAACACCACGCTCGTGTATTGCCACCACTGGCTCATGGGTTCCAGCTCTCCCTGACCGCGAAGTTCTCGCGATCCAGCGTGAGGTTCGGGTTGTACCAGGGGTCGCCCCGGCTGAGGGCACGCCGGTGCCGCTGCTGCATGTAGCGGCGTTCGGCCTCGAAACGCGCCTGTTTCTCGCCGGTGTCCTCATAGCCCCGGGACTTCGATTCGTGATGGATCAGCTCGGCGTACGGCGTATAGACGTTGCGGTAGCCGAATTCGAGGAGCCGGAGGCAGAAGTCGATGTCGTTGAAGGCAACCCCGAGGTTGACCTCGTCGAGGCCGCCGACGGCGAGGTACAGGGACCGTCGGACGAGCAGACAAGCGCCCGTCACGGCGCTGACGTTCGAAACCAGGTGCGGCCGGCAGAAATGGCCGGGATGGCCGCCGGGCAGGTACTTGTGCGAATGGCCCGCGACCCCGCCGATGCCCGGGATCGCACCGGCATGCTGGACCGTGCCGTCGGGGTAAAGCAGGCGCGCGCCCACGGCGCCGATGTCGGGTCGCGTCGCGTGCTCGAGCATCGCTTCGAGCCAGTGGCCGTCGCGGATCTCCATATCGCTGTTGAGAAGCAGCAGGTACTCGCCATCGACCGCCTGGGCGCCGAAGTTGTTGATGGCGGCGAAGTTGAAGGGTGCATCGAAGGGGACGAAGCGGACCCGCGGGTCGTCGTCGAAGCGCTTCATCACGCCATCGGTCTCGGGCTCCGCGCTCTGGTTATCGATGCCCAGTACCTCGAAGTCGGCGCCAGTCGTCCTTGCGAGCAGCGTCTCGAGGCAGGTCTCGAGCAGTGCCGCCTGGTCGCGGAAGGGCACGAGCACGCTGACGCGCGGCTCTCCCGGGACGCGGTAGCGGACCCGACAGGTGCCGGGGAAACGGCCCTTCTCTGCCGTGGCATCGGCGCCGATTGCCGCCAGGTGATCATCAACCGCGGCGATCTCGGCGTCCCACGCGTGGGACTTGGCGCCGAAGCGTGCCGCCGTGGACTGCGGGACCTTCCGCCAGTAGTAGAGAACGCGCGGCAGGTGGAAGATGCTGCGGGCCTCGCGCAGCGCCCGGAGCAGGAGATCGTGATCCTGGGCGCCCTCATAACCTTGGCGGAAGCCACCGATGCCGTCGATCAGGGATCGTCGGTAGACGCCGAGGTGCGAGACGTAGTTCTGCGCCGTGATCATCTCCGGCGAGTAGCCAGGTTTGAAATGCGGCTCGACGATCTCGTCGCCGGTCGTCAGCTTGGCCTCGTCGCTGTAGATGATGTCGGGATCGTGCTCCTGGAGCACCCGGGCGACGAGCCAGAGCGCATCGATGGTCAGCGCATCGTCGTGATCGAAGAGCGCGACGTGGCCGCCGGAAGCCGCGGCCAGCGCGGTGTTGGTCGCGCCCGCGATGCCGGTGTTGGCGTCGAGGCGCAGGACCCGGATGCGTTCGTCCTTTCCGTGGCGATCGAGGCAGGCGTCGATCGCCGGATCGCCGGAGGCGTCATCGACGATCACGAGTTCCCAATGCGGGTAAAGCTGGTCGCGCACCGAGTCGATCGCGGCCTCCAGCCAGCGGACCTCCACCCGGTAGACCGGCATGAGCACCGAGATCCGCGGCGCTTCCGCCCAGCCTGCCAGCTCCGCCTGGCACGCGGCCCGAAGCGCGTCGTCCGCGCCGCGGAGGCCGAGGCTCACCGGGGCCTGGTGTGGCCGGTAGCTGCGCCAGCCCTCGCGGAACTCGCGCGCGCCGCGGGCTTCCCAGTGCGCCGTCGCGGACTCGACGCGCCCGGCCTCGATGTCGGCGCGCACGTCCGGGTTGCCGGCGAGGTAGGCCGTCTCGTAGAGGACCGGCGTCCACTCCGGATCCAGCAGGCGCGCCTCGGCGGCGGCGCGCCGGAGCCGCAAGGAGTTGTCCTCCTCGGAATCCGCCCAGGTGACGATCTCGATGCCGCGTTCCCTCGCCGCCGTCGTCAGGCGCGAGTCGCCGGCGGTGGCGGTCACGACCACGTCGATCGCATCGAGGCCGTCGACCGTGTCGACCGTGACAGCTTCCCAGCAGTCCGCGGGAAAGGCCGATGCCGGCAGGCCGTCGACGCAGACCCGCAGCGGCCTCGGGGCTGTTCCGGGGCCGAGGAGACCGAAGTCGGTCCTGACCAAAAAGTCCGCGGACGTGGCGGCGTCGGCGTGCCGGCGCTCGTTCGCCAGCGTTTCCGAGCGGCGCTCGTCGTCCCGATCGAGGCCGAGGAGCCGTTCGAGCCAGGCCTGCCCGCCGGGCGGGCCCTGGCGGCGCAGGACGCGGGCGGCGAGGCCCGTCGCCCGGGAGCCGAGGCGCCATGACCACGAGGCGAAGATCAGCCGAACGGCGCGGCGCACCTCCTCGAGGGTCACCCGCAGGCGCCCGAGCTCGCCCTCGAGCCGGCCGCACTCCTCCTGGAGCAGGCGCGCTCGCTCGCGCTCGGCCGCCAGCGCTGCCTCGAGCTCGCGCTGCCGATCGCCGCCGCTCATTCGCTCACCGCCCGAGCCTCGTACTGGGCCGAGATCTCCTCGGCATCCCCGAAGCCTTCCACGTGGCCGTTCTCGATCCAGAGCGCCCGGTCGCAGAGCTCTCGGACCGTGCTCGGATTATGGGAGACGAGAACGACGGTCCGGTCCGACTTGAGGCGGTCCTTCATGAGCCGCGTCGACTTCGCCTTGAAGGCCGTGTCGC
Organism: Pseudomonadota bacterium; assembly: GCA_039188505.1. Lineage (GTDB taxonomy): Bacteria > Pseudomonadota > Gammaproteobacteria > Xanthomonadales > SZUA-38 > JBCCZC01. The sequence goes on along the minus strand of JBCCZC010000149.1, from coordinate 8,183 downwards.
CGACGCCGAGCACCTCGTCCACCAGCATCAGCTCGGGGTCGAGCTGGTAGGCCGTGGAGAACCCCAGCCGTGCCCGCATGCCGGACGAGTAGAGCTGGACCGGCATGTCGAAAAAGTCTCCGAGGCCGGACAGTTCGTGGATAGCGTCGAGCCGCGCGCGGACGTCGCTCCGCTTCATGCCGAGCAGCATGCCGCTCATGATCGCGTTGGCCCGGCCCGAGAGGCCGGGCTCGAGACCAGCGTTGAGCGACAGCAGCGTCGCGTTGCGCGCCCGACTCACGAGCCGACCGCGGTCGGGTCTGAGGATGCCGGCAAGCAGCTGGAGCAGGGTACTCTTGCCCGCACCGTTCCGGCCGATGATCGCGAGCGACTCGCCGCGCCGCAGATCGAACGACACGTCTTCCAGTGCCCAGAAGGGCTGGCGACGGAAACGTCCCGCGGGGCGCGAGAAGCAACAGCCGATCCGGTTGGCCTCGATGAGTGGCTGGTTCAGATTCATGGGGCGCGCTGCTTCGGCACGTCCTGCTCGGTCGGTTCGTGGTTGCCGGGGGCACGGCCCCGGGCGAATGGGGGCCTATGATACGGTCAACGGGGAGCGGTTACACGCTGATCCCGGCCCAGCGCCCCGTACGCCAGGAGCGCATGAAGAGGACGGCCTGGAGGCTGCGGTAGCTCATCTGCAGGCACCAGACGGCAAGCAGACCCAGGCCCAGGGTCGGGCCGACGAGGTAGGCCAGCGGCAGGAAGAGGCCCCACTGCGTCGCGATCGTGATCATCATCACGCGCTTGCTGGCGCCGGCCCCGAGGTGCGCATTGAACAGCGTCATTCCGGCCGCGTCGAACCAGACGGTGAGGCACATCAGCAGCACCGGCAGCCGCGCGAGTTCCAGCGTCTCGGCATCGGTCAGGAACACGCCGAGGATCGGCTCGTGAAGGACGGCGGCGGGGATTCCGATCGCAAGACCGACCACGGCTGCCAGCACCGCAACGTTCCAGCCCCAGCGGGAGGCATCGCGCGTGTCCTCGGCCCCGAGCGCGTGGCCCACCAGCGACGCGCCGGCGATGCCGATACCCATGGCCGGCAGGATCGCGACGAGGGCCAGCGTCATCAGTACGTGGACCGCCGCCAGCTCCGCCGTACCGATCTGCCCGACGATCCAGAACAGGGTGACCATGCCAGCTGCGAAGAAGACCTGCTGGCAGCTCGACGGCAGCGAAATGCGGATCATCGTCATGATCGTCTGGCGGCACGGCACGCGGACCAGGAAGCCTGCGGGGCGGCTGTGGATCCACGCCAGCGCCAGGTAGATGGCCGTGCCGAGATAGATAGAGATCGTCGTCGCGAGGCCCGCGCCGTAGACGCCGAGCTCCGGTGCACCGAGATTGCCGAAGATCAGCACCCAGTTGAGGAAGATGTTCACGACGTGCATGGCCAGGAGCGTGCCCATGTACAGGTGCGAGAGCTTCACCGCGCTCCAGTAGCCACGGAAAGCGAAGTTCATCCCCACGCCGACCATGGCGGCCAGGCGCACCTCGAGGTAGGGGCCGCCTGCCGCGACGACGGCGGGATCGTCGTTGAGCCACGCGAAGATCGTATCGCTGAGGCTCATGAGCAGGAACGAGAGGGGCACACCGAGAAGCAGCGCGAGGTACAGGCCGCCGTTGAGGGGAATGGCGGTCTCCGAGTCTCGTCCCTCGCCCAGCCGGCGCGAAGCCATGGCCTGGACGCCGGTCGAGATGCCGAGGATGATCGCCACGCACATGAAGTTCGCGAAGCTCCCCATCCCGGCGGCGGCCAGGGCCACGTCGCCGATCGTCCCGACCATCGCCGTGTCGACCAGATTGAGGATGTTCTGCGACAGCATGCCGCCCATCATCGGCAGCGCGATCTGGAAGATCTGGCGCCGACGCTCCCGGTCCGGCAGGTACCACGACAGGCCGGTCGATGCGGGTGCTAGGGTGGCGGGATCGGGCAAGGGACAACGCTCCGGGCGGCAGGCTGCGCGGCGCCGGACGCCGGCGCGACCGCCCGAGTCTACCCGGGGCGAGGTTCGCCGTAATGTGATGATCGACAGGTGTCCGCGGGGACCGGGAGCGATGCCGGCGTGAAATGGTTCGGGGTAATCGGCGTACTCCTGCTCGGTCTCGGGGCCGCGTGGCTCCTCGCGAGCTTTCGCCTCGCGATCATCCCCGCGGGGCCGATTCCCGCCTGGGACGGCTTCCGCGCGCCGGCAAGCCCCCTCGAGGTCACGCCGCTGCTCACCGGTTCACTCCAGTCTCGGGCGGCCATGGCCTTCCGCGGTGGCCGCTTTTCCGAGGAGCGCGAGTTCGTCGTCGGCGGTCTGCTTCTCCAGCACCCCCGGGGCAGCGTGCTGATCGACGCGGGATTCGGCGGCGCACTCGCCGAGCACCTGAAAACGCTGCCGTGGATGATGCGGCGCGCCACCCGGGAGCGCCTCGACCTGCCCATGGCCGAAGCCCTGGCCCGTGCCGGGGTTGTTCCGGAGGCACTGGACGCGGTGATCCTCACGCACGCCCACTGGGATCATGTCAGCGGACTCGACGGCCTCGGTAAGGTGACGGTGAAGCTCACGGCCGCGGAGCGCCGCTTCCTGCTGGACGGGGGCCGGACGACGGCGCTGGCGCGCGGCGTCATCGCCCAGCACGATCTCGAGACCATCGCCTTCAACGACGGTCCCTATCGCGGCTTCGAGCGCAGCCACGATTACTTCGGCGACGGCACGCTCGTGCTCGTGTCGGCCCCGGGCCGCACGCCGGGTTCGCTCATCGCCTTCGTCGCTCTTCCCGACGGCCGTCAGGCGGTGCTGATCGGCGACATCGCCTGGCAGCTCGAGGGCATCGAGCTGCCGGTCGAGCGCCCGGCGCCGCTCCAGGCGATGGTGGATGCAGACCCTTTAGCGAACCGGCAACTCCTCGTTACGCTGCACCGTCTTCACATGAGCGATCCGCGTGTGGTGATCGTCCCGGCGCACGACGCCCGCGGCTGGGCCGAGCTCGCGAACTGACCAGCGGGCGACACCGACACCCGGACGGGTATAATGCGCGGCCGCATTTCCGAACCGTTCCGTTCATGTCTGCCAATGCCCGCCAGGAAATCGACCGGCGCCGGACTTTCGCGATCATCTCGCACCCGGATGCCGGCAAGACCACGCTGACCGAGAAGCTGCTGCTCTTCGGCGGCGCCATCCAGATGGCCGGGACCGTGAAGGCCAAGAAGGCCGCGCGTCACGCCACGTCGGACTGGATGGCGCTGGAGAAGGAGCGGGGCATATCCGTGACGTCGTCGGTGATGCAGTTCGTCTACGGCGACCGCATCGTGAATCTTCTCGACACGCCGGGCCACGCCGACTTCTCCGAGGACACCTATCGGACGCTTACGGCGGTCGACTCCGCGCTCATGGTCATCGACTGCGCGAAGGGTGTGGAGGAGCGGACCGTCAAGCTGATGGAGGTATGCCGGCTCCGGACGACGCCGATCTTCACCTTCATCAACAAGCTCGACCGGGAAGGACGGGATCCGATCGACCTCCTCGACGAGGTCGAGAGCGTGCTGAAGATCGAATGCGCGCCGATTACCTGGCCCATCGGCATGGGCAAGCGCCTGCGCGGCGTGTACCACCTGCTCGACGACACGGTGCTGCTCTACGAATCGGGCCGCAACTACGAGACGCAGGAGGCGCAGATCATCCAGGGGCTCGACAACCCGGCGCTCGACGAGCTGCTCGGGGCCGAGGCCGACGAGTTCCGCGAGGAGCTCGAGCTGGTGCGCGGCGCGAGCCACGAGTTCGATGAGGCCGCCTACCTCGCCGGGAAGCAGACGCCGGTCTTCTTCGGCTCGGCGATCAACAACTTCGGCGTGACGCCGCTCCTCGACGCTTTCGTCCGCTACGCGCCGGCGCCGAGCGCGCGCGAGGCCGAGCAGCGCCAGGTGGAACCCGAGGAAGGCAAGTTCTCGGGCTTCTGCTTCAAGATCCAGGCGAACATGGACCCGGCGCACCGCGACCGCATCGCCTTCGTCCGAATCTGCTCGGGCGGCTTCGATCCCGGCATGAAGATGCGCCACGTACGCATCGGCAAGGACATCAAGGTGGCAAACGCGCTGACCTTCATGGCGCAGGATCGTGGCCACGTCACGCGCGCCTGGCCCGGCGATATCGTTGGCATCCACAACCACGGGACGATCTCCATCGGCGACACGTTCACCGAGGGCGAGGTGCTGAAGTACTCGGGCATCCCGAGCTTCGCGCCGGAACTCTTCCGCCGGGCCCGGCTGCGGGACCCCCTGAAACTCAAGCAGCTTCAGAAGGGACTGCAGCAGCTCTCCGAGGAAGGCGCGACCCAGTTCTTCAAGCCGCTCCTCGGCAACGACCTGGTCCTCGGGGCCATCGGCGTGCTTCAGTTCGACGTCACCGCCTATCGCCTGAAGTCGGAGTACAACGTCGACGCGATCTTCGAGAACGTCAACGTCCATACGGTCCGCTGGGTGCGCTGCGAGGACGAGCGGACGCTGAAGCAATTCCGGGACAAGGTGCCCGAGCACCTGGCCGAGGACGGCTACGGCGAGCTGGTCTACCTGGCGCCGTCGCGCGTGAACCTGCAGCTGGTTCAGGAGCGCTACCCGGACATCACCTTCGCGGCCACGCGCGAGCTGTAGTCTCTGTCCGAGCGCTGGCGGGTCGACCCCGACCGGGGATTCGAGAACCCCGGTATTCGAGTCCTCACCGTTTCGGCGGCCGTCGAATGGCCGCTCCGCTGGCGCCGGGTGGCCCGTGAGTCCAGGAGCAGGGGTCAGGCGCTGTGCGCGCGGTCGATGGCCGTTGGGCCGGCCTCCTCGTCGGCAGCGGCGGTCTGCTGGCGCTCGAGCAGGTACAGGGGGCGTTGCTTCGACTCGTCGAAGAGCCGGCCCAGGTACTCGCCGATCACGCCGAGCGCGAGCAGCTGCATGCCGCCGAGGAACAGGATCACGACCATCATCGAGGGATAGCCCGCGACCGGGTCACCCCAGAGGAGGGTCTTGACGATGATCCAGGCGCCGAAGCCGAAGGCGAGCAGCGCCGCGGTCAGTCCGAGGTAGGTAAAGAGCTGCAGCGGGATGGTCGAGAACGACGTGATCCCCTCCAGCGCGAAGTTCCAGAGGCGCCAGTAGTTGAAGCGGCTGCGCCCCGCGTGGCGCGGCTCGCGCGCGTAGGGTACGGCGATCTGCTTGAAGCCGATCCAGGCGTAGAGTCCCTTCATGAAACGCCGGCGCTCCCGGAAGCGCCGCAGGGCCTCAACGGCGCGGCGGGACAGGAGCCGGAAGTCGCCGGTGTCTTCGGGAATCTCGATCGTGCTGATGTGGCGCATGCTGCGGTAGAAGCCCGCGGCCGTCGTTCGCTTCAGCCAGGACTCCCCCCGCCGCGCGGTACGCTGCGCGTAGACGACATCGTAGCCCTCGCGCCACCGCTCGATCATCTCGGGGATCAGTTCGGGCGGATCCTGCAGATCGGCATCGATGATGACCACGGCGTCTGCATCGACGTGATCGAGCCCGGCGCTCATGGCAACTTCCTTGCCGAAATTACGGCTGAGGACGAGGAAGGCCGTCTCCGCATCCTCCTGGGAGAGTTCCTCGAGGAGGGCCGCCGTGCCGTCGGTGCTCCCGTCGTCCACGAACAGGATCCGAGTGGCGAGGCCCGAGACGGCGTCGAGCACCGTCCGCAGGCGGGCGTGGAAAGCGCGCAGGCCCGGCGCCTCGTTGAATGCGGGCACGACGACCGCGAGGGTCGGCGCGTTGGCGGGATGGATATCGGCGTTCGCCATGGCGCCATCATAGCCGAGCGCGGCCGGTCGCCCGAGTTCCGGCGCCGAAGAGCAGGGCCGCGCCGACCGGCGCGACCCCGTTGATTCAGCGCGGCAGGGTCAGGAGCGCGATCGGGACATCGGTGCGCTGCCAGCCCACCGTATCGTCGCCGGCCGCGCCGACGAAGCGGGCGTCGATGCTGACCGAGTTGCCCGCACCGAAGTCTGAGCTCGGATCGGCGAGGGTGATCGTGATCGTGCCGACCGTCCGATCGCTCAGCGTGCCCGTCGGTTGCGTGAGGCGCGAGTAGCCGTCGCGCTGGATCAGGTCCAGCGTCAGCGTCTGCCCGGGCGCGAAGGACTGGTCGCCCTGGGAGGCCTGCGCGAGATACCACACGGCCGAGCCGTCGTCCCGGTAGACATACAGCAGGATGAGCAGATCGCTGCCGAAGTTCTGGATCGACATGCCCCAGCCGTTGTCGTCGAAGCCGGCCCACCAGAGCCCGCCGAAGTCGTTCGCTGGCTCGAGCGCTGCGGGAATCAGCTGCTGCATGCACCACTCATCGACCTGGTCGTCGATCCGCCACTGCATCGGCACGAGAACCTCGGCGGACGGCCGATCGAAGCTGTCATTGCAGGCGGTCCCGTCGCTGGAGTCGTTGTAGACCAGCACCACATCGCCACGGTGGCCGGGGACGGCCTGCTGCGGCGGCGAGCGGGTCGCGTCGTAGTCGACCTCGTAGAGCCCGTTGATGCCGTCGAGCGAGAAGGCCGGGTTGCGGCTGCCGTAGAACACGCCGTTCTCGACGATACCGACCGCCTGATACCACTCGGGCGCCCCGGTCTCCGTGTTGTACGTGTAGTAGGTCAGGATGTAGAGGGCCCGACCGTCGCCGTCGAAGCCGGCGAGCTGGATCTCATAGCCATGGCCGTCCCGGCTCGGGTCAAACATGAGGCCGCGGTACGGCTCGACGGGCGCGTCGTACCAACCTACCTCGCGCAGCATGGCCTTGGACAGTCCGATGTCGCGGAAGCCCGGGTCGCAGTTCTCGCGATTGCTCGGAATCATCAGCTCGCAGTAGAACAGGTTGAAGTGGGTCACCGAAGACCGGGGCTGGAACTCGGGTGGGGCGTGCATGTCGATGAAGCCGTCGCCGACGTTCGCGAGCGGGTTCTGGACGTTCAGCGTCGATTCCGGGCCGCGCCACTTCAAGCCGCTTTCTGAACGGGCGAGGCTCGCCCGTTCCGCCTGGGACAGCGTGATGACCGGCCGTGGCGGCGAGACGCGGCCATCGACCAGCTGCGCCAGAAAGGCGTCGTTGATCTCACGCCCCTCCGGGCTCGTCGCGACGCTGCCGTCGCCCCGCAGTCCCGTGGTGAAGCCGAATCCATGGACGAGCTCATGGGTGGCGACGGCGACGAAATCGACGTCTCCGGGCGCGCGGGCGCCGGGATCGATGCCGTAGTAGAAACCGTTGTCGCCCAGCGCCACGGAGCCATCCACGTCGGTGTTGAAGAAGACCTCGATATCCGGCTGATTGCAGTCCGAGATCAGCTGCGCCAGGCTGCAGATGCCCGTGCTGCAGTCTGCGATCGGCAGTCCGCAGAGGTCCGTGCCCGAGAAGCGCTCGACGACGCTCTGCGCGTAGAGCACGCCGCGAGCCGGCGCATTCGGGAAGTCCAGCGACAGCCGGAAGGGCCGTCCGAGCGCGACGGCAGCCGCCTGCGCATCGCCCCCGTCGTTCCGCCAGCAGGCGGCAACCTTGATCGGGCGCGGGGAGGCGAAGTCACTCGCAATTTCCTGCGCCGCGGCCAGCATGGCGTTGATACGCGCATCGCCGAGCGTGGTTGCGTCGTTGCCCGCCGTCGGTGTGAACGGCGTGTTATCGGCCCAGGGCCCGATATCACACTCGGGATTGGCCGACGTGTTGAAGAAGTCGACTTCGACATTGGCCGGAATCGGCGCGGCGGCCTCCGGCGTGCCGGTGGGCGTGATGAGGGCGCGCAGACCAACGGCGCCGCCGGAGCCCTGACCGGCCACGATCAGCAGGTGCCACTCGCGACCCGCGATGGCATTGCCGTGATACTCGGCGACGTCCATCTTGTCGTCGTTGATCAGGCTCGCCGCGTAGTAGTCGGATTGGGCGATGACGCGGTCGTAAGCCAGCGTGCCGTCGCTGTTCTGGATGTTGTCGAAGGGACCATCGGCCCGCATGAAGATGTCGACGTTGTTGTCGGCCGGTGTCACGCCGGAAAAGCCGGACGCGTCGAAGACCTCCATGGAGAAGCGCGCCGTGTTCGGCGGCGTACGGAAGAAGAGCCCCTGGAAGACGAGCGTTTCCTGCTCCGATGCAACGGGTCCGACGTCGAAGCGGACGTTGGTG
>JBCCZC010000148.1:0-12226 GCA_039188505.1 Pseudomonadota bacterium | reverse complement strand
TTGCTGACTGTTTATTGTTTACTATTTGTCTTTGTTGGTGTTGTTCTCGTTAGTTTTGTTGTTCTTTTGATGGAGCAGGCCAGCGCAGCAGGCCTACGGAAGCGATGTTGCCATTGACCAGCAGCATGCTCTGGTTGGCGCCATCTTCGACTCGGCTCCCGCGAACGAATCCGGTTCGGCCTACATCCCCGGCTCGACGGACCTGATCATCACCAATACGGCGGCGGTGACGAGTGTGGTCCCCGGGGGGGCGCAGGTCTTCACGATCACGGTCACGAATGCGGGACCGGACGATGCACCGGGCGCCCGGGTCGAGAACGACGGCGCGGCGGACAGCAGCTGGACCTGCGAGCCCGATCCGGGTGCGGTGTGCCCGCCGACCGGAACCGGCGCGCTGGCGACCGAGGTCGATCTTCCGATCGGCACGTCGGTCGTCTTCACCTTCGAGACCACCGCGCCAGGGACGGCCCTCGATGAAGTCACGAGCACGGCCCGCGTCGCGCCGCCCGGCAGCCTCCTCGAGGCGGCTCCCGCGGACAACCAGGCGGTGGAGACGGTCTCCATCGTGCCCGGCACAGTGGACCTCGCCATCGAGAAGACCGACGACCGCACCATCGTCGGCGCCGGCGGCTCGACCGAGTACCGGATCACGGCGAGCAACGCGGGGCCCGACGACGTCTTCGCGGCTCGCGTGACGGACATGCTGCCGGCCGAACTCACGAACGGCACCTGGACCTGCGAGGCGAACCTCGGGGCAAGCTGCACGGCCATGGGCACGGGGAACATCGACGACCTGGTGGACCTGCCGGCGGATACCTCGGTCGTTTACACGCTGCGCGCAGACGTGGCGGACGTGCCCCTCGGCACGGTGATCAGCAACACGGCCGAGGTCGCGCCTCCCCAGAACGTGGGGGAATCGTCCCCTGACGACAACAGCGCGACCGACGACTCCGAAGTTTCGGACATCATCTTCAACAGCGGCTTCGAAGTATCCGAGCTGCCACCGTAGCTAGCCAACAGGGGAATCTGCGGAAGGTCCTGCAGAGTTCGAGCCGCCGGCGGGCCATTCGGTCGATGGCCAATAGGTCGCCGGGGCCGTGGTTTGGCGATCGCAGGTCCTGGTTCATCGTTTGCCGGGCGTTGAAGCGGTGGTGGCGGCCCTCCTATCATCGAGCGCCCGATGCCCTGCCTCCGATTCCGGATCGCACGGCTGGCGAGAACAAGGGAGTTCCATGCGCACCATTCTTTCGCTGCTGCTTTTCGTCGGCGCTGCCGGTTCCGGCGCGTCGAGCGCCGAGGGCGCCGCCGCCCCGGACAAGATCACCCTCGAATGGATCCATAAGAAGGACAAACTCGATATCCACGATCCGCGGGATGACCTGCCGCAGGGGCTGCGCTGGTCGCCCGCGGGGCACCTGCTGGCCTACGGTCGAAAGACCGACGTCCACGGCGACATCCTCGTCGTGCTCGACGCGAGCCGGCCTGACGAGCCGATCGTGCTTACCGCCGATCAGATCCGGGCGGTGCTGGAAGGCCTCGACGAGCAGACCGCGGGCGCGGACCTGGATGCACCGCCGACGATAGCGGAGGCGACAGCGCCCGCACCCGAGGAGGTGGCCGAAGAGGAAACGGACGGCGAAGGCGAGTCCGAAGCAGGGGACCAGGAAGCGTCGGCAGAAGGCGAGAACGCTGGCATCAAGTCCTATCGCTGGCTGGAAGACGAGAACCTCTTGCTCCTGACCGTCGACGACGAACGCGTGCGTTTCGATCCCGTGGCCTATCGGGTTTTCGCGGATCCCGATCCCGACCTGCCCGAGGGCGATAACGAGAACGTGCAGCGCTCGCCGAACGATCGCTTCGCGGCCTACACCCGCGACAACGATCTTTATGCCTTCGACTTCGAGAACAAGCGCGAGATCCGCCTGACCGAGGACGGCAGCAGCACCGTGCTCAACGGCAAGTTCCCTTGGGTCTACTGGGAGGAATTCATGTGGCGGCGGACCTACCGGGCCTTCTGGTGGAAGCCACAGGGGGACGCGATCGCCTTCCTTCAGTTCGACGAAGCCGTGGTCTCGACCTATCCCGTCACCGATTTCTCCGAGACCGTCCCCGAGACCCACGATCAGCGTTACCCGAAGGTGGGCACGACGAACCCGACGGTGCGGCTGGGCATCGTTAACCTGTCGAGCCGCGAAACGAACTGGGTGGAGCTGACCGAACCGCATGAGTACCTCATCCACGTGGGTTGGTCCGAGCAGGGCGACTTCCTGTCCGTGCAGGCCCTCGACCGGCGCCAGGACCGGCTGGTGCTTTACCGCGTCGACCCCTCGACCACGCGCGGGGAGATCGTCCTCACCGAATCCCGCGACACCTGGGTCGACAGCGATGAGCCGCCGCGCTTCCTCGAGGAAAGCAACGACTTCATCTGGCTTTCGGAGCGAAGCGGGTATCGACACCTCTACCGGGTCGGAGACGATCCGGATGATCCGAAGGCGCTCACCCGCGGCGACTGGGTCGTTGACCGGGCCGGCTGGGACGGCCGCTCGCTCTTCGTCCACGAGGACGCCGGGCGTGTCTACTTCCGCGGCACCCGCGAGACGCCGCTCGAGCGCCACGTGTACTGGGTGCCCAGCAATGGTGGACGCATACGCCAGATCACCGCCGAGCCGGGCTGGCACTCGATGTACTTCTCCGACGATGGCACCTACTGGATCGACCAGTGGTCCAGCGCGGACGTGCCGAGCCGCATTGACCTCCGTGACAGTGACGGCGATCTGGTGAAGACGCTGGGGGAGGTCACGCCCGCAGACTACGCACCGATCCGGTTCCCCGACACCGAGTACGTCACCATCAAGGACGGGGACGGCACGGTCTTCCATGCGTCTGTCGTGCGCCCGCACGGCTTCGACCCGGCCAAGCGCTACCCGGTCGTCGCGTACGTCTACGGCGAACCCGCGGGCCAGGTCGTTCGCAACAGCTGGATCTCGTCCTTCCACGCGCTGCTGGCCGAGCGCGGCTTCGTGGTGTTCAGCTTCGATGGTCGGGGCACGCCCGGGCGTGGCCGACCGTTTCTCGATCCAATCCACAAGGACCAGATGACCGTTCCCATGGCCGACTGGCGCGTGGCCGCCGCCTGGCTGCGGGAACAACCCTTCGTCGATGGCGATCGCATGGGTGTCTGGGGCTGGAGCGGCGGCGGCACGATGACGCTGAATCTCATGCTGCGAACGCCCGGACTCTTCGCCGCGGGCGCCGCCGTGGCGGCCGTTTCCGACAAGCGTCTGTACGACACGATCTACACCGAGCGGTACCTGGGGGTGCTGGGCGAGAACGAGGACGGCTACGAGGCCAGCTCGCCGCTCTTCGCGGCCGCGGATCTCGAGGGCGAGCTCCTGATTGCCCATGGCATCGGCGACGACAACGTCCACGTGCAGAACGCCTACAACCTCGTCGAAGCGCTGCACGTGGCGGAGAAGCCCTACGAGCTCTACCTCTATCCCGAGAAGGGCCATGGTCTGGGCGGCACCGACGACCACGCGCAGTACCACGTGTTTGCGCGAATCCTTGACTTCTTCGAGAGCCACCTGCTTTCGGGAAGCGCTCCCCGGGACTGATGCTATGGTCTGCGACTACCCGGACCCAAGGAGCTGACCGATGCTGATTCGCCGCCTATTTGCCGTCCTGCTGCTGGTCGTGCCCACGGCAACGTTCGCGGACCTGCCCGAGGGCGCCGGCAAGGCCGAGATCGAGACCGCCTGCGTCGCGTGCCATCGCCTGAGCCTCATCGAGCGCAGCAGCGGCTACACGGAGCCGGAGTGGCGCGAGCTGCTCCTCACGATGATCGAACTGCCGGGGGACATCGAGCCGCGGATCGTCAGCTACCTCACTGAGCATTTCCCGCCCAACGACAACCGGACGCCGAAGCTCATCGCCGGTCCCCTGGAGATCTCCTTCGAGAGCTGGAAGGTGCCGACGCTCGGTCAGCGCTCCCGGGACCCGGTCCAGGCGCCCGACGGAGGTATCTGGTGGGTAGGCCAGCGCGGCAACATCCTCGGTCGCATCGACCCGGCGTCGGGCGCGATGAAGGAATGGGCGCTACCGGAGCGGGCATTCCCCCACAGCGCGAACGTCGCGCCGGACGGGAAGATCTGGTATCTCGGCAACGGCAACGGGACCGTCGGCGTGCTCGACCCGGAAACGGACGAGATCAGCGAATATCGGATGCCGATCGAGGCGGCCAAGGATCCCCATACGGGCGAGTTCGATCAGCGGGGACGGTTCTGGTTCACGCTCCAGCGCAGCAATATGGTCGGCCGGATCGATCCGGCGACGGACGAGATCGAGCTGGTCACCGTGCCGCGAGAGCGCTCGCGGCCCTACGGCATCAAGATCGCCGACGACGGCAGCGCCTGGGTGGCCTGCAACGGCGGCCCCTGCCTCTACCATTTGGACGCCGACGATATGACCGTCGAGCAGATCGACCTGCCCAACCAAGAAAGCCACGTGCGTCGCCTCGACATCGCGAACGACGACACGATCTGGTATGTGAACTCCGGCGCCGGGCGCCTCGGCAACTACGATCCGAAGGCGCGCACCTTCCGCGAGTGGCCTTCACCCAGTGGACCGAAGTCGCACCCCTACGGCATCGTCATCGCGGGCGGCGCGATCTGGTACAACGAGTCGGGCATGCGGCCGGATCCGCTCGTCCGCTTTGATCCCGAATCAGAGACCTTCCAGAGCTGGGCGATTCCATCCGGCGGTGTCTACGCCGGAATCCTGCGCCACACCCGGCTGGACAACGACGGCAACCTCCTGATTCATCAGAGTTCATCGAACTACATCATTCGCGTGGACATCGATCCCGGCCCGGGACGACCGTCGCTGCCGGTGACGCCGACGGGCGCGCGCTGACGAGCGCCATGCTTCGCCGAAGATCATTGAGGGAGGCGAGTTGCAGTCCATGAATCGTAGAAGCCAGCCAAATCCGGAGAATGTCCTCCGTTCGGTCTTCAAATTCACCGACGACGACCTCGCGGCCAACCAGGCGGGGGCAATTACTGCGGCTCAGCTGGCCCGGATCTCCGAGGACCACCACCGAAAATCCCGGACGGCGTGGCAGCTCTCCGCGGGCATCCTCGGTATTGGGCTCTTCGGGTTTACTGCTGCGCTCACCCAGGAGGGCTATACGGTGGTGAACGCCGTTCTCCTGTACCTCGGTTTCGCAACGTTCATCGCCTCGATCGTCTTCGGATTCGTTCGGTACTTCCGTTGGAAGCTCCAGCGTACCGTTCGGAACGGGAGGATCAGGACGGTCGAAGATCGCGTTTGGCTGGTCGTCGAGCGGAACAACAAAACCCAGAGTCGCTTCCTCCGGGTTGGCCGGAACGATTTTCGGCTCTCGGACCACGGGCATCTCCTGCTCGAGAAGGCCGGTGTCAACGGGCGCAAGGCCACGGTCTTCATGTCATCCCCGTGGAAGAGCGTGCTGTCGTTGGTGCTGGAGGACTGACTGCGGTGTCCCCCGTTTCCGTCCGGACGTCCCCCGATCTGTTCGTCAGCGAACACTCGGCGTCCAGCGAGCGAACAGCCGGACGCCCCCAAGACTCGACCAAGCCCACACCAGGTCTCGCTTTTTCGCCCAACTGAAGATTTGGCCCGCAACTTGCTCCTTCAAGCCGAGCTCATCCAACGGTTGAGCAGCTGCCCGCGACAGTCGTCGCGGGAGCCCTGGACGATTGAAAGGAGCTGACCTTGAGCATCAAGAAAAAGATTGCAGTCGCGGGCATTTTGGCCGCGAGTGCCTGGGGCGCCTTCGGGTATTTTGGCGAGGAACCGGTGGAATTCGCCGATACTCGCTTCAACGGCGCGTACCGATTCACGGACGGTTCGCTCGTCAGTATCGGGCCATCGACGTCCGAGCGCCTCCGGCTGATGCACTTCGACAACGGCGACGTGGCATCGCTCTACTACAACGGCGGTCCCGGTTTCGAGGCGGCCGCCGGTTTCTCCTCGCGCGAGACCATTGCCAAGGGCGCGTTCGAGTATTCCGACGAGGGCGTCCTGCTCGGAGCCAGCTGGGAGGTTGGCGGCGAGCACGCTGCCATCCGGCGCATCCCGCTTCGCAGCGAGGAGATGTTCTTCGCGAGCGGCGAACTAAAGCTGCGCGGGAAGCTGACCCTCCCGGAAGGGGAGGGGCCGTTCCCGGTCGTGGTCCTGATTCACGGTTCGGAGAGTTACAGCGCGGTTGACTACTACCAGTGGCCCTATCTGCTTGCTGCCAACGGGATCGCGGGCTTCAAGTTCGACAAGCGCGGCACTGGCGGGTCCGAGGGCGAGTACACGCAGCATTTCCCGACCCTGGCGGCTGATGTCGCCGCCGCCGTGGCGAAGCTGACAGCGCGCGAAGACATCGACCCGGGGCGAATCAACCTGGCCGGTTTCAGCCAGGGTGGCTGGATCGCCCCGCTGGTGGCGAAATCGATCCCCATTCGCTCGATCATGGTCGGCTTCGGTTGTGCCGTTCCCGTTCCCCGGGAGGATCGCTGGGGCTACGTCAAACAGCTCCTGGAGAGCGGCTACGGTGAATCGGAGATCGCGCAGGCCGACGCCATGAATGCCGAGCTGGACACCATCATTGATCAAGGCGACGACGCTGCCTGGGATCGCCTCTTCGTCTTGCTGGAGCGCCACGTCGATGAACCCTGGTTCCAAAGCATCGTCGGATCGGATTCGCTCCTGGGTTTCGTCGCCGAGAAGGCCACGGCGAACGGGTCCTCCTGGGTGCCCGCCTTCGCCTGGAAGCTTTACTACCGCTGGAAGCGGGGCGATGGTCCGAATTTCAATCGCGGCTACGACCCCCGTTCGACTCTGGAAGCGATCGCGACGCCTTCCCTCTGGCTGCTTGCAGGTGAAGACAGCAGCGTGCCCACGGACGAGACCGCGGAGATCCTCGGCGAGCTGGCAGCTGCCGGGAAGCCGATCGAGGTGCAGGTGTATCCGGGTGCCGAGCACGGCAACGTCGTCTTCTCCGTCGACGAAGCGGGCGAGCGGACCTACACGGGCTACGTCTCGAGCTATCTGAACGACACCATCACCTGGTTCCGCGCGCAGAACGGTCTCTGACGGATGCTGCGTCTCCGGTGAGGTTGCCGGATTCCCGGCCACCAGCGTCGCTGGCGGCCCGGGAACTGGGTTAGGCTCTGCGGCATGAATGAACACGCATCCAACCGCTTCTATCCGATCGGAACGCCCGGGCAGCCCTGGGGTGATGAGGAACGCCGCGCGTGGCTGGATCGTCAGGTCCGGCACCGCAGCTACGCCGCGGAGGTGGAAGCAAGGATCGACGCCCTGCGCGATGATTTCGACGTGGTCGACTACGGCGAGCTGACCTACGGCGAAGATCGCTATGTGCTCCACGCGCTTCGAAGCGGCGACTGGTCAGCGGACCATCCGACCGTGCTCATCACCGGCGGGGTGCACGGATACGAGACCTCGGGCGTACAGGGCGCCCTGGACTTCGCCCGGACCGAAGCCGCGCGCTTCGCCGACCGGGTGAACCTGCTCATTGCGCCGTGCGTCAGTCCCTGGGGCTATGAGCGCATCCATCGCTGGAACCCCGATGCGGTCGACCCGAATCGCTCCTTCCGGCCCGACAGCCCGTCCGGAGAAGCGGCCGCGCTGATGGCGCTGGTGGCGGGCCTCGACGCCGAGCCACTGGTGCACATGGACCTCCACGAGACCACGGATACCGACGCGACCGAGTTTCGCCCCGCGCTCGCGGCCCGGGACGGAAAGCCCTACGAGCCGGACGGTATTCCCGACGGTTTCTACACCGTTGGCGATAGCAATCGACCTGAGCTCGGCTTCCAGAAGGCGATCATCGATGCGGTCTCCAGGGTGACGCACATCGCGCCTGCCGACGAGAACGGGGAGATCATCGGGTGCAAGGTCGTGGCGCCAGGCATCATCCTCTACGACTGCAAGCCGCTCGGGCTCTGCGCGGGGATGACGAGCGCTCGCTTCACGACCACCACTGAGGTCTATCCGGACAGCGGTCGCGCCACTTCGGAACAATGCAACGCGGCCCAGGTTGCCGCCGTACGCGGCGGCCTGGAGTTCGCCCTGGGCCAGGCCTGAGGAAGATCCGGCGACGAGTCAGTCCAGGACGTCGCCGAACGGGTCTGGACTGTCCGGATCGACGCCGAGGACGCTTGCGATCGCTTCGTTGCTCCGGTCGGTGCTGAACTCCGCCCAGAGCGGGTAGTGGTCGCTGACGCGGTAGGTCATCTGGCCGAGCGTCAATTCCTGAAAGACCGCACCGGCGAAATCCACCACGCCCGCACGGCCGGTGGGATTGAGGGTCATGGCGTCGCGGAACCAGGCGATCTGGTCGTAGTGCTTGGCTTCCTGGCCCGTAGTGGTCTTGATGTTCCGTAGCTCCCTGGGCACCCACAGCCCTTCTTCGAGAAAGACCTCGAACAGGTCGTTCTCGGCGTCGCGGTCCGTGTTGAAGTCGCCCAGCACGATGAGGTTGGCCTCCTCGGCGTTCGCGTATCGGGACCGGTCGCGAATTTCCCTCGCCGTATAGTGCGCGAGCTTGCGTAGTTCCGAGACCCGATCGCTGATGTCCTTGCCGTAGCGGATATGCGCGGTCAGCAGCGCGAACCGCTCTTCTCCCGCGACGAACCCGACGAGGTAGGGCGTGCGATCGAACTGCTCCTGCGGGTCGCCGTCGTCCGTCGGCGGCAGCACGATCTCGCCGGCGAGTCCGGACGGCTTCACGCGCCGTGTGTCGTACAGGTATGCAAGACGCTCCTTGCCCTTATCGCCGACCGTGACATCGCTCATCATCACGCTCCAGTGTGGTGCGAGAAACCGTTCCGTCAGCAGTCGGAGCGCAGAGGTTTCGCGTCGGACTTCCTGAATGGCGACCACGTCGAAACGCCGGATCACCTCGGCGATCAGCGCCAGTCCGCGGAGGTTGCGTTTCGGCGAACCCGGGTTTTCGCCCCATTCATCGTGATAGCCGCCCAGGCTCCGGATATTCCAGGTCCCGAGGATGAAATTGTGGTCGGTCCGCCGAGGTGGCACGTTTCCGCTGTCCAGGCGGCGGCGGAGCCGCACGATGTCTTCGACGACGGTTTGCGGGTAATCCCTGTAGTCCATCGATTGATCCTCCCAGAAGCCGATCATGCGACGCGCCGTCGCGATCATCTCGGTGATTGAAGTATGTACCTGATTTTCGTTTTGGCAATCAGGCGGGCTCCGGCGGATCTCGTCAAACGAGTCGACGATGACATGATTGAATTGCCGATTCCTGATTCAGGATTCACCGGAATGATCGAGGGAAAAACAAACCCGGCGTCGCTTTTTTCGATGAATACGATTTCAGGCCCTTTCGTGCGCCGGGGACTGCTCCTAGCATGATCCATGCGCGGTCACAGTGGACGTGACATTCAACGCCAGCGCTGCAATAGCGTGATTCTCTGGAAAATCACGTCCGCTTCCCACGCACGAAAATGAGGATTCGTCCTTTCGAATCCGCGTGAAACCTGGGGAGGGAACACGATGTTGAACCATATCAAACGTGGCGCTTGCGCCGCGGCAGGCCTGCTTTTGCCCGTATTTTGCGTCGCACAGGATACGGCAGTCACCAATGCCGCCAGCTATGCAACGGACGTGATCTATCAGATCGTCACGGATCGTTTTGCCGACGGCGATCCTTCGAACAATCCGAGCGGCAGTCTCTACGACGGCAGCTGCGCCAATCTCAAGAAATATTGCGGGGGAGACTGGCAGGGAATCATCGATCGGCTGAACGACGGTTATCTCACGGACATGGGGATTACCGCGATCTGGATCTCGGCGCCGGTCGAGAATATCTACGCGGTGCTCAACGATACTGCGGGCAGCACGTCCTACCACGGGTACTGGGCGCGAGATTTCATGCGAACCAATCCGTTCTACGGCGAACTGGCCGACTTCGATGCGTTGCTTGCGGCGGCGCACGCGAACGACGTCAAGGTCATTATCGACTTTGCGCCGAACCACACGTCCCCGGCGGATGAAAACAATCCGTCCTACGCGGAGAACGGCCGGCTTTACGACGACGGCGTGCTGCTCGGTGCCTATACGAACGACACCGCCGATTTCTTTCATCACAACGGCGGCACGAGTTTTGCGACGATCGAGGACGGCACCTATCGGAATCTCTTCGACCTGGCGGACTTCAATCACCAGAATCCGGTCATCGACAGCTACCTGGAAGATGCGATCGAAATGTGGCTCGATCGCGGTGTCGACGGTATTCGGGTGGACGCAGTCAAGCACATGCCGATCGGCTGGCAGAAGAAATGGATGGCCGGCATCTACGATCACAAACCCGTATTCACTTTCGGGGAGTGGTTTCTGGGCGAGGACGAGGTCGATCCCGAAAACCATAAGTTCGCGAATGAGAGCGGAATGAGTCTGCTGGATTTCCGTTTCGCGCAGACCGTTCGCGAGGTTTTTCGCGATCGCTCCGACACGATGCTCGATCTCGATGCGATGATTCAGGGCACGGCGGGCGATTACGCCGAGGTCATCGATCAGGTCACCTTCATCGATAACCACGACATGGATCGCTTTCATACCACCGGCGCCAACGCGCGGCGGCTCGAGCAGGCCCTGGCCTTCGCCATCACCTCTCGCGGTGTGCCCGGGATCTACTACGGCAGCGAACAATATCTGACCGGCAACGGCGACCCGGCCAACCGGGCGCGGATGCCCGGTTTCGATCGGACGACGACCGCCTACCGCGTGATTCAGAGCCTGGCACCGCTGCGGAAGTCCAACCCGGCCGTGGCGTACGGCGATACGCAGGAGCGCTGGATCAATGGCGACGTCTACGTCTACGAGCGTGAGTTCGGCAACGCCGTGGTGCTGGTAGCGATCAATCGCAGCGAGTTCTCCGGGGTCACCCTCAACGGGCTTTTCACGGCACTGCCGGTCGGTGGCTATGCGGACGTGCTGGGTGGTCTACTCGATGGCGAGTCCATCAGCGTTGCCGCCAACGGCGCTGTCACGCCGTTCAACCTGGGTCCGGGGGAAGTCGGCGTCTGGTCCTTCGTCGGTGGACAGTCGAGCCCGCAGGTTGGTCACGTCGGACCGATGATGGGGAAGGGCGGCCAGACGGTGACGATCGATGGGCGCGGATTCGGTGCGTCGACCGGGCAGGTCTTCTTCGGCGGGGCAGCGGCTACCGTCGTTTCCTGGACGGAGACGCAGATCGTCACCACAGCGCCGTCGATCGCTGCCGGCAAGTATCCGGTGTCGGTCCAGCGCTCGAACGGCGCGGTCAGCAATGCCTTCAGCGAATTCGAGCTGCTGTCGGGAGATCAGGTATCGATCCGCTTCATTGTCAACAACGCCTATACCGGCTGGGGGCAGGATGTCTTCCTAGTCGGCAACGTCCACGAGCTCGGCGGCTGGAACACCGATATTGCCATAGGCGCGCTCTACAACCAGGTGATCACCAGCTATCCGACCTGGTACTTTGACGTGAGCGTACCCGCCAGCACCTGGCTCGAATTCAAGTTCATCAAGAAGAACGGTGCGAGCGTGGTCTGGGAGAACGGCAGCAACCACGGGTTCTTCACCCCGGCCGCGGGGGTCGGCACGGTCGTCGTGAACTGGCAGAACTGACGGACCGCCCCTCGCCCCGACCGGCACAAATCATCGACGTCACGCCGCGATATCGGGGAGGAAGTCGCCGGCGTGATCCGGTGGTCCGGTCGATCGGTGGCGAGGGGCTTTCAGTGTCCAAGGCGCGGGCGGGCCAGGTTCGGCCCGCCACGCCCGACGCCACTGCATGCCGGTCACGGTGCGCGAAGCCGGACGGCACCTTCGTTGCTTTTCGGCCCCGTCAGGCGCCGCGGTGGCGCTTCGACAGCTCACGCCAATCGCCGTTGCGGACAAAACCATCGGGGACCAGCGCCTCCACCTGGGGAATCATGAGCTGCGACAAGCGCCGAAAACCGCGGGCTGTCGGGTGGATCTCGTTGTCCCAGTAGCTCTTCGCTGGCGTCAGTGTCCCCAGCAGGCGGACGGGGTAGATCCGACTTGCCGGCCCGGCCAGGTTCTCGAGTAGCGCGTTGAACCGGTCGAGGAGGTTTGACACGATCCTGAAACGAAGATCGCCTGCGGCCGGGATGCCGGGGGCATCGAAGGTCGGCTTGAGCCACGGGCC
>JBCCZC010000147.1:0-12386 GCA_039188505.1 Pseudomonadota bacterium | reverse complement strand
GGCGAAGCGTGGCTTCCGGCGTGGCGGCGTCGAACAGCGGGGTGAAGCCGAACAGCACATGGTCCCGCACGAAGTCGTGCAGCCGGACCGCTAGGGCCCGATCGTCGTCGGCCGTAGCGGTGGCTTCCCTGCAGATCGCATCGATGTCCATCGCCCGATTACGGGGCAGTCGACGTCAACGCCGTGAGACGGGCTTCGCGTCCGCGTCAGCTCATCTGGCGCGCGATGATCAGCTTCTGGATGTCCGAGGTGCCCTCGTAGATCTGACAGACGCGGACGTCGCGGTAGATCTTCTCGACCGGATAGTCGGCGAGGTACCCGTAGCCGCCGAGCGTCTGGATCGCGCCGGAGCAGACCTTCTCGGCCACCTCGGAGGCGAACAGCTTCGCCATGCAGGCCTCGCGCAGGCAGGGTTCGCCGGCATCCTTGAGCCGCGCGGCATGCAGCGTGAGCTGCCGGGACGCTTCGAGCTCGGTTTCGAGGTCGGCGAGGCGGAACTGGACGGCCTGGTGTTCGAAGATCGGCTTGCCGAAGGACTCGCGCTCGCGGGCGTAGGTCAGCGCGCAGTCGAAGGCGGCCTGCGCCATGCCGACGGACTGGGCGGCGATGCCGATGCGGCCCGTCTCGAGCGAAGACAGCGCGATCGCGTAGCCCTGGCCCTCGTCGCCGATGCGGTACTCCTCGCCGAGTCTCATGTCGTCGAAGGCCAGGGCCGAGGTGTCTGAGGCCTTCTGACCAAGCTTCTCCTCGGTCTTGGCCACGCTCAGCCCAGGCGTTTCCGCGGGCACGTAGAAGCAGGAGATGCCCTTCTTGCCGGCGTCCGGATCGGTGACCGCGAAGGCGAGGCTCGCCCCGGCAATACGGCCGCTGGTGATGAACTGCTTGCTGCCGCTGATGACGTACTCGCCGTTCTCGCGCCGCGCTCGCGTCCGAAGCGCAGCGGCGTCTGAGCCGGCGTGCGGCTCCGTCAGCGCAAAGGCGCCGATGAACTCGCCGGCCGCCGCGGGCGTCAGCCACCGCTGCTTCTGCTCGGGCGAGGCGAAGCGCTGGAGGATCGCGCAGAACGGCGCGTTGTGGACCGACACCATGGTGCTGACCGCGCCGTCGCCGGCCGCAATCTCCATGAGTGCGAGCGCGTAGGCGACATAGTCGGCACCGACCCCGCCGTCGGCTTCGGGAACCGTCATGCCGAGGAAGCCGAGCTCCGACAGTCCGCTCAGCACCGCGCTCTCGATCTCGCCAGCGGACTCACGGGCAACGGCGCCGGGCGCCAGTACCTCGCGCGAGAAATCGCGGGCGGCCTCGTGGATCATGCGTTGCTCGTCGGTGTAGATGCTCATGGCGGTCTCGATGGGGCGCTTTCGGGGAGCCTAAGCTATGGGCCAGGGGGCGGAAACGCAACGGCCGGCCGCGGCGAGCGGATCAGCCAAGGCCTCGCTCGGGCACGTCCTGTACGCTGAGGGGTCGTATCTGAACAACCAGTTTTGCGAGGTCTGCAACCGATGAGCTTCACCACGCCAGTCAAGGACATGCGTTTCGCCCTAGAAAACATGGCCGGTATCCATGCGCTCTACGAGTCAGCGGCGTTCCCCGAGCTGTCCGCGGAGCTCGTTGAGGCGGTCCTCGAGGAAATGGGTCGCTACTGCGATGGCATCGTGGCGCCGATGAACTGGGACAGCGATCAGAACGGTGCCCGCCTCGAAGGCCAGGACGTCTTCACGACGCCCGGATTCAAGGAAGCCTACGCCCAATACGTCGAGAACGGCTGGGGTTCCCTGGCCTTCCCCGAGGAGATCGGTGGCCAGGGGCTCCCGGTGACGCTCGCCGTCGCCCTGATCGATTCCCTGAACGCTGCCTGCATGTCGTTTGCCATCGGCACGTCGCTTACCCAGGGCGCGGTCAAGGCGATCAAGGCCGTCGGCACCGAGCAGCAGAAAGCGCAGTACCTCGAGAAGCTCGTGACCGGCGAATGGGCCGGCACCATGAATCTGACCGAGCCGACGGCCGGTTCCGATCTCTCCGGGATCCGTACGAAGGCCGAGCCCGTGGGCGATGGCCGCTACAAGATCACGGGCCAGAAGATCTACATCACCTACGGCGACCACGATCTGACCGAGAACATCGCCCACCTGGTGCTGGCGCGCTTGCCGGATGCGCCCGAGGGTACCGGCGGGATCTCGATGTTTCTGGTACCCAAGTTCCACGTGAACGCGGACGGCTCCCTGGGCGAGCGTAACGACGCCTACTGCGTGGGCCTCGAGGAGAAGCTGGGCTTGCACGGCAGTCCGACGGCCGTGATGGCCTTCGGCGAGAGCGGTGAGTGTTACGGCACGCTGCTGGGCGCGGAGAACAAGGGCCTCAGAAACATGTTCATCATGATGAACTCGGCTCGGCTCGACGTCGGCACCCAGGGCGTCGGCATCGCCGAACGCTCCTACCAGCATGCGCTGGCCTATGCCCAGGACCGCCGCCAGGGCCGCGCGCCCGGCGTGAGGAGCGGCGGCATGGTCGCGATCTACGAGCATCCGGACGTGCGCCGCATGCTCTACACGATGAAGTCCCTGGTCGAGGCGTCCCGCGGGATCTGCTACGCCAATGCCGTAGCCTACGACCTGGCGCGGACGGCGGCAGACGAAACGGTGCGAGCCGAAGCTGCGGCTCTCGAAGGTCTGCTGACGCCGATCTCGAAAGCCTGGTCGACGGACCGCGCCAACGAGGTCGCCTCGATCGGCGTTCAGGTCCATGGCGGCATGGGCTACGTGGAGGAGACCGGAGCGGCGCAGTTCATGCGCGACGCCCGCATCGCAGGCATCTACGAGGGTACCAACGGCATCCAGGCGATGGACCTCGTGGGTCGCAAGCTTCAGGGTGACGGTGGGGCCGCGGCAAGGGCGTTCATCGCCGGCGTCGAGGATCTCGCCACTGATCTGGCCAACCACAGCGACGCCTCGCTGCAGACCATCGGCATCCGGCTCGCTGCAGCCGCGGCCGCCCTCACCACGACCACCGACTGGCTGCTGGCAAGCGAAGACTTCGAGGACGTGCTGGCCGGCGCGACGCCCTATCTCAAGCAGTTCGGCAACGTCGCGGGCGGCTTCTACCTGGCTCGGGGCGCGGTCGCCGCCCAGGCCGCCATTGCCGAAGGCACGGCGGACCAGGCGTTTCTCGAGGGCAAGCTGGCCATCGCTCGTTTCTTCGCGCAGAACTTCCTGCCGGAAGCGGAAGGGCTGACGGCGGCGATCACCGCTGGGGCTCGCGAGGTCGAACGCCTCGATCCGGTTGTGATGAGCGCCTGAGGAACCCGGGCTGTCAGCGCGCCCGGCGCGCTGACAGCCAGAACTCCAGCATACTCAGGGCAAGGAGCGCGATCGCCATCGTCTCGGTCACCTCCTCGACGGCGTTTTTCACGCCGCGCTGAAACTCCTGCTGACCCATGATGGCATACCACACGTCGCTCATGCCGAAGAAGCGCGAGAACAGCAGCACCAGGATTCCGGACGCGAAGAAGCCCCAGGACGCCTGCCGGACGAACGCCCCGATAGCCGGACGGCAGGCGGCACGGGTTTGCCAACCGTGCACGATCGCCGCGAGCAGCACGGCGGTCACCATGATCTGCCACGCCCCCTCGCCGAGCAGCCCCTCGATGACCTCGTCGAACTCCCGGATGGCGAGCGCCGCGAAGAAGGCGCCGAGCAGCCAGCGCAGACCCCCAGCTTCCCCGGTGGGACGGGATACGATCGCGACGAGGCTCGCGAGCAGCAGCAGAAACGCCTGGTAGTACTCGACCGCGGCGCCTTCCGAGAAGGGCGGGCGGGTTTCCGGCGGATTGGCGAGGTCCCAGGCGATCGTCCAGTACATGCCCAGCCCGAGGGCCGTAACAAAGGCAGCCCGGGCAACCCAGGCTGGGCGATCGCTGGCGGTTGGTGCCGTTTTCATGTGCGTTCCCGTTGTCTCTGTTCAGCGGCCCGTCGGCGGCTCGCGTTGCCGCATTTGTGGGTCCCGCGGGTCACGATGTCAACCATCCAATGGCCGGCACGCGTGCGCATCCGCTGTGCTACCTTTCGACCCAGTACGGGTCCCGGAGGCCCAGGGATAGGAGCTCCGCTGAGCATGAGATCTTTCACCCGACGCCTGATGATTCCGCTTGCCGCGGCGGCGCTGCTGACGGGGTGTGCCACCGCGCTGGTCACCGTCGAGGACGAGGAGCAGATCGGTGCCAAGGTTGCCGGCGATGTCCTGAACCAGATCGGTCTCTACGATAGCGAGGGTCTGCAGCGGTACGTGACCGCGGTCGGGAACCGGCTTGTGGCCGAGCTTGGTGAGACCCCCTATGAGTTCCGCTTCGGCGTCATCGAGCAGTTCGAACCGAACGCGTTTGCCGCGCCTGGCGGCTACATCTTCATCTCGCGCGGCCTCCTCTCACTCATGAACTCCGAAGATGAGCTCGCGGGCGTGCTTGCCCACGAGATCAGCCATGTGACCGAGCGGCACTTCGCGCGCCGCGCCGGTCGCAGCGTCGTTCCCGGCCTCCTGTCTCTGCCCGGCAAGGCGGTCGGCGTCGTCAGCGAGGACCTTGGCAACCTCATCAATGCGCCGATCGACGTCGCCGGCGAGGTGTTCATCGCGACCTACAGCCGCAGCCAGGAGCTGGAAGCCGATCGCGAGGGCATGCGCCTCGCGGCCCGCGCGGGCTACGATCCGGTCGCGCTCGCTGCGGCCCTCGACCGCCTGTCGAAGTCGGTCGAGCTGGCGACCGGCGAATCGGAGAAGTTCCGCTATACCGATTCGCATCCCAGCACGCCGACGCGGCTTGCGGACATCGACAGCGAGGGCGGACGGCTCACCTTCGAATCCCGCCCGACGATCGCGGGTGACAGCGGTTACTTCGGCCAGATCGACGGCCTCTGGTGGGGCCTGGAGGTTCCGAGCCGCGGTATCTTCGAGGGTCAGCAGTTCCTCCATCCGGACCTGAACTTCACCATGACCTTTCCCGAGGGTTGGGAGACGCTGAACACGCCGCGCTTCGTCGGCGCGGTCGACCGCGAGGCCCCGGCCCTGATCGTTGCCGGCGGCATGTACGCGCCCGTGGACCCCGCCCAGCTGGGCGAATCGCTCGTCGAGAAGATGAGCGAGAAGGGCGAGATGGTGCCGGCCGAGGCGCGCCGGGTCACGATCGGTACGGCGAAATGGCCGGCCTACCTCGTCCGCTTCGAGGACGCGACGGGCGATGAGACCGTCAACATTTACTACTTATTCGTGACCAATCCGGAGATGACTTTCACCGTCATCGGGTTCGGCGCGGATCGCTATCGTGACGTGCTGCAGGGCGCGGCGCTCAGCATGCGGAACCTGACCGAGGAAGAGCGCGAGTCGATCGCCGGGCTGCGGGTTCGCATCGTGGAAGCGCAGGCCAGCGAATCCCTCGACGCGCTCGCCGAAAGGTCCGACAGCGTCGTTTCCGCCCAGGCCATCGCGGTCATCAATGGCCTCGATGCTGGGGGCGAGCTGCCCACCGGGCAGGCGGTGAAGGTCATTCTCCGGGAGCCTTACTAGCCCGCAACCTCGAGCCCGATTACAGCAGGCCGTCGATGGCGGTCATGTGGTGCCGCTGGTCGACGGTAATCACGCCATCCGCTTCGGCCGGAAGCGTGTCGAGCATGTGTCGCGTCAGCCGCTCGTAATGGGCGATGAACCGCTCGACGCCGGCCTCGTCCATGGTCTGGCTGATATCAAGGCCCGCGGCCTGCCGCCGCGCGATCAACTTGCGTTCCTGCTCGAGCCGCCAGCCCTTGACCTGATCGAAGGACGGTACGCGCAGCATAACGAGGGCGTCGATGCGACCGAACCATTCGCGGTAGGGCCCGGCGAGCTGGTCGTTGACGAAGCCGCGCCACACACCGTCGGCATCCTCGTCGCGCTCGAGGGCGTTCACCGGCGCTTCGAGCGCATCGGCCTGCTGCGGCGGACACGCCACGCACCAGCCCTCGAACAGAACCAGGTCCGCCGGGCGATCGGTCACCCGCCATGTGCTTTCCGATGCACGGTCGTCCTCGGCCTTCTCGAAGCGAGGCAGGGCGACGTCACTGCGACGGTCGACGAGCGCGTCGAAGATCTGGCGGCCGAGGATCAGGTCGTGGGTCCCGGGAACGCCGCGGGTCGCCAGCAGGGGATGGACATCGTCGGCCAGGCGCGCCCGCTCGTTGCGGGTGAGGTAGAAGTCGTCGATCGAGAGCTCGACGGCATGGAGACCCGCCGCCTCCTCGAGCAGCAGTGCGAGAAAGACGGCCACCGTGGTCTTGCCGCTGCCCTGGCTGCCATTGATGCCGACGATCGGCGGTGCGGCGGTGCTCTCGGTCAGGCGAGCCAGCTGCGCGGCGAGCGGCACGGCGACGTGGTCGAGCTGTTCCCGGTAGGCCGCGGGTAGCCCCTCGGCTTCGATGGCGGCGGCGACGCGCGGGCCGGCCGCCGCCTTGCGGAGGCGGGCGACGAGGTCCACGGGATCAGGCTGCCTTGCCCTCGGCCAGCGCCGAGGTGAAGTCGATCAGCTTTTCGAGATCTGCGGCGAAGGCCCGGATGCCCTGCGCCAGCTTCTCGGTCGCCATCGCGTCCTCGTTCATCAGCCAGCGGAAGGTCTTCTCGTCGGCGTGGAGCGGCTCGATGTCCATCTCGCGCGCCGCGTCGGCGTCGAGGCGCAGCTCGAGCGGTTGATCGAGGGCCTCGAGCTCGGCGAGCAGCTGCGGCGAGATGGTCAGCAGGTCGCAGCCCGCCAGCTCCATGATCTCGCCGGTGTTACGGAAGCTCGCTCCCATCACCTCGGTCTTGTACTCGTGGCGCTTGAAGTAGTTGTAGATCCGCGTGACCGACGCGACGCCCGGGTCTTCGGTCGCTGGGATGTGGTCGACGCCCCGGTCCTTCCGGTGCCAGTCGTAGATGCGACCCACGAACGGCGAGATCAGGGTGATGCGGGCCTCGGCGCAGGCGACCGCCTGGACGAAGCTGAACAGCAGGGTCAGGTTGCAGTGGATGCCCTCGCGCTCGAGCTGCTCCGCCGCTTTGATGCCCTCCCAGGTCGAGGCGATCTTGATCAGCACCCGGCCCCGGTCGACCCCGGCGCTCTCGTAGAGGGCGATGAGCCGGCGGGCGCGCTCGACGGTGGCGTCCGTATCGAAGGAGAGGCCTGCGTCGACCTCGGTGGAGACGCGGCCGGGGACGATCTTCAGGATCTCGCAGCCGAAGAGCACGGCGAGGCGATCGAGGCGCTCGTCCACGTCATCGGTGGCGCCGATTGCTTCGTCGACCAGCGACCGGTAGGCGTCCATCTGCGCCGCCTTCAGAATCAGCGACGGATTCGTGGTGGCGTCACGGGGGCGATACTGGCGCATGGCTTCGATGTCGCCGGTATCGGCAACGACGACGGTCATGTCCCGCAGCTGTTCGAGCACGCTCATGAGGTTTGACTCCGCATTTTCTTGAACTGGTTGATGAGCCCGTTGGTCGACGCATCGTGGCCGCTGACCGGCGCGTCGTCGCCGAGCTCCGGGAGGATGGAGCTGGCCAGCACCTTGCCCAGCTCGACACCCATCTGATCGAACGAATTCACGTTCCAGACCACACCCTGCACGAAGATCTTGTGCTCGTACAGCGCGATCAGCGTTCCGAGGACCCGGGGCGTCAGTTGCGGGTAGAGAAACGAATTGGTCGGTCGGTTGCCGGGGAACGTCTTGGCCGCAGCGAGCCTCTCGAGGGCGTCGCCACCGAGGCCCGCCGCTGCCAGCTCCGTGCGCGCCTCCGCTACCGTGCGTCCCCGCATGAGCGCCTCGGTCTGGGCGAAAAAGTTCGAGAGCAGGATCTCATGGTGATCGCCCAGGGGATTGTGGCTGGTCGCGGCGGCGAGGAAGTCGCAGGGGATCAGCTTCGTACCCTGGTGGATCAGCTGGTAGAAGGCGTGCTGGCCGTTCGTGCCCGGTTGGCCCCAGATCACCGGGCCGGTGTTCGCGGTGACGGCCGCCCCCTCGCGGGTAACGCGCTTGCCGTTGCTCTCCATGTCGCCCTGCTGGAAGTAGTCCGCAAAAGCGCTCAGGTAGTGATCGTAGGGCAGGATGGCGTGGCTCTCGGCCGCAAAGAAGTTGTTGTACCAGATCCCGAGCATGGCCATGAGGACCGGAACGTTTGCTTCGAGCGGCGCCGTGCGGAAATGCTCGTCGGCCTCGAAGGCGCCGGTCAGCAGCGCCTCGAACTCGTCCATGCCGATCGCCAGCGCGATCGACAGTCCAATGGCCGACCATAGCGAGTAGCGACCTCCGACCCAGTCCCAGAAGCCGAACATGTTGGCGGTGTCGATGCCGAAGGCCGAGACGGCCTCGCCATTGGTCGAAAGCGCCGCGAAGTGGCGGGCGATGTGTGCCTCGTCCCCGGCTGTCTCGAGGAACCAGGCGCGGGCGGTGCCCGCGTTGGTCATGGTCTCGATGGTGGTGAAGGTCTTCGAGGCCACCAGGAACAGCGTCGTCTCCGGATCGACGCGTGCAAGCGTCTCCGCGATGTCGCTGCCGTCGACGTTCGAGACGAAATGGGTGCTGAGTTCCACTGACGCATAGGGCGCGAGCGCGGCACAGACCATCTTCGGTCCCAGATCCGATCCGCCGATGCCGATATTCACCACGTCGGTGATGCGCTTGCCGGTGAAGCCGGTCCAGGTCCCGTCGCGGACCCGCCCGACGAAATCCCGCATCTGCGCCAGCACCCCGTTCACGGCGGGCATCACGTCCTCGCCGTCCACCTCGATCGGCCGGTTGGCCCGGTTTCGCAGTGCGACGTGGAGCACCGCTCGGTTCTCGGTGACGTTGATCTTCTCGCCATCGAACATCGCGTCGCGGAGTTCGGGCACGCGGGCCTCGGCCGCCAGCTCGAGCAGCGCCGCGAGCACATCGTCGTCGATGCGATTCTTCGAGTAGTCGAACAGGATCTCCCCAAGGCGGAGCGAGTAGCGCTCGAATCGGTCCGGCTCGGCCTCGAACTGCGCCCGCATGGCCCTGTCGCCGCGCTCGGTGTGGAGCTCGGTCAGTTTCTGCCAGGCCGGCAGTCCGGTTGGTGCTTCCATCGTCAAATGCTCCTGGGCGTGCCTCGCCGGCGATGATAGATCGGAATGCGCCGGCAGTCTGTCGGATTCAGATGCACGGCGGCTCTGCCGGCACGCCGCGGGACCCGCCACCGGCGAGCCTCGCGTGGCTGCGGGGTTCCGCCGGACGAAGCCGGGCTGGCCCGGGCTGGTGCGCGGAACGAGCGCGTGCGCCCCGGAAGCGGCTTGCGCCAGCATTCGTATTCAGGTCGCGGCCGGGCGCTCATCGAGTAAGATGACCCGGTCGCGGCGAGGGGTCGCGGACGACGCTGGCGCACGCAGAAGGCCCGGCGTCAGAGGGGACGCTGGCGATCCGCCGGAAGGGAGCACGACATGGCTGCGAATGCTGTTCGCCTGCGGGCGCCGCTGACGGGAATCCTCGTCCCGATCGAGCGCGTGCCGGATCCGGTCTTCTCGAAGAAGCTCGTCGGTGACGGGGTCTCGATCGATCCGATTTCCACGACGCTGCTCGCCCCTTGCGACGGTCGCATCGTCCAGCTCCACCGCGCGCATCATGCGCTGACCATCGAAACCCCCGAAGGCCTCGAGGTCATGGTCCACATCGGCCTCGACACCGTTGACCTGAAGGGTGACGGCTTCTCACCCCTCGTCGAAGAAGGTGCCTCCGTGAGCGCGGGCGACGAGCTCATCGCCTTCGATGCCGATTACGTCGCGACCCACGCGAAGAGCCTCCTCACCCAGGTCATCGTCACCAACGGCGAGCGGGTGGCGAGCCAGGCGCCGGCGACCGGATCGGTGACAGCAGGAACCGACGACTGCCTCGTGCTCGAGCTCGCCGACGTGGCGGAGGAAACCGGAAGCGGCGAGGGCGAGTTCGAGCAGTCCGAGGCGATCGTCGTTCCGAACGAGACGGGCCTCCACGCGCGGCCGGCGGCCGTACTGGCGAACCTTGCCAAGCAGTTCTCGGCGGAGCTCCGGCTGCGCAAGGGCGACACCGAGGCCAATGCCCGGAGCGTCGTGGCCATCATGGGGCTCAACGTGGTTCAGCACGATGAGGTTCGCGTGCTCGCCCGGGGCGACGATGCCGCCGGCGCGATCGAACGCCTGACCGCGGAATTACGTGCGGGGCTCGGCGACGACGTGGCGCCGGTGCCCGCCGGTGAGGCCGTCATCGAGGCGCCCGAGGAACCGGCAGTGATCGCTTCCGAAGACCCGGGCGCCATCGCGGGCATCACCGCATCCCCCGGGCTCGCCATCGGCACCGTATTCCAGCTCCGCCATGAAGCCCTCGACCTGCCGGAGGTTGCCGCTGGTAGCCCCGCCGACGAGCGTGGCGCCCTGGGTCAAGCGGTCGAGAAGGCGACGGCGCAGCTTCAGGAGCTGGAGGCCGAGCTCGCTCGCCGCGCCGACGAGAAGAAGGCCGCGATCTTTGCCGCGCACCGCGAGCTGCTGGAGGATCCGGAGCTGTTCGAGATCGCCCAGAGCGCGATCGACGCGGGGCAGCCCGCGGCTCGCGGCTGGCAGCAGGCCTTCAGTACCTGCGCCGAGCGGCTCGAGGCGCTGGGGAATCCGCTGCTGGCCGAGCGCGCGGGAGACCTGCGTGACGTCGGCCGCCGCGTGCTCCGTGAGCTCCTCGGCCTCTCACCGGAGGCCATCGACTATCCCGACGGGGCGGTCCTCGTTGCGCAGGACCTGACGCCGTCTGATACGGCGGGCCTCGATCCGGCACGCGTACGGGGCTTCTGCACCGTTGCCGGCGGCGCGACGTCGCACGTTGCGATCCTGGCGCGATCGCTCAACCTGCCGGCCCTTGCCGGCGTCGAGGCCCGCGCACTCGACCTGGCCGACGGCACGCCCGTGATCCTGGATGCGGCCGCAGGCCGGATGCGCATCGATCCGCCCGAGGCCGAGATCGACACGGTGCGCGAGCGACAGGCGCGGCTCGAAGAGCGCCGCCAGGCCGACCTTGCCGCGGCGCACGAGCCGGCGGTGACGACGGACGGCACCCGGATCGAGGTGGCCGCCAACATCGGCAGCGCGGATGACGCGAGGGCGGCCGTCGAGCACGGCGCCGAGGGCGTGGGTCTGCTGCGGACCGAATTCCTGTTCCTCGATCGGGCCAGCGCTCCGGACGAGGACGAGCAGGCCGGCATCTATGGTGAGATCGCCGAGGTCATGACTGCGGATCGGCCGGTCATCGTGCGGACCCTGGACGTCGGCGGCGACAAGCCGCTGGCCTACCTGCCCGTCGCACCGGAGGAGAATCCGTTCCTCGGCGAGCGCGGCATCCGGATCGGGCTGACGCGGCCAGCAATCCTGCGAGCCCAGCTCCGGGCCATACTCCGCGCCGCGCCGCGGGGTTGCCTCCGGATCATGTTCCCGATGATTGCCACGCTGCAGGAGATCCGGGAAGCGAAGGCCATCCTCGAGGAGGAGCGTGAAGCGCTGGATGCCCCGGCGGTCGAGGTCGGCATCATGATCGAAGTGCCGTCGACGGCGATCCTGGCCGACCAGTTCGCACGCGAGGTCGACTTCTTCTCCGTCGGCACCAATGATCTGACCCAGTACGCGCTGGCGATGGATCGCGGCCACCCGCGGCTCGCCGCCGCGTGCGATCCGCTTCACCCGGCCGTGCTTCGGTTCATCAATCTCGCTGTCCAGGGTGGTCTCAAGCACGACACCTGGACGGGCATCTGCGGCGGTGTCGCGAGCGACCCCCAGGCCGTGCCGATCCTGCTGGGGCTCGGGGTGACCGAGCTGTCGGCGACGGTGAACGCCATACCGGCCGTCAAGGCGCAGGTCCGCGCCTGGTCGCTGGCGGACTGCAAGGCGGTTGCGCGCAAGGCGCTGGCCGCGGATTCCGCCGCGGCGGTCCGGGCCCTCGTGCCTGCGGAAGAGGAAGCCTGAGTCATGTTCCAGCGAGCCTTCGGATTCCTCCAGAAGATCGGCAAGGCCCTCATGCTGCCGGTGGCAGTGCTGCCAGCGGCGGGCATTCTGCTCGGCGTGGGGGCGTCGGAGTTCACGTTCATTCCAGCAATCGTGAATAGCGTCATGGAGCAGGCGGGCGGCGCGATCTTCGGCAACCTGCCCATCCTCTTCGCCATCGGCGTCGCCCTCGGCTTGACGAACAACGATGGTGTCGCCGCGCTCGCCGCCACCGTCGGCTATGCCGTGTTCCTGGGCGCACTGGGAACAATCGGCGGCGCGATGGGCGTCGAGACCAAGGCGATCATGGGGATTCAATCCCTCGACACGGGCGTCTTTGGTGGCATTCTCGTAGGCGGCGTGGCCGCGGCCCTATTCAACCGCT
>JBCCZC010000146.1:0-12395 GCA_039188505.1 Pseudomonadota bacterium | reverse complement strand
GCTGGCCTTCTGGGTGGCACCGAACATCGAGTTCTACGAGCTCGATCCCCCGGAAAATCCGCATCGCAAGCCCTGGCCGCAGGCGACCCCTGCGATCGCCGGCTACAGTATCCGGGACTACGGCAACCGGGTGGGGCACGCACGCCAGATGGCGGTGCTCGACAAGTACGGCGTCCGCGGCTCCATCTCGCTCTCGACGGCCCTCTGCGCACACCACCCGGAGATCATCGAACGCTGTCGGGAGAAGAACTGGGAGTTTTTCAGCCACGGCATCTACAACACCCGCTACACGTACGGCATGTCGAGCGACCAGGAGCGCGCGATGATCCGGGACTCGATGGAGACGATCCTCGAGGCCACGGGACAGCAATGCGCAGGCTACCTCGCCCCGGCCCTCTCACACTCGGAGGAGACGATCGATCTGTTTGCCGAGGTCGGAACGGAACTCTTCGGCAGCGAGGGCGGCTTCTACACCTGCGATCTGTTCCACGACGATCAGCCCACCCCGATTCGCACGCGCTCGGGCAAGCGCTTCGTTTCGATCCCCTACTCGCTCGAGATGAACGACACGATCGCCTACGTCGTCCAGAAGATCGAGCCGCGTCGCTACGGGCAGCAGCTCAAGGACTGCTTCGATCGGCTCTACGCGGAGGGCGCCGAGAGCGGCACGGTCATGTGCATTCCCACCCACAACTACCAGGTGAGCTGTCCCCATCGTCTCCGCGCCTTCGAGGAGGCCCTCGAGTACATCACCGGGCACAGCGACGTCTGGGTGACGACCGGGCGGGAGATTGCCGAGCACTACCTCGCGCACCACTACGATGACGCTGTCGCCGACATCGCCGCGCGGGGGGCCGCCTGATGGCCTTGGACAACCGCTACCTGGAATACCCGCACCGCAGCCACGGCATGGACCACGACCGCTATGACTGGTCGATGCTCACGGATCGGAAGCCGGTCACCTGGCCGGGCGGCAAGGGCCTGGCGCTGTGGGTCAACGTCTGCCTCCAGTTCTTTCCGCTGGACCAGCGCGGCGTCCCCTTCAAGGTCCCCGGCGGGATGACCATGCCCTACCCCGATCTCCGACATTTCTCGCTGCGGGACTACGGCAACCGCGTCGGCATCTACCGGGTCCTCGACTGCCTCGACGCGCACGCCATCCGGCCGACCTTCGCCATGAATACGCGCCTGGCCGAGCGCGTCCCCTACCTGGTCGGGAAGATCCGAGAGCGGGGCGACGAGGTGCTCTGCCACGGTCTCCACATGGACGCCCTGCACTACGGCGGCCAGGACGAGACCGAGGAGCGCGGCCGGGTGAAGCGTGCTCTCGACGGTCTGCGTGAACTGACCGGTCAGTCGATCGATGGCTGGCTCTCGCCGGCACGCTCCGAGTCAGGCAATACCCCGGACCTGCTCGCGGAGCACGGTGTCCGCTACTTCTGCGACTGGGTGAACGACGACATGCCCTACCGCTTCCGAACGCGCGCGGGTGAGCTGACGGCGATGCCGCTGTCGCAGGAGATCGAGGACAGCTTCGTGATCCTCAACAACGGCCATTCCGAGGAATCCTGGGCTGATCAGGTGATCGATGCCTGCGATCTGCTGCTGGGCGAGGCGCGCGCGGAAGGCGGCCGGATCCTGGCCCTCAATATCCACCCCTGGCTGCTGGGCCAGCCCCATCGCATGGTGCATCTCGACCGCGCCCTCGGCTACGTGATGGGGCACTCCGACGTCTGGTCTGCCGGCGCCCGCGAGATCCACGACGCCTGGCTCAACCAGCAGTAGCCGCGATTCGGGCCGTCAGGACGCGTCGAACCGCGTCGACGGTCCGGTCGACATCGGCGTCGGTCGTGCGGAAGTTACAAACGGAGATGCGCATGGCGCGCATCCCGTTCCAGGTCGTCGGCCCGAACCAGGCGGTGCCTTCGGCCCGGATCGCCTCGACGATCTCATCCGTGCGCGCGTCGTGATCGCCCTCGTCCGCGAGGAATCGCACCATGCCCTGGTTCATGCGGGCCGGTGACAGAACCTCGGCTCCCGGCAACGCCCCGATCTCGCCGACCAGACGCGCCGCTAGCCGACAGCATTCGTCGACGATGTGGGCCATACCGGCTCGCCCGACGGCTCGGAGCGCCGCCCAGGCCACCACGCCACGGGGGCGCCGCGACCATTCGGGATTGAAGTCCATGGCGTCGCGGCCCGCACCGTCGGGCGCGATGAAATAGCCGGCGTGCATGGTCATCGCCGCCCGGAGGGCGCCGGTGTCGCGAACGAAGACAAAGCCCTGGTCGAAGGGCAGTTGCATCCACTTGTGGCCGTCGGTCGCCCAGGAATCCGCCAGCTCGATACCTTCCAGCGCGTGGCGCTGCCGCGGACTGGCGTTCATCCACAGGCCAAAGGCGCCATCAACGTGCACCCACGCGCGGAATTCCTTCGCGATCGGGCAGAGCTCCGGGAACGGATCGGCGGCACCGGTATTCAGGTCACCGGCCATCAGGCTGATGATCGTGGGCGCGTCCGGATCCTCCTCGAGGATCGCGCGGACGCTCGCGGGATCCATGCGTCCGTCCCGGTCGAGCGCGGCCTCGCGGACCGCGTCGGTCCCGAGGCCCAGAAAGCGGATTGCCCGCAGCAGCGATTCGTGGAGGTGCGGGCCGGCGATAACCCGGATGGGTGGGGCGCCGTACAGGCCGGCACCTTCGACGTCGATCCCGCGCTCGGCGTAGAGGCGGTGCCGGGCCGCGGCCAACGCCGTGAAATGCGCCATCTGGCAACCCGTGACCATCGCGAAGGCGGATTCCTGCGGCAGCTGCAGGACGTCCTTGAGCCACTCGCCGGCCACCTCTTCGATCGTGTTCGCGGCCGGGCTGCACTGCCAGATCGCACCGTTCTGCTCCCAGGTCGAGAGGATCCAGTCCGCGGCGATCGCAGTGGGTAGCGAGCCACCGATGACCCAGCCGAAGAACCGTGGACCACCCGCGCGGACGAGGCCGTCGTCGGCGTGCGCGAGCAGCTCGTCGATGACGCGCCGCGGGTCTGTGCCGTGCTCGGGCAGCGGTCCCCCGAAGCGCTCGAGGAGCTCGGCGTGGCTCGCCCGGGCCGCGACGGGCTCGTCGTCGAAGCCCTCGTAGAGATCGATCGCCTTCTCCGCAGCATGCCGCAGGACTTTGGTTTCGCGCATGGAGGTTCTCCTCGGTCGTTGGCGAAATGCTAGCCGGAGCCGGTCGTGGCGACCACCGCAAAAGAGACGTCGAACGTGCTCGCAAGGTCGTTGTTGCGCCCCGGAGCCGACGACCGACACGCGGGCGAGACTCAGACGCCAACGATCGCACGAGAATCTCAACCCCTTCGCGACGCGCGAGGTCGCCTCAACCCAGGTGATCACGAGGTGGTCGGCATCGATCACGTTGGCATCGGCCTGGATCGTGACGGCAGCCGAATGGCCAGGAGAACCACGGCCAGCGATCCCGATCGGGTCGAAGGCCTGCGCGAGCCCGGCGACTCCGAAAAAGGGTTGCCCAAGATCCTCGGGGATTATTTCAAACCCGCCGGGAGGCGGCGGGAAACGCTGTCGAGAGCGGATGGCTCAGCCGACGCGTCCCCGTTCGCTGGCGCGGAAATTCACGAGGTGGGCGCCCGCGATGAGGACGGAGCCGATCACCGTCAGCCAGCGTTCCCCGGCGAGCCCCCCGTCGTGGCCGATCGTGGCCGCGGCGATGATGAGGACAAGACCGAGCCCCCCGATGAGCGCAATGCTCCAGCGTCGGTGCTTGTAAACGCCAAGGACCAGAGCGAGACCGCTGACCGGCAGGATGATCCAGGCCAGCAGGAAGTGGAATGCCGGATCGGAAATACCCGCGAGCGCCGACACCGGCACGAGCGCGAGCACTACCGGCAGCAGCAGGCAATGAACCAGGCACGTTGCCGACAGAACGAAACCGACGACGTCGAGAAATGAGCGCTTGAGCATCAGGCGAGGGTTGAGCGATGAGAGGTGAGAAGCGAAGACGTTATATTGTATCACTTGGCGGCCGACGCAAGAGGCGGCAGACTCATGCTTCACGACGCGGCCTGCAAGCTGCTCGTCAATTCTGAAGCTGCAAGAGAACTGCCATCGATGAGAATGCTGCTCGCAGCCCTGTTGCTACTCGGCACGGCCACGGTGATCGCGGCGGAAACGCGCGAGCTGGACTGGGACGAACTGCTGCCGCAGGACAGTGCGGGGACGCTCCTACCGGAGGATCCACTGGCCGTGATCCGGGGCGACGAGGTGATCACCACACAATCGCCTGCGGGTGCCATTAACAAGGAACTTGACGGCCTTTCCGTGAGGATCCCGGGCTTCCTGGTTCCCCTGGAGTCCGACGAAGGCGGGCTGCTCACCGAGTTTTTCCTCGTTCCGTATTTCGGTGCCTGCATCCACGTGCCACCGCCGCCACCGAACCAGATCGTCTACGTCACCGTCGACGAGCCCTTCAACCTCGAGACGCTGTGGACACCGTTCTGGATCGAGGGCGAGATGGCCACCAGGAGCAAGAGCAGCCTCATGGGCACAGCGGGCTACTCGATCGAGGCCAAGCTGATCGAGGAATACGAGTGGTAGTTGCGGCGTGATTCGGGGTGCCGGTGCGGCGCCGGCTTTGCTAATCTGTGGCGCCAATAGCGCATCGCCGATTCCTGCAGGTTCGGCGTCCAGTCGGCCGCTCCAGTAATCCGCAGGCTGGCGCGAGATAGCGGCCGCATGGCGGTCGTCCAGACGCCCCGAACCACAGGATTACAGCATGAGAAAAACCCTTGCCGCGGCCATCGGATTGGCCCTCGCGGTGCCGTTCGCGCACGCCCAGGAAGAACCCGTCTTCGAGGAGATCATCGTCACTGCGAAGAAGCGCGAACAGAGCATCTATGACGTTCCGGTCGCGGTAAGCGCCTTCGACGGGGCGGCCCTTGCCAAGCAGGGCATCGTCGACCTGACCGACATTGGCAAGTTCGTGCCGAACCTCAACGTTACCGGTTTCTCGGCCGGGCATACCTCGTCAGTCAATCCCTTCATCCGCGGTATCGGCCTTCAGGACCACCTGATCACGACCGACCCGGGTGTCAGCGTATACATCGACGGGGTCTACCTCGGCCGGCAGGTCGGCCAGAACTGGAACCTCTCGAACATCGAGCGAGTGGAGGTCC
This sequence comes from Pseudomonadota bacterium, assembly GCA_039188505.1. GTDB lineage: Bacteria > Pseudomonadota > Gammaproteobacteria > Xanthomonadales > SZUA-38 > JBCCZC01. The sequence goes on along the minus strand of JBCCZC010000146.1, from coordinate 7,214 downwards.
TGCGCGGGCCGCAGGGCACGCTCTATGGCCGCAACTCGATCGGCGGAGCCATCAACATCATCACCCGCAAGCCCGGCAGCGTAGAGGAGACCAGCTTCTCCCTCGAGGCAGGCTCGCGCGGACGCCTGGGCGGCGACTTCTACACCAATAGGCGCCTGTCGGACGAGTGGTCCTTCTCCGCTAACCTTTCTTACAGCGAACGCGACGGCTTGGGTGACTTCCTGAACCTGCCAGGCGCCGGCGTCGAGGTCGGCGAACTCGAAGAATTCTCCGGTCGCGCGGGCATCATGTGGGAGCCGTCGGACACGCTGTCTTTCCTGCTTACGGTGGACGCCAACGACGGCGACGGCGGCCTGCGCCCCTACACGACGCTCATCGACGAGGTGCCGAACGGCGCCGTGGCCGGCGCTGGCTTCACGAACGCCGACGTCTCCGCCGACCCCTACGACAACAACACCGGTCAGCTCAGCCAGGCCACCGTGTCCAACGAGGCGTACGGAATCTCGTTCACCGTCGACTGGGACATCACCGAGAATCTCAACTCGAAGCTGCTCATCAGCGATCGCCACTCGGAGTACGCGAGCGGCCTGGACGACGACAGCTTCGTCGAAGACTTCCTCTCCTTCCCCGAAGTCGGCGAGGCAGACCAGACGTCGGTCGAGCTGCAGTTCACCGGTGTTTCGGGCGACTGGGACTACGTGGCCGGCCTGTACTATTTCGAGGAAGATGGTGTAAATGACCAGGATCCGACCATTTTCCTTGGCGGACCTGGCACCTTCACGATCGGTCAGGACGTCGAGAGCAAGGCCGTCTACGCCAACGTCGGCTACAACGCTTCCGACCGCCTCCGCTTCTCGGGCGGCATTCGCTACACGCAGGACGACAAGACGGCCTTCGTCGACATCAACGACAGCCTGATCAACACGTCGGCGTCGGACGACTGGTCGGAGGTGAGCGGCGAAGTCGCGGTGACCTACGAACTGGACAACGGCATGGGCGTCTACGCCGCCATCCAGAACGGCTACCAGTCCGGCCAGTTTCCGGCGCGTCCGTTCTGCCTCTTCGGCTTCCTCGATTTCGACCAGCCTGGCAACGTGAGCCAACCGAACTGTTTCGTCGCCAACGATCCGATCGAGGCGATCAACTACGAGGTCGGGATCAAGGGCCAACCGACCGATTGGCTGCAGATGAGCGTCGCGATTTTCTACACCGACTACACCGATCTCCCCTATCAGGTCAGCACGACGAGCGACGGCGGCTTCGACACGCGCAACATCATCGTTGACCAGGAATCGACGGGCTTCGAGTGGGAAGGATCCATGTATCTGAGCGAGGGCTTCTACATCCACTCGACGCTGGGCTACATCGATGCCGACGTGGATGATCCGCAGGCCGTCGCCCCGCTCACGCCGGAGATCACCGCGTCGATCAGTCCTGAGTACACGCTCGACCTCGACACCGGGGCCGAAATGACCTTCCGCGTCGACTGGTCGTACCGCGACGAGATGTTCGTTGAGCCGTCGTCGGATCCCGGCCGCATTACGCAGATCGACGACCGCTCTCTGATCAACGTGAGCGCGACGTATTTCTCGCCCGATCAGAACTGGTCGCTCGGCTTCTACGGCCGTAACGTCACCGACGAGCGCTATGACAACGCCCGCCTGAACACGGGGGATTACGTGCTGATCATGCTGAGCAACGACGCCAGCGAATTCGGACTTCGCTATACCGCTCGCTTCTGAACGCTTGCAGGGGTCCCGCCAGGGGCCCCTGCCCGCAGCTCTGATGCCCGCCGAATCGGCGAGCGAAACCGACCCGAACCCGTTCCCCCTGTGCGATTCGAGCGGAGGATCAGGTTGCTGCAGGTATGCCGGTGCTGGCTCGTCGGTCGCCTGCCCAGCGGCGCCAGTGGGCGGTTGCGAGGAGCAAGGCACCGACGATCGTGACCGGCTCCTCGACCTCATGGAGTGGATGGACCAGCAGGGCGGCAAGCAGTAGGCTCAGGCCCGCGAGGCCTTGCACGGCCACGCTGCGCCGCTCCGGGGTGCGCAACGATACGCGGATCAGGTCGATCCCCAGCGGTAGGGCAAGGACCACAAAGGCCACATGGATCCACTCGGCCTCAAGGTTGACGACGAGTGCCGGCAGCATCACCGCCAACGCCGCGAGCGACAGGCAGTGGAGGGCGCAGAGACCGGAAATGGCCATGCCGGCAAGGTCTCGCCGACGTCCCGGCGATCGTTCCTGGGGCGGCAGGTCGGGCTTGACTGCCGCCAGTCGGGTCGTCGGTCTATCGGAGTTTCGCATGATCAGATCATCGTTTGGGTCGGCAGGCCGCAAGGGCCAATTAGATAATGTTATAACATAACAGGTGCCATTTTGCCGCGTCGCTGCGAGACGGGGCGGCCCGGAAACATTATGCTAGGGAAACGGATCCTGGGGAGGACTCCCGATGCCAAGCAACGCTCGTTACGGCCTCATGGCCATCCTGTTCGCCGCGGTCGTGACGGTCTCGGCCGGGGAGCGTCCCGCACCGGTGGCACCATTGGAGGTTGCCGACGACACCCTCTGGGAAACCTATTTCGCGCTACGCGAACTCAAGGACCATGACCAGGCGCACGAGGCCGCACGGACGCTCGAGGCGTCGATGGCCGAGCGGCATGGCGTGGACAGTGAGTCGTACGGGCGCGCGCTCGCGGAGACCGGCATCACGCTGCTGCTGACGGGCCGCTATGGCGAATCGCTCGCTCGCCTCGACCGCGCAGAGGCGATTCTCCGCGAGAACCTCCCGCTATACAGCGAGAAGCTCGTCGTTGCGCTGTCGTTCCTCGGTTCGGCCCTGCAATCTCAGGGACGCCTCGACGAGGCCCTGGACGCCTTCACACGTGCCCAGCACATCACGCACCGGCTCTGGGGCGCGAACAACCTACAGCAGATCCGGATTGCCTATGCGAAGGCCGACACGATGGTCGCCCTGGGGGAATTCTACGAAGCCGAGGAACTGCAGCGATTCGCGTACCGGCTGCACCGTGAGAACTACGGTCCATCCAGCCCGGAGGCCATCGAGGCATCCGCACGGCTGGGGGCCTGGCTCCGGGCCGCGGGCGAGTATCACGACGCGATCGACCACTTCCATCGGGCGATCGACGAGGTGCAGGGCGACGGTCCGGACACGCCGGAGGCCTACCCGCTACTGAAGGGGCTCGGCCATGCCTACCAGGGTGGCTACCGCGGCAAGCGGTCGCGCGGCGTGCAGCAGCGCGTCATCGCGGTCGTGGAAGCACACCCTGACCGCTTCACCCTCGACCAGCAGATCGAGGCCCGGCTGCTGTATGGCGACTGGCTCATGCAGCGTTACTACGAACGGCAGGCCGTGGCACAGTACGAGGCGGCATGGCGGCTCGCCGAGGCCGCGGGCCCCGACGGCGAGCGTTGGATCCAGACGTTCGCCGCCCCGGCGATGGTCCGCTACGGCGCGATGGCGCCGCAGGACTACTCGGGCAAGAACGAGTTCGTGAAGCTGTCCTTCAACATCACCAAGGACGGCAGGATTCGTCGCGCGAAGGTGCTCGAGGAAAACACGACGGGCATTGACAGCGCCTTCGTGCGCCAGGAGTTCCCGAAGGAGACCCGCTTCCGACCGGCGATCGTCGATGGCCGTGCCGTGGCCAGCGAGGGCCGGTTGGCCACGATGTACCTGCTGCCGCCCGGGGTCCTCCTCGAACCGGAGCCGATCGCCGCCCCGCAGACGCTCGTCACCGGCACGGATGATCTGCTCAGTGATATCGATCGGCGAGCGAATGTAGCGGCGCTGCGCATCAGCGTCGATTCGGAAAGCGATCGTTAGGAAGCCCGTAACTCAGGCCGTACGCTCGGCAAGCCGGCCGGTCCGATCCAGCGCTTGCCGACCGGAATGCCCGAGTCGCCGGAGTCCGTACGTCCATCCGGCGAAGGTCCATACGATCATGGCGAGCAGCGGCAGCTGAAGCCCTGACGGTCGGGGACGATAGGACGATGGGGCCGCGCTGACCAACGCGTCGAAGTCCTCTGCGTCGAGCGGCTGATCCTGCCAGGCGGTCTCCAGCACCCAGCGAACCCGAGCTTCGATCAGCGTCACGAGGTGGCCGCGATAGGCCGCGGCGGCGTCCGGGCCCACACCCGCGAAGCGCTCGAGGGTCAAGGACAGCGCGATCGCTGGCGAGAACCAGCTGCCCCAGTTGGCGACCTGCCGGGCCGACTGCTCCTCGGCAAGTCGCACGCGGTGCCGTTCGGCGAGCGCGGCGACGAGAATCCCGTCATAGGCATGGCGAGCAATGAGCGGATCCAGCGGGTCCGCCGCCGCCGCGGGCATCGTCTCGAGCCGTGGATAGCGCGCGTAGAGCTCCGGCAGAACGGCCTCGATCCCCTGCTCGTAGGCGTCGTAGCGGAGGCCGCGCGCGTCCAGCGTCTCCGCGAGGGCATAGTCGACCTGGACGCGGCCGAGCGCGAGCTCCGCGCTCAGCGTCGGCACCAGTACGCACAGCAGGGTCCACACGCCGCCGTAGAGAAAGGCCGCGCCGCGGACGGTCGTCGCGCGAGCATTGACGGCCAGTAGCAGCCCGCTCCAGAGCCCGGCGTAGGCAAGCGTCAGCAGAACCAATCCGCCGATCTTCGACCAACTAGCGCCGCTGACGAGTCCCGCAGCAACGCAAAGCCCCGTTGCCGCGCCGCCGGCAATGGCGCCGACCGCAAGCGTGCGTGCGATGAGCCACGCCCGATCGGAACCCGCCTGGACCATGATCAGCAGGTCCAGCCGCGTCTCCCGCTCCCGGCTGCCGATGTGGAGACCCAGCACCCCGATGAGGAGAGGCAGGAGCAGGCCGAGGACGAAAACGAGATCTACGGCACCGGCTGCAAGCTCTGGATTTTCGATCCGGTATCCACCGGCGGCCATCGGGTCCGCCAGGCGACTGACGCGGAACACCGCCGGCGCCTGATCGACGGCCCCGGCAGCGATGCCCGCCAGCGGACCCGGGTCCCGGGCAACGCGGGTCCCCGCGTACCAGTCCTGCCAGAGCGGGTATCCCAGATCGACCCAGGCGCGATCGGGCGGGCCCGGTTCCCCGCGCGCCAGGTAGTCGCGCGCCTCACGCACCGACGCCTCCTGTGCCTGCTCCGCGGCCGCATGTGCGCCCTCGAGCTGGGCGACGAATCGCTCCCCGAGGACGATCGCCAGTGCGCCGACGGCCAGAAAAGCGAGCATGGCGAGGACCGCCGCTCTGCTCCGAAGCAGCGTCCGACATTCGAAGCCGAAGGCCAGCTTCAACACATCAGTTGACCCCGTTCGAGGCGACTGGCGCCCGTGCGCATTGCGATCAGCAAGCCCGCCAGCCAGAGGACGAGGCCGGTCAGATCCGGCACTCGAGGGCGCAGCGCGGTGGCCAACGCAGGGGAAGCGTGCTCGTAGGCCGGCAGCGCGGCAAAGAACTCCGGCGGGGCCTCCCAGGACCAGTCCCCGGTCTTCGAACCACCGTAGGCATGCTCGCGGTTGAGCGCCTCCACCAGTGTTCGCCGGAAACCCTCGGCTTGCGCCTGAAAGGCGAGGTCATGGGCAAGGTCGGTCCCGGCCAGGGCCATCGAGATGTGGTCGACCGCCTGAAAGGGATTGAGGATCGCCATGGCGCTGCCCACGGTTCCCTGACGTCGCAGCTGGTCACGCAACCTGCCGTAGTGCTCGTCCCAGACCTGGTTCCCGAACTCCTCGTCAACCTGCATGGCGATGCCGTCGAAGTTCATCGGCAGCTCCTCGACGGTCTCGACGCCGTGCTCGGCCAGGAGCGCGGCCTGCAGCCGCTCGAGCTCGGCGTCCTCGGGATTGTGGCCATCGGGACCCGCTTGCCGCGCCGCCTGCATTTCGGCCTGGAACACATCCTGGGACGGCAACGGATACAGCGTCCCAGCCACCCCTGCAGTCGCTCGAGGAAGCAGAACGGTCGCGACAACCCAACCCGCCAGGAGCGCCAGGAGCGCTCCCCGGGCGGAGTCGAACCAGACCGTCGCCGCAACGCTCGCCGCTGCAACGACCGCGAAGAACAGAGCGTGCGTGAGGAGCAGCATGCCGAGCCGGCCGAAGGGTGGCGGTTCGCCACCGCCCATGACCGCGGAAGTCAGCAACGACGTCGTCACCACTACGAGCAGCAGTACGAGCGCGAGCGTCCAGAGGATCAGAAAATGCCCCCCGAGGATCGCGCGGGCATTGCCTCCCTGCACGAGCAGGAGCTTCAGGCGCCCGGACTCGCGGTCGGCGGCCAGCCCCGCTGCTCCGAGAAAAATGAGGAGCAGCGGCACGACGGTCTGCAGCAGGAAGGCGCCGTCGAGCCGCGCGAAACGCGCAACCGATCCGCCCCGACCCGCATCGGTATGGAGGGGCACACCCTGGCGATGGCCTTCGATGAACAGCACCTTGCCAGGCGCGCCTGCACGCCCTGATCGATTCGCGCGAGCGGCCCGGCGGGTCGAAACGCGAAGTCGCCGTAGTGCGCCATGCCGTGCGGATTTGCCGCACCACGCCCCTCCCACTGTGCCCGGGCCTGGGCAGCTGCCTCGCCCTGGGCTGCGCGCTGTGCGAGATCGCTGACGGTCGCCCATGCGGTCACGGCGGCAAGCGCTGCGACCACAACAAGCAGGAGTCCGAGCACTCGCTTGTCCCGGTGCCAGCTCGTGAGTTCGAGGCGAAGCACTGGGGCGATCACGCGAAGACCGCCTCCTCTGCGACCGCTGGAGACCCGCCGCGCATATGACCCAGGTAGACGCGTTCGAGATCCTGACTGCTGACGATGGGCGCATGCAGGATCTCGACGAGGCGGCCCGCGCGCATGATCCCGATCGTGCCGCCAAGTTCTTTCGCGCGGAACAGGTCGTGGGTGGTCATGAGGACCGCCGCGCCGCCGTCGCGGATTCGGAGCAGCTCCTCGCAGAACTCGCTGGCAGCTGCCGGGTCGAGCCCCGAGAGCGGTTCGTCGAGCAGTAGCGCTCGTGCGTTACGTGCATACGCGATCGCCAGACCGACCTTCTGGCGCATCCCCTTGGAGTAACTCGCGACCCGGCGGTGCGCCTGGGCGCTCGTCAAGCCGGCACGCTCGAGCAGTGCAAGGAGCTGGTCCGCAGCGATGACCTGCCCGCCCATGCGGCAGAAGACATCGACGTTCTCGACGCCGGTCAGATGCGGATAGAGC
>JBCCZC010000145.1:0-12422 GCA_039188505.1 Pseudomonadota bacterium | reverse complement strand
TCTACGAGCGGACCGGACGCCGCGCGGAGGCGATTCGCGAACTGAAGCAGATGCTGCGTTCGCGCGACGGCCGCTGAGCGTTCCATGACCCTTGCCGCGCTCGTCCCGCTCCTCGGAACGCTCCTTGGAGCGAGCCTGGTGCTGACCGCTTGCCATTTGCTGCTCATCGCACGTCACCGTCACCTCGGGAACGAGCGCCTGTTCCCCCGGCAGCTAGTGATGTTGGCCCTGACGTTTACCGGGCTGATCGCCGTCATCTTCGCGCTCCCGGTCCAGAACGACACGCGCAACCAGGTGCTCGGGCTCATCGGCCTGCTGGTGTCTGGCGTGCTGGCGTTCTCCTCGACGACGGTCGTGGCGAATCTGTTCGCGGGGCTGCTGCTGCGCGTCACCCGACCCTTTGGCACCGGCGACTACGTGCGCGTCGGCAACCAGTTCGGCCGCGTCGCCGAGCGCGGGCTTTTCGATACCGAGATCCAGTCGCAGAACCGCGAGCTCATCGCGCTGCCCAACCTGTTCCTCATCTCCAACCCGATCTGCACGACGCTCAAGAGCGGGACGATCATTTCGGCCGAGCTGTCGCTGGGATACGACGTGCACCATCGGCGCGTCGAACCGCTCCTGCTTCAGGCCGCGCAGCGGGCGGGCCTCGAAGACCCGTTCATGCACGTCACGGAGCTGGGCGACTTCGCCGTCACCTACCGCATTTCGGGAAAGCTCGCCGAGGTGAAGTGGCGCCTGACGTCCCAATCGGAGCTGAACCGCGCGGTACTGGATGTGCTGCATGAGGACGGCATCGAGATCGCCTCGCCGACCATCATGAACCAGCGTCGCGCCGAGCCGGACCAGACCTTCCTGCCCGAGAGCGCACCGCGACTTCGGGCCGCTTCGGGCGCGATGGCGGAAGACGTGGCCTTCGACAAGGCCGAAGCCGCAGACCGGATCGAGTCCGCCGCGGCAACCCTCGCGGAGGACGTCGCCCGCCTCGAGAAGGCCATTGCCGATGCGGAGGGTGAACAGCGGGATTCGCTTCGGGAGTCGCTGGCGCGTCGCCGCGAACAGCTCGCGCGCCTGCGCGAGCAGGCAGCCGGGGGCGGGGACTGACGGGGCGGACGATGAAGGTGCTCTTGATCGAAAGCAGCCAGCTCTATCTGGCCTTCCTGTCCCGGCTCTTCGAGAAGGAGGGGCTTGAGCCGGTGGTTGCCCAGGACCTGACCGCGGCGAGTGAATTCCTGGCGCGCGGCGGCATCGACCTCGTCTGCATGAACCGGTACGTGCCCGGGGGCGACGCCATGGATTTCGTGGGCGACGTGCGGGCGCTCGTGGCGCGTGTTCCCGTCCTGATGCTTACCAGCGATCGCGCCGCCAACACCCGCGAGCGGGCCCTCGCCGCCGGCATCACCGAAGTCCTTTACAAGGCCTCGGCGGACGATATGGCCGCGCGCATCCGACGCTTCGTCTCGCAGCAAGTGCGCTCGGCCATCTCGCGTGGACGCGTGCTCTACGTGGAGGACAGTCGCGCCGAGTCGATGGTCCTCAGCCGGCGGCTCGAGCGCCTCGGTCTTGAAGTGGATCACTACCAGAGCGCGGAGGAGGCCATGGAACGGCTGGAGCACCAGGAGTTCGATCTGGTGATCACCGACGTGCTGCTGCGCGGGGAGCAGTCGGGGCTGTCGCTCGTGGCCCACATCCGTGGCCTCGACGGCGACCGCTCGCGGCTCCCGGTCCTGACCATCACGGGCTTTGATGACGTGGCTCGTCGGATCGAGCTGCTGCGCGCGGGCACCAACGACTACATCGTGAAGCCGGTGATCGAGGAGGAACTGGCCGTCCGCGTCGGCAATCTGATCGCGAACAAGCAGCTCCTCGACAAGGTGATTGCGCAGCAGGCTCAGCTGCACGCGCTCGCGATCACCGACCAGCTCACGGGCTGCGCCAACCGGCGCGGCTTCCGCGAGTACGTGGACGCCTGCCTCGCCGAGCGGGCGCACGACGGCGCGGGATTGCTGCTGCTCGACCTCGATCACTTCAAGCAGATCAACGACCGTCACGGTCACGACACCGGCGACCGGGTGCTGTCGGCAGTCGGCCAGGCATTGCGGACGTCGATCGCCGAGGACGACCTCGTGAGCCGCTTCGGCGGCGAGGAATTCGTCGTGTTTCTGCCGGGGCAGGATCGTGGCCAGACCCGGGGCACCGCCGAACGCCTGCGTCGCGCGGTGGCCCGGATCGACGTCGACGGCCTCGAGCTGACGGCGAGCATCGGGTCCACCATGCTGCCGCCGAACGCAAGCGACCGCCTCGAGGAGGCGCTCGGCCTTGCGGACAAGGCCGTCTACATCGCCAAGCGGGACGGGCGGGACAAGGTCGTCTTCCGCTCCATGCCTGTCCACTGACGTTGTCCACTGACGTTGAGGTCCGTTTGACTTAACCCGCGCTAGGCTCCGTCGATACCAGAGATCAGGATTCCGACCATGCGCCTCGCCCTCCTGCTGCTTTTTTGCCCGATCTTCGCCCTGGCCGCCGACTGGACGCTCGACGACGAGCACTCGAGCATCAGCTTCATTTCCCTGAAGAACATTGACGCCGCCGAGGCGCATCTGCTGCCGTCGCTGTCCGGCACCGTCGCCGCCGACGGCGCGATCGATGTCGTCATCGACCTCGAGCAGGTGGATACGCTGGTACCGATCCGCGACGAGCGCATGCGCGAGCACGTCTTCGAGACCGGTCGTTTTCCTGTCGCGAGCGTCAGTGGCACGGTGGACATGGGCACGATCGAAGCCCTCGCCGCCGGCGAAACCCTGGAGACGCAGGTCCGCTTCACCCTGACGTTCCGGGGCGAGGAGACGCCGCTGCTGGCGGATGTGGCCGTGACCCGGGCCGGTCCCGGAGCGCTGCAGGTGGTGACGCGGAAGCCGATCCTGCTGGACGCTGGGCGTCTCGGCGTCAAGGCCGGTCTGGGCAAGCTTCAGGAGCTGGCTGGGCTGTCGTCGATCAGCCTCGCCGTGCCGGTGAACTTCACCCTGAGATTCGCGCGCGCCTCCTGAGGGGCAGTGCGCGCTAGGGAGATTCCGGCGGGAGCCCCTGCTCGGCTGCGGCCAGCTCGGCGAGCAGGCGACGCCATTCGACGTAGCGCTCGTCGAGGGACCCGTCGAGCTCCAGCACGCGGCCTTCCACCTCGACCGCCGTTGGTTCGATGTCGGTCTCGAGCGTTTCTGCCGCCTCGCGGAGCGAGGACTTCTGGAGCTTCAGCTCACGGAAATCGCCGTAGCGTCTCATCATCGAGTTGAGGCTGCCGTCATCCCGGCGCCGGCTGGCGGAGGCGCGATAGCGCTCGAGACCCACGATCTCCTCATAGCTGTACTTGCGCCACAGGGTGTAGTTGACGCGCAGGTCCTCGAACAGGACGCCGTAGCCTGTGTCGAGCGTGTCCGTGAACAGATATTCGCGCTCACGGATCCGTTCGACCCGCGCAACCGTTGGATCATCGCGCGAGGGGAGCCGCAGTGGCACGATCAGGCCGTCGTCGCCCGTCGTGAGGTACTCGCTGAAGACCGAGGGCAGCAGCGCCTCGGCGTAGCGGAGGCTCGCGAGCTCCACGACCCGGGCAAGGTCCCTTTCCGTGAGCTGCTGACGGGCCGCGAGGAGATCGTTGGCGATCTTGTTGATCAGCGGCTGGAACGGATCCTCCTCGATCGGAAAGGCGTAGCGCCCCGCCGTCGCCCGCGCGGTGTAGACGGCGTCGAGCCAGCGACGCCCGGACGCATCCGTGGCGCCAATGGCCACGGCGAAATCACGTCCATCGGAGACGAGGAGCTGGCCGTAGACCTCCAGCTCCGCGCCGGTTGCCGGCTCCGGCATGGTTCGCACGGCGCCCCACTGCGCCGATTCGGCAAGCGTATTGCGCAGCGCGTGCGCCAGGTACTGGGCCTCGAGCCGCCGGAGCTTCGGGAAGACCTCGGTCGCCTGCGGGATCGGCGCATCGAGACCGGGGTCGAAGACGACCACGTTGACGTCGAGCAGCCGGGCATCGGCGACGCCGCCGGCGCTGCGCACGAGCGGCATACCCAGGTCCAGGTTGACGCGGATCGGTGCGCTATCCTCGGCGACGGACACGCCCGCCAGCGCCAGCGCTGCAAGCGCCCAGGTCCAGACTCTAGGCTTCATCTATTCGGATACCGTCCGGCTGCCAATCTTCCAGCACACGGTCCCGCGATCCAGCGTGGGCTTGCACTCGTAGGGATCGGGCATCGGTTCATAGCGCCGGTAGACGCGGTTGAAGGTGAACGGTTTCGGGGTCCGGCGAGACCGGACCGAAGTGGCGACATTCAGGTGCTCACCGTCCGGTCCGAGCGTCAGCCGATGGCGCACGCGGGTTCCGTCGGGCAGGTCCACGCGGAAGACCAGCTGGTGGTCGTCCCAGCCGCACACCTCGGCGCCGAGCGTGTCGACCTGGTACAGGACATCCCGGGCGAACTGGCAGGACAGAGGAAAATCCTCGCCGCGGTTGACCGTAATCGAGTCTCCGTCCTGGTCGATCTCGAGTTCCGGCGTGCGCGAGATCATCTCCGCCATGCGGCCGAGTCCCACGATGGCAGAGGCCGTGTTGTACATCGGGCTACCAACGATCATCACCGGTCCCGCGCGCTGGCCAAGGCTCGCGTCGCGTCGGATCTGACGCCGCGCCTGGAGAAACTCGTTGTAGACGTTCTCCTCGAGCCGGTCGCTCCGGCCATAGTCGAGCTCCCAGTTGCCGGAGAAGTCGACGCGGGCCTCGTTCCGTGATTCCAGGACGACTTCCTGCTGCGAGCAGGCAGCGACAGTCAGCGCTGCCAGCAGCACGATCCCGCATCGTCCTATTCGTCTGTCCATGACCGCCTTCATCACTGGGAAAGACTACCGGATCTCGTCGTTCGATGTGCGAACGGCGCGTTAAGAAACCCGGAGCGCAACGCCTCTTTGCACGAACTTACCCACAGTGGACCCGGTGACGCCCGCCGCGCTTGCAGCAGACTTGCCTTCCGGCACTCGGCAGGTTGCCGCTCATGCTGCTAGGCTTCGCGCGCAACATCAGTTTTCGTGGGGGATTCATGGGTTTTCGCAATCTGCAGGTCGACGAGGCCGACGTGCCGCGTGCCGCCGTACTGGAGCTGCAGCCGATGGCGCCGGCGTACCAGAAGGAGGTCCGCACGCAGCAGTTTCTGACCTGGGTCCCGATCGTCTTGCTCGGCTTCATTCCCTCCGTGCTGGTTGCGAGCCCGTCGACGGTGAAATTCGGACTGCTCGCCATTCCGGCTTTCAGCCTGCTGCTCGCCGCGGGCCTCGTGCCCCTGATTCTCGCCCAGGCGCGGGTGAAGGCCTTCGCGGTGCGTGAGCACGATGTGGCGCTGCGCTCGGGGCTCTACTTCCGCAAGACCGTGATCCTGCCCTATAACCGCATCCAGCACGCCGAGGTTTCCCAGGGGCCGCTGCAGCGGCGCTTCGGGCTGGCCTCGCTGAAGATCTTCACGGCCGGTGGTACCTCCGTTGATCTGCGCATCGACGGTCTCGAGGCCCAGCGCGCCGAGGATCTGCGCGAATACGTGCTGGAGAGGGCCGCTGGCCGTGACGGAGACTGACGGCGGCTGGCGCCGGACCTCTCCCGTCGCGGTCGTCTTCTACGTCTTCAACTTCGTCCGGCGGCTGCTGACCGATGGGCTTCCGGCCCTCGCACCGCTGGCCGCGCTGTTCGCGACGAGCGAGAGCCTGCTCTGGTCCTGGTTTGGCCTGGGCCTCGCGGTGCTGGGCCTGCTCCTGCTCGGCGGTTCCGTGCTCAGCTGGCTCCGCTTCCGCTTTCGGACGGCGGGCGAGCTGATCGAGGTACGACGCGGCGTCATCCAGCGCGAGCAGCTCTCGATCGACTTCAACCGTGTCCAGAACGTCAGCATTCGCGAGCCGTTCTACATGCGCCCCTTCGGCCTGGCCACGCTCTCGATCGATACGGCGGGCAGCGGGCAGAAGGAAGTCGCGATCGCCGGGGTGACGAAAACCATCGCGATCGAACTGCGCCAATCCATGTTGACCGGCCTGAAGGTCGATGTCCCGCCAGAAGACGCCGAAGCCGTCGCGGCCCCGGCAGCCGTCGCCGCCGTCGACGAGCAGGTGCTGCTGACTCGATCCACGGCAGACGTCGCCCTGTACGGGCTGATGGCGAGCACCATCCTCTGGATCTTCGTGGTGATCGGCTTCCTCTTCAGCATGGCCGAGTCCGCGGTCGACGGCTGGGCCGACCAGCTCCAGACGCAGGTCTTCGCAATCGTCATGTTCATCCGGGGCTTCGGCGTGGACGAGGGTGTTGCGATTGGCCTGCTGGTTATCGCCGTCCTCCTCCTGCTGCCTCTGCTGTCCATCGCCGGGGCCATCTTCCGCCACCACGGCTATCGGCTGACGTTCGATGGCGAGACCTTCCGGCGTTCTTCCGGGCTGCTGAACCGGCACGATGAGTCGCTGAAGCGCCACAAGATCCAGGAGGTGATCTGGAACCAGAACTTCATGGCCCGGCTCCTGGGGCGCATCAATATCAAGCTGGCCATTGCCCAGGCGGGCCAGCCGGGGCAGACCACCGATAGCGGCATGCCCAAGCCGGCGAGCGCCTTTCTCGTGCCGTCGCTGCGGCCGGTGGAGGCAGAAGAACTCAGCAGGGAATTTCTGCCCGGGATCGACGCGACCGACGTGCCGTGGTCCGGCATCGATCGCCGGCGCTACGTGCTGCGCGGTCTGCTGTTCGGATGGTCCCTACCGGTCGTGGGCGCGTCCCTCGGGCCTGGCGTTGCGCTCCACCCGGCGTTCTTTCTCATCATCCCGGTCGGACTGACGATCGGTGGCCTGATCATGATCCAGATCGCCCGGCGGCTGGGCTACGCCGTGGTCGGCGAGCACGCCTTCCTCCGCTCCGGCTTCATCGGCAGCAAGACCTCGATCTTTCCGCTCTACAAGATCCAGCGCGTCGATCTGCGCCAGACGCCGAGCCAGCGACGCCAAGGGCTCTGCCATCTGACGGTGCACCTCGCCTCCGGCACGGAGACCGTGCCCTACATGGACGTCACGGCCGCCGAGCAGCTGCGTGATCTGGCGCTCTACCATGCCGAAACCGACCCCCGACCGTGGTACTGAGCAACGGATTCTGAGCAATCCGCGCAACCGGTCGCCATTGTGGCTGGCACACCTTGTCCGGATAATCGCCGCACCACTGACGACGGAGGAGATCGGTATGAGGAGACAACTGGGAATCATCGGCGCCTGCGTGCTCGCGGCAGCTAGCGCCACGGCAGACGAGGCGCGGCTGGCCGAGGTGCTCGCCGCGCAGCCCGAGGAGGCGCAGGCGCGCTACGACGCGCGTCATCCGCAGGAGACGCTCACGTTCTTCGGCATTGAGCCCGGGATGACGGTTGTCGAGGCGCTGCCCGGCGGCGGCTGGTACACGAAGATCCTGCTGCCTTATCTCGGCGACGATGGCAGCCTGATCGGCGCCAACTACGCCCAGGACATGTGGCCGCTCTTCGGCTTCTTCTCGGAGGAGCGCATCGAGCAGATGAAGACGTGGACCACGGACTTCGTCGCCGGCGCCGAGGAATGGAAGGGTGGTGCTGCGCCCGAGGTCAGCGCCTTCATCCTCGGGTCGCTGCCCGAGGAGATGCACGGCAAGGCCGACGCGGTCCTGTTCGTGCGCGCACTGCACAACCTGTCGCGCTTCGAGGACCAAGGCGGCTTCATGACGAAGGCCCTTGCCGATGCCCATACCGTCCTCAAGCCCGGGGGCATCGTCGGGGTCGTCCAGCACGAGGCGCCCGCCGACAAGCCCGACGCCTGGGCTAGCGGCGCCCGAGGCTATCTGAAGAAGCGCACGCTGATCGAACGGATGGAAGCCGCCGGCTTCGAATTCGTCGGCGAGAGCACGGTCAACGAGAACCCGAATGATCAGCCCGGCGAAGACGATATCGTCTGGCGCCTGCCGCCTTCGCTGACGACCAGCCGCGAGGACGCGGCGCTGCGCGAGCAGATGTCCGCCATCGGCGAATCCCATCGGATGACGCTGAAGTTCCGCAAGCCCGCATGAATCACGACCGGGGCCGGCGCCTGCCGGCCCCGTCGGCCCAGCCAGCACGGTTGGAGCCCGAGTGACGCCCGTTGGAAATCAATGGGTTGGCCGGTTTCTCGGTCGGCGCTATTCGGTTAAGGCTGCCGCGCTGACGGTCTACTCGGGCTGCCGTTCTTCCAGTTCGTCAAGGGTCTTCGGCCAGTTGGCCTTCAGTAGGCGTGACAGGGCACGGTCGGCCAGGAGTCGACCGCCGGTCTGACAGCGGGCGCAGTAGTTGCACTCGCTGTCGGCGTAGACGATCCGCTGGACCTTGGAGCCGCAGATGGGGCAGGGCTCGCCGTAGCGCCCGTGGACGGCCATGCCGGCGCGGAACGCCGTCACCTTTTCCGGGAATCCTTCGCCGCGCTCGGCGCGGAGCCGCTCGAGCCATCGGGCGAGCGTGTTGCGTGTGGCTCCGACCAGGCGCCGCCACTCGTCGTCCCCGAGATCGTCCGTCTGTCGGAACGGTGATAGCTGGGCAGCTAGCAGAATCTCGTCGGAGAATGCATTGCCGATGCCGGCCACGATGCGCTGATCGGTGAGCGCGCGCTTCAGCGTGTGGTTGCGCTCCGCAAGCCGCGCGCGGAGTTCCGCGGGAGACGAAGCCAGTGGGTCGATGCCACCGGGATCGAGGGCTGCGATATCGTCGTCCTCCAGGAGATGCAGCGCGGCCCGCCGCTTCGTTCCGGCCTCGGTGACGATGAGCGAGCCCTGGTCGAAGTCGAACGCGGCCATACCGGCCTTCTTCGGCAGCGGTGCGCCGGCGGGCCGCCAGCGCAGCCGGCCGGCGCGCATCAGGTGCATGACGGCGCTGCGTCCGCCGGCGAAGCGGAGCACGATACGCTTCGCCAGCCGTTCGACGGCCTCGACTCGGCTCCCGATGAAGGCTTCCGGAGCGGGTGCCACGGTGCGAAGAAAGAACGGCCGGGGGAGGCGCAGAGCCCGCAGGGGCTCCCCGACGAGTCGCTCCGCCAGCGCCTCACGGTAGACCTCGATATCCGGCAGCTCCGGCATCGTCTAAGGTGCCGGCGCGCCGCGCGCGGCTTCGAGGAGGCCGTACCAGGTCTCCCGCTCGAGCTCGACGTCGAGGCCCTGGGCACATGCCGCGATGCGGGCTGGAGAGGTGGAGCCGATGACCGGCTGGATCCGCGCCGTATGGCGCAGCAACCACGCGACCACGATGGCCTCGACGCTGGCGCCAAGGGCTGCGGCCGCGGCAGCCACGGCCTCGGAGCCGGGGCCCGGGCCGGCGAAGCGGCCACCGGCGAGCGCGCCCCACGCTTGGAGCTGCACGCCGGTGCGACGGGCGTGTTCGACCGTGCCTGCGACAAAGCGCTGCGTCGGGTGATCGGGGTGCCCCGCGAGCAGGCCTTCGAGGAACAGATCAGGCACGGCGAGGCTCGCCTCGACCTGATTGACGACGAGGGGCTCGTCGCTGGTGGCGGCCAGCAGTTCGATCTGGCCGGCGTGCATGTTCGAGACGCCGAAATGCCGGACCTTGCCCGAACGCTTGAGGCCATCGAACGCGGCCGCGATCTCCTCGGGCTCCATGAGCGCGTCGGGACGATGCAGCAGCAGCAGATCGAGGCAGTCGAT
The DNA here is from genome assembly GCA_039188505.1 of Pseudomonadota bacterium. Classification (GTDB taxonomy): domain Bacteria; phylum Pseudomonadota; class Gammaproteobacteria; order Xanthomonadales; family SZUA-38; genus JBCCZC01. Next base: position 2,710 of record JBCCZC010000145.1, on the reverse strand, counting down.
GCCCAGCCGCGTGAGGGTCCCTTCGACGCTCCGCTCGATCCACGCCCGGCTCAGGTCATAGTGCTGTGGCCGACCGCCGTCGCCCAGACGGATCCCGCATTTCGACTGGATGATTAGCCTGTCGCGCAGAGCCGGTCGTGCTGCGAGCAGGCGGCCGAAGACGGTTTCGGCTTTGCCATGACGGTAGATGTCAGCATGGTCAAAGACGGTGATGCCGGCGGCCAGCGCGCCGTCCACCGCTGCCTGGGCGTGGCGCTCGTCAGCCTTCGTCAGCGGGCTCTTCGACCAGTCGCCTCCGAGTCCCATGCAGCCGTAGACGAGGCGGCTGGCGGTCGGGAAATGGCGCTGAAGCGGACAATCAGAGGCGTTCATGGCGGCAGGATAGCGCCTGCGCGTCAGCTTAGGCACTCCTTGGTGCCTTCGACGAACAGCCAGCGCAGGGCCGCCGGAAGCTCGCGGCGCCAGAAGGCCTCGTTGTGCTCGCCGTCGGGAGCCACGCGGACCGTCAGTCGCTCGGCGGTCAGACCTTCATCCCGAAGCTGCTTGCCGAGCCGCTCGGTGTCGTCGGCCATGCTGCCGCCCTCCGCCCGACCGACAAGGTAGTACAGCCGCGCACACGCGGAGAGATCCGCCACGGTCGTCTCGAAGGCTTCATCGGCGATCCATAGGGACGGTGAGAACACGCCGATTCGGGTGAAGCGATCCGCATGCTGGAATGCCGCGTAGTGCGAGATGAGCCCGCCCATGGAGCTCCCCATGATGCCGGTCGCGTCGGCGGCGGGCTGGGTGCGAAAGCGCGCATCGACCCAGGGTTTGACCACATCCGTCACGAAGGCGAGGTAGGCATCGCCCTCGCCGGGCCCGAACTCGGGGTGGTCCCAGGGGTTCAGCTCCAGCATCCGATGTTCGCCACCGTTGTCGACACCGACGACGATCAGCTCAAGGCCGTCGGTCCGGGCCAGCTCATCGAGGATCTCGTCGACGCCCCACTCGCCGGCGTAGGCCGTCGCGTCGTCGAAGAGATTCTGACCATCGTGCATGTAGAGCACCGGATAGCGCCGGTCCGAGGTGTCGTAGCCGGGGGGCAGGTAGATCCGAATCGTGCGATCTCGGTCTAGCTCCGGCATCGCCAACGGCTCCGGGTGGACCGTCACGGTGCCGACGTCGCTCGGCGGCACCCAGCTGCTTACGAGAACGATGAGCGCCGCACAGGCAGCGCAACCGAGGAACACTTTCATCGCGCCGTTCATGGGCGTCCTTCGCCAGGGTCAGCGGCGAGCATAGCGGTATGCCGCTCCGGGGCCTATGCGGGCGGCACGATCGCTCGCGCAAGGCCCGGGCGCTATGCTGCGATCATGGTCTACGCGATCAACTGGCTGCTTTCGACCCTGTCCTCGGTCCTGCGTCTTGGGGCGGGGCTGCGAGCCCATGCGGCCGGGGGCCAGCCGGCAGAGCGCCTGATCATCTACGAGTTCGAGGGTTGTCCGTATTGCCGGAAGGTTCGCGAGGCGGTGACGGCTCTCGACCTGGAGGTCGAGATCCGCCCGTGCCCGAAAGGTGGTAAGCGCTTCCGACCGGAACTCATCGAACGCGGCGGGCGTGCCCAGTTCCCGTACCTCATCGATCCGAACGCGGAAGAAGAGATGTACGAGTCGAACGCGATCATCCGCCATCTCTTTTCGCGCTACGGCAGCGGCGCACCGCCGCTCCTGCTTCGCCTTGGTCCGCTGTCGAACATGCTGTCCTCGCTCGCGCAGCTGCCGCGAATGGGCGCCGGCACCTATGCCGCAACGGGATTGGCAGGTGCTGCGCCGGCGGCGGCACCGCTGCCCTTGCTGGTGGCCGCGGAGGGATCCCCGAGCGCGCGGCTCGTGCGGGAACGACTCAGCGTTCTCGAGCAGGCCTATGTCCTGCAGCCGTGCGGCGTCGGCAGCCGCCATGCGTCGACCGCGGGGCGCACCGCGCTACAGCTGGCTGGCGAGGCGCGGTTGCTCGGCGCAGCCCAGATCCTGCGCCGACTGCAATGACAGCGGCGGGACCTTCCGAATCCTCCGCGGACAATTCGCAACATCTTCCGAGCCCGAAGAGCCGTGGCGCTCAAAGTTCATCAAGACAGGGTCGTTGTCGTCGATGACGTCTTCGACCGGCGCGAGCTGCGCCTGATCGACGCCGAACTGGCGCAACTCCGGCCGCAGACCGAAGCGACCTTTCATGAGAACGACGTCGGGATCTTCGACCTGCGCCAGCAGCAGCGACCGGTCAGTTCCCGGCGTCCTTGTGGAAGGGCCAGTTCCCGCCGAGGCGTGCTGTCGATGAGGGGCCGCTCGAGCTTGCTGCGCGCCAGCAGACCGAGGACGAGGACGTTGGAACGGTGTTTCTTGGCAGACGACGGGCCAGCGCCCCGACCCGTTCGAGGCTCCTGTGGTCGGTGGCCAAGGAGTTGATGGCGACGAGCCGTCTTCCAGGAATCCGGGCTGCCTTCGTCAAAGGCGTCCGGTCGTCGGATCAGCCGATGCCCGTCAGCGGTAGCGGCTGAGGATTCTCCCGAGCGTTTCCGATCCTGGGTTCAGTTTGTCGTAGCCGAGGTCGCGCAGCGGCCCCAGCGAGGTTCGCTTATGTGCGTGCAAGTACTACAATTAATCGGGGAGGTAAAGCAGGCCCCTGACCACTATCCCCCCGCGGCGGTGCTCGGTCACGAAGAGGAAAACGC
>JBCCZC010000144.1:0-12465 GCA_039188505.1 Pseudomonadota bacterium | reverse complement strand
TCGCGCGGCTGGCCGTGTTCGGCGACCTGCATGCCGACGAGGTCGCCGAGCACGCCGAGAATCTCACGCTGCCCAAGCTGGCCCCGTGGGAGTATCGCTGGCCGGACCCGGAGGGGCCGGAAACCCAACCCTACGAGCACGGCCATTACCAGCTGACGGTGCCCGAGGCGCTCGCCTACGCCCATCAGAACGAATCCCGTGGCAAGGCCTTCTATGAACTCGTGGCGCAGGAAACGCAGTCTGCGGTCGTCAAGGAACTGGCCGAGGAATTCGTCGAGGAGGAGGCCGAACACGTTCGGCTGCTCGAGGAGTGGATCGCCCGCACCCCTGCCGAGTCCGTGGGTGAGGACCCGGATCCGCCGAACGTCGTCGCCTGAATTCCAGAGCCGGCGCGAAGCCCGATGCTGCGTACCCGGGGATGGCACCTGCGGCGTCATCGATGCGCGCATTCACAGGTACCTGACGCGGACGCGGCAGGGCGGTGGGAAATGACCGGGCTCGACGACGAGGTCCGGGCGTTCCCGGATCGTGAACCGATCCCCGAATAGATGATGCCGGCGCGTTCCATGGCACCGGCGTCGAAACCGCGTGGCTTGCTACGGTGCGATGACGCGCTGATCGAACAGGACGATCTGGCCGCCCTTGGCGCCGCTGTTGTCCTTGCGCCATTCCCAGGGTGAATCGAACTCGCCGGCCCAGAGATTGACGCCGGCACGGCGCGCCTCGGACTCGAAACCGACGTAGCGGCGCGGCCCCCGCCGGTCGACCACGGCCCAGCCGTCGCTCAGCATCATCGCGGACACGATTTCGCCCTCGACCCGGCAATCGCCGACGTAGGCCGCGCTGTAGATGGTGCGACGGCAGCTCAGCGTCTTGCCCTCGACGAGCGCCACCAGGGCCTGGCGGGCCTCTTCGCCGCAATCCCAGGGCTCGCCGTCGCGATGGCAGATCTGGCCGAGCTCCGGGGCGTCCATGCCGTGCAGGCGAACCTCGACGCCATCGACACGAACGCTATCGCCATCGATGACCTCCGCCTGGCCATAAAGGATCCGGGCTTCTGCCGTCGAGGCGAAGAGGCCCGCAGCGAGGGCCGCCAGAAGAATTGCGCGCATGCCAAGTTGCTCCATAAGGGTTCAGAAGGGACAGCATGCCCAGTCGAATGCCAAGCACTCGTAAAAATCGAGCGTCCGATTACTTCACATCGGTTTCAGCGACGATTTGGTCGCCGGGAGGCTCGCGGTCAGTGCCCCTGCCAGAGGGTGTACAGATTCGGATCGGCGAGGATGGGTTCGAAGGCATCGTGGAGCAGGTCCGCCCAATGCAGGCAATCGGCCGAAGTGTGCAGCAGATCCTGACGGACCTCGATCGACACGTGCGGGAGGCCGGCGGCTTCCGCGTGGTGGTCGACCGTGTAGTCCGCCGGGTGGCGCCCCGAGTAGGGTTCGTTGTCCCCGACGGTTAGCCCGTCCGCGTGCTCGCGGAGGCGCCGCAGCAGCGGCACGGGCAGGCGCGGGTCCTTGTCCCACAGCACGCCGACCTGCCAGGGCCGGCGCTGATTGGCCATGATCGGCGTGAAGCTGTGAATGGCGATGAAGGCGGGGACTACCCCGGTCGCCCGGATCCGGTGCAGCTGGGCATCGATCGTGCGGCGGTAGGGCAGGAAGATCTCGTGCACCCGCTGCTGGCGCTGCGCCGCGGTGAGGTCGCAGTTGCCGGGCACAGGCACGCCATCGCTGACTTCCGGGACACCGGTCGGGTCGGTAAGCCCCCGGTTCAGGTCGATCACCAGCCGTGAGTAGCCGGCCTGGACAAGGGTTGCGTCGAGCCGGTCGGCAAGCCGTCTGGCGACTGCTGCGGAGCCCATGTCCACAGCGATATGCGTGTCGAGGTAGGCCGGGTCGATACCCAGTCCATCGAGCGCCCGCGGAATGCGGTTGCTCGCGTGGTCGGCGACGATCAGCAGCGGTGCCGCGCCCTGCGGGTTATAGACTTTGCAGGCGGGCGGTTCGTCGGGGGCGAGCAGTGCGGGGATGGCGTCGAGCGCGGCACTCATCGGTCCAGTTTGCGGTCTGTGGACCGACGCTTCAAGCATCGCCGCCGGTGCGGCGTGCCCGGCGCAGATAGCGCGCAGCGGTCTCGAACTGGCGCGTCGTGTTGATGGACAGCCAGCGCGCCACGGGCCACTTTCCGGCCCACCCAAACACCCCCGGCTCAAGCAGCTCACGGTCGTCGAGGGTCGCGATGAGAACCAGCGCCCGCTCCCGTCCCGACCGGAGGCCGGCAACGAGTTCCGGCAGCGACGCGTCGGTGTGTTCGGCGATCAGATCGGCGTTCAGGCGCGGCGTTTCGCTCCAGCGATAGCCCGCCCTCGGCGTCTGCGGGGGCGCGCCACGGCGCCCGGTCGCCACCCAGTCGACAACCGCGTTCGTCCAGCAGCGGCGCACGACGAGCAGGTCGCGCACCGTCCAGTCGTCGACGCAGATGCGACTCGCCGCAGCAGCATCGAGCTGAGCCAGCTCGCGGTCGAGGCGCTCGAAGGCTCGACGAGCTGGCCGACCAGTTCCTCGCGGGTCAGCGGGATCGGCACGGTCAGTTGCAGCGCCGCGCGTGTGGCACCGTCAGTGCGAGAACCACGGCTTCCCCAACCGCCTAAAGGCCCGCATGGCCCGGCCCGCAGAGCACCTCGTCGCTGACAGCATCGACCCAAACGAGCACCGCTCGCGGGCGACGCCGATCAGCTTGCGCGGCACGACTCCACCGACGGCGCACTTCGACCTCGCGCCAAGCCGCGCGGCGAACCGGGCTTCCGGTAGCGCTGGCTCATGCAGGGCCGTATTCGTAGGGTCCGCCCTTCTCCAGTGCCGCGAGGTAAGCCGGACGGGCGTGGACGCGCTTGACGAAGGCGGCGATCGCCGGCCGCCCCTCGAGAACGTCGCCGCGGGACGCTGCGGCCTCGAGCGGAAAACTCATCTGGATATCGGCGCCGCGCAGCCGGTCGCCGACGAGCCACTCCCGATCAGCGAGCACGCCCTCGATGTAGTCGAAGTTCTGCTTCAGCCTCGGGCCGATGAATGACTTCCGCATGCCGAGGGCAATCAGCGCCGCCGCCGGGCGCAGGATCAGCGGCATCGGTGGCTTGCTGATCCGGTCGAAGACAAGCTTGAGCAGGAGCAGCGGCATCAGGCTCCCCTCGGCATAGTGGAGCCAATATTGATAGTCGAAGTACGCCTCATCGGCCGGGTCCGGTCGGAGCTCAGGCCCATAGCGTGAGATCAGGTAGTCGATGATGACGCCGGACTCGGCGATGGTCTGATCCCCGTCGGTGATGACCGGGGAGCGCCCGAGCGGGTGAACCTCGCGCAGGGAATCGGGCGCCAGCTGGGTCTTCGGATCGCGGGCGTAGTGTTTGATCTCGTACTCGACGCCGAGCTCTTCGAGGAGCCAGAGGATGCGCTGGGAACGGCTGTTCTCGAGGTGATGGACGGTCAGCAAGGCGGGCCTCCGATGGTCGTTTTGGGCCGGGCGGCAGCGCGGCCGTCGTGAGTTAAGATCGGACCATTATCCCACGAAGGCCTCCCTGACCATGCTCAAGTTCGTTGTCATGATCGGATCGGTGCGGACGGACCGTATGGGGGAGCGCGTGGCCCTGCTGGTCAAGCGCCATCTCGAGACGCGCGGGCATCAGGTCGACCTCGTCGATCCGATGATGGAGCAGCAGCCGATGCTCGACCGCATGTACAAGGAACACCCGACCGGAGAAGCGCCCGCGGGCCTCGAACGGCTGGCGCAGCTGTACCGCGCCGCCGATGCGTTCGTGCCCGTCGCTGGCGAGTACAACCACGGCATCCAGCCGGCGCTGAAGAACCTGCTCGACCACTTTCTCGAGGAGTACTTCTTCCGCCCGGCGGGCATCGTTTGCTACTCGGGCGGTCCATTCGGCGGGGTGCGCGCAGCCATGGCGCTGCGGATGGCACTCGCCGAGATGGGGATGGTCACGATCCCGTCGCTCTTCCCCGTGTCGAGCGTCCACAGGTCACTCGGAGCCGACGGCACCGCCGTGGACACGGCGTACGATCGGCGCATCGGGCGTTTCCTCGACGAACTCGAGTGGTACGCACGGGCGCTTCGCGATGCGAGGGATGCCCGCGGGACTCCCTATTGATCAGCCGCTGACGCGCGTCTCAAAACGTGGGCTTCGCGACCCCGAAGTAGGCGACCGTGGCGATCCCGATCCAGTAGAAGTAGGCGAGCAGCCTGCCGCGTGCGAGGGAACGATCCAGCTTGCCCTCCACCTCTGCATTACGTCCCTCGGCATCGAGGATGCGGAAGAAGCCGACCCACTCGCGCATGATGACGCGCAGATACAGGCCCATGCAGAGCAGAACGCCGTAGACGCCCATCTTCGCTGCATACCACTTCGCACCGAGCGGACCGTCACCGACGAATTCCCAGATCGAGAACAGGAACAGCAGCGGGATCACGATCCAGCGGATGTACTCGTCGATCTGCGTCAGGCGCACGCCGAGGTCCGTGCCGCGCTTGGCGAACGCGGTCCAGGTGATCGACAGCCAGCAGGCGACGAACAGCCACATGCCCACGATCCACGGCCCGCCAAGCGGCTGCACGCCCAGGATGTTGCCCAGGTGCAGACCCAGCGGCAGGAGCAGGATGATGCCCGTTCGCGGCAGGATGTCGATGCGATAGGCCGTCTCCATGTGGCGCTTGCGCTCGTCCAGGTCGAGCTCCGGCTTCGTGATGTAGCGCGACGCATTGAAGACGCCCCATTCGCCGCCGAGCCAGTAGGCCATGGCGATGATGTGGAACCATTTCAGGCCAAGATATCCGAGCATGATCAACCCCTGCGGTTTGCATTCCCGGCGCGATCAGGCCCCCCGACCCGCACGCCTTCACACCATTTGTACTAAAGATGTAACATTAAGTCTTATACGCTGCATTCACATCTGGGTAAAGAGGAGGGCTCTGCCGTGCGAGGGATCAATTACGGGCGTACGTCCATCTACTGTGCGCTTGCTTTGGCACTAGGAATCACCGCCGCTCCGGCCGGCGCGCAGTCGGGCGACGACGAGATCGGATTCGAGGAAGTCGTCGTTACGGCCCAGCGCCGCGAACAGAGTCTGCAGGAAGTGCCGATCGCGGTAAGCGCCTTCTCCCGAGGGCAGCTCGCCGAATATCAGATCACCGAGGCGCTGGACCTCGCCCGGGTGGTGCCGAACATGATCGCCCACAACAACACGGGCCTCGGTTCCGGCAACACCTACTCGATCCGGGGCCTCAACAACACGGAATCGATCGCGACCTTCGATCCGCCGGTCGGTTCCTACATCGACGACATCTACATCACGCGTCAGAACGCGAACAACTTCTCGCTCTTCGACGTCGAGCGCGTCGAGGTACTACGCGGGCCGCAGGGCACGCTCTTCGGTCGGAACACGACCGGCGGCGCCATCAACGTGATCCTGCAGAAGCCGCAGGAAGAACAGGGCGGCCGCTTCGAGCTGAGCTACGGCAACTACAGCCGCCTGACCGCAAGCGCCTCGGTCGATGTACCCGTGAGCGATCGCTTCTTCACCAAATTCTCCGCCTACTACGTCGAGGACGACGGCTTCGTCGATAACCGCACCACGGGCGAGAACGACTTCAACTTCGAGGAGAGCTACGGCCTGCGCGGCGCGTTCCGCTGGCTCGCAAGCGATACGATCACCTGGGATGCGTCGATCGCCTACCTCGACTCCGACCACGCCAACGTCCTCAACTTCGAGGATGGCGACGATCGGATCACCAACACCGGCTTCCGCCAGGACGGCAACCTCAACGGCATCCTCGTCGGCGAGAAGGCCGGCTTCGGCCAGGGCAACGTCACCGAGACGCTGATCATCACCTCGGACGTGACGGTCGACGTCGCCTGGGGAGCGCTGAGCTTCATCACCGGCTATATCTCGCTCGACCAGGACTTCTCGCTCGATTTCTTCGATGGCCCGCTCCCTTCCGGCGGTTTCACCATCGCCAACCAGGGCGAGCACGACAGCTTCACCCAGGAAATCAAGCTCGTTGGCAGCACGGATGACGGCAAGATCGACTACGTCGCCGGCTTCTACTACCTGGACGAGGACAACACGACCGACTTCGGCGACGTGTTCACCCTCGATATCGGCACGCCAACGGGGCTGCCGCTGGTGCTCGCGGACCGCGTCCTCGACAACACGACGGAGGCCTTCGCGTTCTACGGGCAGTTCGACTACCACATGAACGAGAAGTGGACCTTCACGCTCGGCGCCCGCTACACGGACGAGGAGAAGGACATTGCCTATCGCGCGAACCCGAATCCGAACGCCGGACCGGGCTTCAACACCGGGGATATCCAGGCGCTCGGCATTCCGACGTCGCAGGACGAGTCGATCGTCACGCCGCGGGTCGCCGCCCAGTACAACTTCAGCGACGACATCAACGGCTACGTCTCGGCCACGCGGGGCTTCAAGTCCGGCGGCTGGAACGCCCGGGGGACGTCCGCGGGCACGATCCAGCCCTTCGATCCCGAGAAGGTGTGGTCCTACGAGCTCGGCCTGCGGGCTGACTGGAGCCGGACCTTCCGGAGCAACATCACCGCGTTCATGACCGACGTCGAGGATTTCCAGCTCCCGTCGGCCTTCGAGGATCCCGCGACCGGCGCCATCCAGTTCATTACCCAGAACTTCGCCGATCTCGACATCGAAGGCATCGAGCTCGAGTTCGTATGGACCCCGACACCGGCGCTCAACACGTTCCTGAATATCGGCTACCAGGACGCGGAGTACACCAGCATCGACCCGAGCATCCTCGCGCAGCAGCAGGCCTGCCTCGGCGGTGACGCCGGCTCCTGTGGCGTGGGTATCGTGGCCCCGAACGGCAGCATCGCCGAGCCGGTCCGCTCGCCGGATTACACCGTGACCGTGGGCGCGACCTACGACGGAGACATCGGCGACTACATGCTTCGGCCCTCCCTCATCTGGAGCTCCGTGGGCGATCAGTGGACCGGCACGAGCAATACGCCCGAGTCATTCTCCGAGTCCTATGACGTGATCACCGCCGGCCTCACCTTCGAGCCGAAGAACGGCAACTGGAGCGTGACGGCCGAGTGTGACAACTGCACGGACGAGACCTACGTGGTCTCCGCCCTCGGCGGCTTCGCCTATATCGACGACCCGCGTACCTATCGCGTGCGGTTCAACTACAGCTTCTGACGTTCCTCCCCTGGGGCAGTGCGGTCCGGCCGCACTGCCCCGTTTTTTTCCGCTCAGCACGGGACGAGGCTCATGGGCCATCGCACGCTTCACGGCAGGATTCGCTATACCAGCAATCAGGAACATCGACTGGGCGCCGAGCGCGGCTGGGAGAACTTCATCCAGACGGTCCATCCGGATGGTCGGCGCACGCTGCAGGCCCGCTGCGAGATCGACGACCCGCCGCCGGTGCTGCGGCACGTGACGCTCAGCCTCGATCCGACCTGGCGACCGCTCGATTGCTTCGTTCGCCTCGACGTCGGCGGTGATTTCATGGGTAGCGGCTGGTTCCATTTCACCGACCGGCGCGCGGAAAGCGAATCGATCAACGTCCGCGACGGGCGGATCTCCCAGCGCATGGATCTCGACGGCGCGATCGCAGGCCTCGGCTCGCACCCGATCGCTGGCGACGCGTGGCTGCTCGGCAGCTTCGACCTTTCCCAAGGACCCGGTCGCCAGTTTCGGAAGAACTACATGCTGACCTCTCCGGACCATCGCGGGGCGACGGGGCCGGCGCTGTTTCGCCTCGGCATGAGTATCGTCTTCGTCGGCGAGGAGCGGGTGACCGTCGAGGCCGGAACCTTCGACGCGCTGCATTTTCAGTTCACGGATACTGCCGAGGACCTCCCCGAGGAGCATCCTCCCTATGACATCTGGTGCACAGCCGACGGCGACTACGTGTTCCTGAAAGCCGCCGTCGGCGGCTACATGCAGACGGCCTACGAGCTCGTGTCCCTCACCGACGAGCGATCGAGCTAGTCTCCCGCTCGGACACGGTCCTCCAGTGGCCCTTCCAGACCCGGAATCCGAACAGTGTCGTGCTCGAATCCCGCACGTTTTCAGCGGGCTGCTTCCGACGAAGGCCGAGGCTTAGGCCGGTGCTGAGCTTCAACCCACAGCTTGGCGATGGGCTCGAGCTAGCGACGATTCGGCAACGCTCGCGCCGGTGCCGCTTCGAGGTCGGTGTCGAGCACCTGGTTCCAGCGGTTGAGGAAACCGAAGAGGCCGATGACGGCGGTGATCTCGACGATTTCGTCAGCATCGAAGTGTTTCGCGAGCGCGGCGAAGGCTGGAGCGTCGACGTCCGCCGGACTCTGGCCGCCGCGCAGCGCGACCTCGAGCGCCGCCCGCTCCGCAGCCGTGAAGTGCGGCGAGGTCGAAAACTGCCAGACGTCCGCCAGCTTGTCGGGCGACACACCGAGGCGCTGCGCGCCGTAGGCGGCATGGGCCTGGCAGTAGCGGCAACCGGCCGCGCTGCTCGTGACGAGGCCGACCAGACGCTTCAGTTCCGGGGCGACGCGGCCCGGTCCGTAAACGGCGCCGACCAGCGCGGCGAAGGCATCGAGCAGCGCCGGGTGGCGCGCCATGACGAGCGCGTCGTTGGGCAGAAAGCCCATGAGCGATTCGGCGCCTTCGAGGCGTGCACGAACGGCAGCGGGCAGATCATCGATAGGTGGCGTGGAGATCCGGGTCATGAGCGAAGGGCCTCAGGAGAGCGTATTGGATAGCATGAACGAGCAACCGGGCGCCATCGATCAACGGCGTCGGTCCCTATTGAAGCTCGGTCTGGCGCTGCCAGCGATGGCGCTCGCCGGCCGAAGCGAATCCGTTCGCGCTGGCCCTCCCGGCGAATACACCAGCTACGACGGCCTTGGCCTCGCACAGCTCGTCGCGTCCGGCGAGACCACGGCCGGGGAACTGCTCACGCTCGCGCTGCGGGCGATTGCCCGGCTGAATCCGACGGTGAATGCCGTCACGGAGACCTATGAGGCGCTAGCCCGGTCACAGATCGAGGCGGGCGTTAGCGGCCCCTTCGCCGGCGTACCGTTCCTGCTGAAGGACCTCCATCTCGCAATGGCCGGCACGGCGAGCACCAGCGGTAGCGCTTTCTTCCGGGGCGCTGCCGCCGAGCGGGACAGCGAGCTGGTCCGCCGCTATCGTCAAGCCGGGCTGGTCCTCGCCGGACGAACGGCGGTGCCGGAGCTGGCCATGACCGGGACAACGGAGAGCCGGACCTGGGGCCTTACGCGCAACCCCTGGAATCTCGAGCTGACGGCCGGCGGTTCTTCCGGCGGGGCAGCAGCAGCCGTCGCTGCGGGCATGGTGCCCATGGCGAACGGCAGTGACGGCCTCGGGTCGATCCGCACGCCCGCGAGCTGCTGCGGCTTGTTCGGCCTCAAGCCGACGCGTGGCCGCGTGCCGCTGGATCAGCAGGGCTGGATGGGTCTGTCGACGGCCCATGCGCTCACCCGAACGGTCCGCGACAGCGCCGCCCTCCTCGACGCGACCGCTGGCTTCGCGCCGGGCCAGTATTTCGCCTCGCCGCCGATCGCGGGTCGCTATCTCGAGGCTGCCGGCAGGGATCCCGAACCGCTGAAGATCGCCTTGATGACGCGACCGCCCTCGGGCAGCGAAGTGGAGCCGGCATGCCTCGCCGCAGCCGACGACGCGGCGAAACTCTGCGAATCTCTCGGACACCACGTCGAGGAGGCCGCACCGACCCTCGACGCAGCGGCCATGAACGACGCCGTGATTACGGCGCTCTCGACCTACGTACAGGTCGCAACTACGGACCGCGCCCGGACGCTCGGGCGCGAGCCGCAGCCCGACGACCTCGAGCCCGTCAATTGGATGTTCCTGGAAATCGGCCGAACGAAGACCGCTGCGGACTATGAGCGCGCCTACCGCACGTTCCAGGACGTGACGAGGCGGATGGCCGCGTTCCATGATCGCTATGACGTCCTGCTCTCGCCGACGCTGGGCATGGCGCCCGTCGCGCTCGGCACACTCAGCCTGAGCCCGGCGGATATCGACCAGTTCATGGCCGTGGTGCCGCGCTTCGGACCGTTCACGGGGCTGGCGAACATGGCAGGTACGCCATCGATGTCGGTCCCCCTTGCCCAGTCGCAGGACGACGTGCCGATCGGTACGATGTTCGGCGCCGCTTTCGGGCGTGAGGACCAGCTGTTCTCCCTCGCGGGCCAGCTCGAACGAGCCACCCAATGGTTCCGCCTCACCCCAGCTATGGATAGGAAGATCGAGAAGTTTCTTCAGGAGAACCCCGCTTGAATCCGATGACCCGACTGAGCCTGCTGCTCATCACCCTCGCCCTGTTGCTGGTCGGCTGCGGCGGCAGCGAACCACCGGAAGCCGCTGCGACCGACGCCGGACCGGCAAAGGCGGAACCCGTTTCCATGCGGGTGGCCGCAATCACCGCCGTGGGCACGCCCTGGAACGACATGTGGGTGCGCTTCGAGGAGCGCATGGACGAAGCTGCCCTCCCCCAGGTCGACCTGCAGATGTACGTGACCGGCCAGCTTGGCAGCGAGGAATCAACCCTTTCGAATATGCGCCGAGGTCGCGTTCAGGTCGGCGGCTACTCGCTGCAGGGTGCGGCTTCCGTGGTGCCCGAGCTGAGCATCATCCTCGCGCCGTTCCTCTTCGATTCGCGGGACGAGGTCGACTACGTCATGGACGAGTATCTCGCCGACGTCTTCACCGATCTCTTTGCGGCGAAGGGTCTCCACTTCGTCCAGTGGGCCGAGGTCGGGTGGACCAATATCTATTCCCGCGAACCCGTGCTCGCGCCCGATGATGTGTCGGGGCTCGCCTTCCGGACCTCCCCCGCCGAGGGCGCCCGGCTCTTCGGGGAGGCCATGGGCGTCGATCTGATCTCGATCCCGTTTCCCGAGGTCGTGCCGTCGCTCCAGACCGGCTTGATCCGGGCCGGGCAGAGCGGCGTCGGCATGTATGCGCTCACGGGTATCGCCCAGGAAGCGCCGCACTTCACCCGCACGCGCCACGCTTTCGACACGGGCGTCGTGATCGCCAACAAGGCCTGGTTCGACGCCCTCGCGCCGGAGGTCCAGCACGCGTTCCGGGACGCGATCGATCCGATCGACTTCTCGCGCCAGGACGTGCGCGACGTGCTGGAGCAGATCGAGAACGAGACCTTTCCCGAGATCGGCGTCGTGGTCCACGAGCTGGCGCCGGCCGAGCGCGACGCCTGGCGCGAAGCCACCGCAGGCTCCCACGAGCGCCTGATCGAGCAGGCAGGAGGGCGCTCCCAGGAGGTCTACGACGCGATCCTCGCCGGCAAGGCGGCCTTCGCAGCGCAGCAGCCGGGCGAGGGATGATCCGGCGCGACTTCCTCTCGATCGACGGTCGCCGCGTCCACCTGCGCCGCGGCGGTTCGGGACCACCGGTCCTGCTGGTCCATCAATCGCCGCAGGATTCCCGGGCGATGCTGCCGATCGCCGAACGCCTGGTCGGCAGGTGCACGGTCATCGCACCGGACACGCCGCACTTCGGCCTCTCCGACTCCCTCGAGGACGCGACGATCCCCGGCTTTGCCGACGTACTCGCGGGCATCTGTGAGCAGCTCTCGCTGCCCCCGGCGCTGGTGGTCGGCGTCCACACCGGGGCGCTGACCGCCGTCGAATTCGCGGTTCGACACCCCGACCGCGTCGACCGTGTGATCGCCGACGGCTACGGCCTGTTCACCGACGAGGAGCGCGAGTCCATTCTCGACGGATACCTGCCACCGAATCCGCCGCGCGACGATGGCGGGCACCTCCGGTGGCTCTGGCAACGGCTCCGGGACCACTACGTCTTCTTTCCGTGGCATGTCAAACGAGCGGCCAACCGGCTGGCGTACAACCTGCCGGAGCCCGCGGCGATCCACCGCGCGGCGATGGAGATCCTGCCGCGCGGCGACGACTACATTGGCGGCTACCGGGCCCCGTTCGTCTACCGCCGCGGCGAACAGCTCGGCAAGCTGCAGCGACCGGTCCTGTTCCTGTACCGCGAGGACGACGTCCTTGCGCCCCACGCCGATCGCCTGCCCCCGCTTCCCGAGGAATGCCGCGTGGAGATGATCGGGCCTGGACGAGCCGGCGCCGACGACCGCATCATTGCCGCAGCCAGCGCCTGGGCGACGGAGCAGCGGGCCGCGCCCGGCGTACCGCTGCCCTCCCAGGGAGAGAGGTTGGTCGGGCGGGCGGGTTCGCAGCTCCGCATGATCACGACGGGTGCCGGACCGGACCTGCTCCTGCTCCACGATCTCGGCCGGTCCGCCGACAGCGTCGAGGGCGTGGCGGCAAGGCTCGCCGACACGTTCACGGTCCATCGCCTGGACCTGCCTGGCCACGGGCATTCGGACCCGATCGACGGGCACTGGTCGCCAGCG
>JBCCZC010000143.1:0-12567 GCA_039188505.1 Pseudomonadota bacterium | reverse complement strand
TCACCGACAGCTTTATTTGCTTATACTCCGAAAGGCAGCAGGATGTTTGGGGGCATCATGTTCGACCTTCGCGTACGACTCGTCCGATCGGCGGCCACGGCCACCGCCTGCGTGCTGTTGCTGAGCTGTTCTCGTCAGACGGCGCCGCCCGCGGCATTGCCGCCGTTCCCGGCTGACGATCCGGCGTCCTGGGTGTGCGCAGAAAACCAGGTGCCGGAGCAGGAGATCCGCGCCTGGTGCTCGGCGAATCCCGATCGCGGTCAAGCCGCGTCGCTGACGATGCCGGTCACGAGTGACGATCTCGCCGCCAAGAACGCCTACGACGCCGCGCTGCAGCAGTTCCTGCGCAACCACGAGTACCGCTCGCTCGGCTGGGTCGGCGACAGCCGCTGGCGTCTGACCGGCCCGTACGTGGGTGAACTCGGCAACGGCAAGAGCTTCGGCGTCCATCCCGCCGTGCGTGTCTGGTACTCACCGGAGATCGTGGACTGGCTGTGCAACGATCGTCAGGGGGGCATCCCCGACGGGGCGATGATCGTCAAGGAAATGCACGATATCGACGCGTCGCTCGGCATCGAGCCCGCGCAGGAATGCATGCGGATCGACAAGGATCCGGCCGAGATCGACCCGACCTCCTGGACCGTGATGGTCCGCTCGCAGGAAACGAGCGCCGACGGCTGGTACTGGGCCAACCCGTCGGCCAGCGTCGCCGGTGGCAATCCGCCCATACTCGATCGGACGGCGGTGACCAGCAGGGACTACTTCACCCAGGACCCGCGGGAGCGCAATCCCAACTGGTTCCCGACGGGCGATCTGTTCGGTCAGTTCGATCACCTCGCAGGCGTGGTCACGCCCTACAGCCTGTTCGGCGGGCTGTGCATCAACTGCCACGCCTCCGCCGTTTCGGGATCCACGTTCTCGACCCTGTCCAACGTGATCGGCGAAGGTCTGCAGTACCGGCACTACCGGCCGGACACCCTGGATGCCGTGGACCGGCGGACGGCGGGCACCGAACATGAGGCGCCCGATCCCACGATGGCCGCCAAGCCCGACTGGGGGTTCTCCCATCCGCTCGAGGCCCCCGCGCCAGCGTTCGCGTCGTTCTTCGGCGACCTCGGGCCGCATCACTACGCGGATGCGCTCGACCTGCGTCTTCCGGCAGAAACCTGGGACCACCAGGTCGCGAAGCCGGGGGATGATCCTGGGCCCTTCCTCACCTCGGACCAGTGCATGGGCTGCCACGACGCGACCATTTCGAACGCCGGCACCCCGAACATGTTGATTCCGAAGCCCGGTGCCGAGGGGATCGACATCAATGTCTCGCCCTACGCGGAGTGGCGCGCTTCGCCCATGGGGCTCGCTGGGCGCGACCCGATCTTCTTCTCCCAGCTGCAGAGCGAGACGAACAATCTTCCCGAGCTGACGGCCTGCATCGAGAACACCTGCCTGCATTGCCACGGGGTGATGGGCCAGAGAACGTTCTCCATGGACACCGAACGCTCGGACGCCGAATGCAAGGACCTGTTCGTCGACCCGCCGGCGGACGTTCCCTTCGGCGACCCGTTCCGCCTGAGCCAGGTCACCCGCTGGCAGAACGACGGCAACCAACCCGCGCGCTACGGCGATCTGGCGCGCGACGGGATTTCCTGCACGGTCTGCCATCACATCAGCGACGACGATCTGGACAGCGAGAACCGGTTCACCGGCAACTTCCCGACCGGCCCCAATGACGAGTTCTACGGCCCCTATGAGGACGTGGTCGAGAAGCCCATGCAGCACGCGCTCGGCACCACGCCGAAGCACGGGGCCCAGATCAAGGATTCCGCGCTCTGCTCGACATGCCACAACATCCTGCTGCCGGTGCTCAGCAACCAGGGACAGCCCATCGTCGTGGGGACGATCGACGGCCAGGCGTTGACCCATAGCTACGAGCAGACGACCGGCCTCGAATGGCAGAACAGCAAGTTCGCCCAGGCGGGGAGCTTCGAGTCCTGCCAGGACTGCCACCTGCCGCACGAATTCGGCGGGGAACCGGTGACGCCGATCGAGATCGCGAATATCGAGAGCAACGAGTTCGCACCGACGGACAACCGCCTGCCGGACCCCGAGATCACGCTGACGCCGCGCAAGGAGTACGGACGCCACGCGCTGCACGGGCTGAACCTGTTCCTCAACCAGATGTTCCAGCAGTTCCCCGTTATCCTCGGTATCCGCCAGATCGACTACGCCGGCTCGATCGAGCCCAGCACCCAGCCCGCGCTCGTGACGGCCGCGGAGTCGATGACGGCGATGGCCACGGAGGAAACGGCCGAGCTTTCGATTCTGCAGCTCGATTTGGATCCTTCGGGTCGGGTCGTCGCGGACGTGCGCGTCCTCAACCGGGCGGGGCACTACCTGCCATCGGGCGTGGGTTTCCGGCGGGTCTTCCTGGAGTTCGTCGTCGAAGGCCGGGACGGCCTGCTCTGGGCGTCCGGCCGCACCAACGGCCTGGGCGTGATCCTCGACGGCACTTCGGATCGCGTGCTCGACACGGAGTACGGCGCCGACGACTCGACCGCGTTCCAGCCGCACTACGAGACGATCACCGCGGGTGATCAGGTGCAGATCTATCAGGAGCTGATCAAGGATTCGGACGGCATTCTCACGACGTCCTTCCTGCGACGCGCCCACACCGTCAAGGACAATCGGCTGCGTCCAGAGGGCTTCGACGTGGCCTTCTACGCCGGGAATGCGTCGCCCTACATCCAGCTGCTTGCCGAGGAGCTTCGCGGGCTTCCCTCCTTCGAGGACCCGGACTACAGCAATCCCGACAGGACCGGCGCGGACCACCTTCGCTACGAGTTCGAGCTCACG
The DNA here is from genome assembly GCA_039188505.1 of Pseudomonadota bacterium. Classification (GTDB taxonomy): domain Bacteria; phylum Pseudomonadota; class Gammaproteobacteria; order Xanthomonadales; family SZUA-38; genus JBCCZC01. The sequence continues at coordinate 9,714 of JBCCZC010000143.1, read as the reverse complement.
CCCGCGCAGGTCGCCGCCATCGAACGGGTCACGGTGCGGCTCTACAACCAGTCCATCCCGCCGTTCTACCTCCAGCAGCGCTTCAACGACGCGCCCGTCGGGCCCGGCCGCGACAACGAGATCAAGCGGCTGTACTACCTGACGAGCCACCTGAACACGGACGCCTCCACGCCCATCGAGAACTGGAAGGTGCTCCTGGCGAGGGACTGCCGGGACGCGTCCGGCCAGCCGTGCGGCCCGCCGGCTGCAGCGCAACTGTTGGCCCAGCAGCGCGATTGACGCCGCCGTCGGCGGCGGCGATCGGTACCTCGCGCGGGATCACGCCGGGCATCGGCTCGATGCCGAGGCACCGCGGTGCTTCTCTCGCCAAGGCCGTGGCTTTACTCTCTCCCCTCGAAGCCAACCCGAGCCCACCATCGTGACCCAGAAGAAAGTCGTTCTCGCCTACAGCGGCGGCCTCGATACCGCCTGCATCCTGAAGACACTCATCCAGCAGGGCTACGAGGTCGTGGCCTACGTGGCCGACGTCGGTCAGCTGGAGGACTTCGACGACATCGCGCGCCGCGCCCGCGAGACCGGCGCCAGCGAGGTCTTCGTCGAGGACCTCAAGGCCGAGTTCGTGACCGACTTCATCAATCCCGCCATCGCCGGAAATGCGGTCTACGAGAACCGCTACCTGCTCGGTACGGCGCTGGCCCGCCCGGTCATCGCCAAGCGGCAGGTCGAGGTGGCTCGACGCGTCGGCGCCACGGCGCTCTCCCATGGCGCCACGGGCAAGGGCAACGACCAGGTCCGCTTCGAGCTCGCCTTCGCCGCGCTCGCGCCCGACCTCGAGGTGGTCGCGCCCTGGAAGGATCCGGAGTTCCTTGCCCGCTTCCAGGGACGCAAGGATCTCCTCGCCTTCGCCGCCGAACACGACATTCCCGTGGAGGCCACGGCGGAGAAGCCCTACTCCAGCGACGAGAACCTGATGCATCGCTCCTACGAGGCCGGGATGCTCGAGGATCCGGACGCGCCACCGCCGGCCGACATGTTCAAGCTGACCCGGGCGCTCGCCGATACGCCCGACACGCCGGATCGGATCGTCATCCGCTTCAAGGACGCCGTTCCGGTCGAGGTCGAGGACCTCGGCTGCGGCACGAAGATCACCGACCCGGTGGCGCTGTTCGGCTACCTCAACGATCTCGGCGGGCGGCACGGCATCGGCCGCATCGACATCGTCGAGAACCGCTTCGTGGGCATCAAGTCGCGGGGCGTGTACGAAACGCCCGGCGGCACGATTGTCCACTTCGCGCTGCGCGACCTCGAGGGCATCGCCATGGACCGCGAGGTCATGCGCCTGCGCGACATGCTTTCCCCGCGCTTCGCCGAGCTCATCTACAACGGCTTCTGGTTCTCGCCCGAGATGGATTTCATCGAGGCAGCGTTCCGCCAATCCTCGGCGCTGATCGACGGCGAGGTGCGACTGGGCCTCTTCAAGGGGAACGCCATCGTCGAAGGCCGCACCAGCCCCAGCTCGCTCTACGACCAGGACCTGAGCTCCATGGACGTGGCCGGCGGCTACGACCAGGAGGACGCGCGCGGCTTCATCCGCGTGAACGCGCTGCGCCTCTCCGCGCATCGGTTGATCGTCGCGAACGCGGAAGAAGACTGAATTCCCGGCCGGCATCGTGCGCGGATGACCCGTCTCCTTCACCTCTTGATCCTGCTCCTGGTGGCGACGAGCCTGCGGGCTCAGCCATCGCTGCGCTTCGTTTCCTACGGGGTCGATGAGGGGCTGAGCAGCGCCTACATCAACGGCGTCGCGAAGGGCCCCGACGGCTTCGTCTGGTTCGGCACCGCCTTCGGCGTGAATCGCTTTGACGGCTACCGTTTCCACAGCTATCGGCATGACAGCAAGGACCCCACGAGCCTCGCGGATGACTATGTCCGCGACGTCTTCACCGACCCGGCCGGGCGGCTCTGGATCGGAACCGAGGGCGGACTGAGCCACTATCGACCCGCCACGGACGACTTCGCCACCTACCTCCGGGACACCTACGTCCGTCAGATTGCGGCGGATGGCGAGGGCGATCTCTGGCTCGCGACCAATCGGGGCGTGATCGAGTTCGATCCGGCAGCCGGCGAGGTGCTTCAGGCCATCGCGCACCAGCCGGATTCCGACCGAGGCCTCGCAACGGACGACGTCCTCGCGATCGTAGTTGCGGGCGACGAGGTCTGGATCGGCTCGAACCGCGGCGGGCTGGCGCGCCTGTCGACCCGGGACGGAGAGATCGTCCGCTACCGCGCCGGCGACGGTGCGGGCGCCCTTAGCAACGACAGCGTCCTGAGCCTTCATGCCGACCGGCAAGGTGAGCTGTGGATCGGAACTGCCGCGGGCCTCAACCGCTACGACCGCGAGCGCGATGGCTTCAGCCAGCTCTCCGTCGAAGGCGGCAACATCGCTACGAACGTCATCTTCGCAATCGCCGAGGACGATCGCGGTGCGCTCTGGTTCGGCAGCTACGGCGGGCTCAATCGCTACGATCGGGCCGCGCGCCGCGGGCAACTACTCCGGCACGACTCGGCGGATCGAAGCTCGATTCCCGGGGATCGGATCCGTTCCCTCTTCATCGACGATGAGGGCCTCCTGTGGGTCGCGACGACGGCCGGAGTCGGCCAGCACGATCTCGACAGCGGCGCCTTCGGTCATTTCCGCAATCGGGCCGGCGTCCCGGACTCCCTCAGCAGCAGCTACGTGTGGTCGATCCTCAGCGATTCCAGGGAGCGTCTCTGGATCGGGAGCCAGGGCGGGCTCGATCTGTTCGACCTGGCGAGCGGCCGGTCGGCGCGCCACTACGCCCACGACTCCGAAGACCCGGCTAGCCTGCGTCGAAACGTGGTGCACGCAGTCTACGAGGATCGCGGGCAACGGATCTGGGTGGCCACCGACGGCGGTGGGCTGAGCCGGTTGAACGACGACGAAGCGGGCTTTACCCATTTTCGCCATGACCCCGACGATCCCCGGTCCCTGAGCGACGACCAGGTGAAGTCCGTCTTCGAGGATTCGGCCGGGACGCTCTGGGTCGGAACCGTTCGGGGCGGCGCCAACCGCCGCCAGCCCGACGGCACCTTCACGCACTACCGTCCGATCACGGACGACGAACGGTCCCTGCCCCACGACAACGTCTACGCCTTTGCCGAGGATTCGCAGCGGCGCCTGTGGATTGCCACGCGGGACGGTTTGGCTCGCCACGTGCCCGCGACCGATGATTTCCTGCGGTTCCAGAACCGCCCCGATGACCCGACCTCGCTCAGCAACAGCATCGTTCTCTCGCTGCTCGTGGATCGCCAGGATCGACTGTGGGTCGGAACCCGAGGCGGGCTCAATCGCTGGCGCGAGGAGGACGGGGCCTTCGACCGCTGGCAGACCGCGCAGGGCCTCGCGGACGACACGGTCTACGCTCTCGAGCAGGCCACCGATGGTTCCCTCTGGCTGAGCACCAACGCGGGCCTGAGCCGGTTCGATCCCGAGACGGGAAGGTTCGAGAATTTCGTCGCTGCCGACGGCCTCCAGAGCAAGGAGTTCAATTCGGGCGCCAGCACGATCGATCGAGACGGCATGCTGTACTTCGGCGGGCCGGCGGGATTCAACGCGTTTCGACCGGACGAGCTGGTTCGCCGGTCGGTGCCGACGCCGATCGTCCTCACGGATTTCCTGCTGTTCAACCGCTCGGTCCCGTGGGGGTCGGGCTCGCGATTGACGGCGCCTCCCGCACAGCTGCGAACGCTCCGGCTTGGCCCGGAGGACGCCATCTTCGCCTTCGAGTTCTCCGCCCTGGGCTTTCGACAGCCCGAGCGCAGCCGGTTCCGCTATCGACTGCTCGGGCTGAACGACGACTGGCTGGAAACGACCGCCGAGGATCGCAAGGCGGTCTACACCAACGTCCCCCACGGCACCTACGAATTCCAGGTCACCGCCGCCAACGCCGCCGGGCGGTGGGAGGAGTCGCCCCTGTCGCTCGCGCTCATCGTCGATCCGCCCTGGTGGCTCACGTGGTGGATGAAAACGGTCTACTGGATCGTCGGCATCGGCGCCCCGGTCGCCTTCTATCTGATGCGGCTCTCGACCTACCGTAGACGCCAGCGCGAGCTCGAAGAGCAGGTGGCGCTGCGAACCGAACAGGTGGTCTCGCAGAGGGACCAGATCGAAGGCCAGGCCCAGGAGCTGCGCGTTGCGAACGAGCGGCTGTTGGAACTCGACGAGTTCAAGCAGGACATGACGGGGATGATCGTGCACGACCTGAAGAATCCGCTGAACGCGATTCTCAGTGGGCTCGATCACAGCGTGGCAGACAGCGATCGCTCCGTGCTGCGCAAGTCAGCGCGTCAGATGCTCTACCTGGTCATGAATATCCTCGACGTGCAGAAGTTCGAAACCGCAGCGATGACGCCGGATCGCCAAGCCTCTTCGCTGCACGCGTTGGCGAAGCGCGCGATCGATCAGGTCAGCTTTCTGAGGGGTGGTCGGACCATCGAGAACCACCTCTCGCCGCGAGATCTCGTGCTGGTGGATCCCGAGGTGTTGGATCGCGTGCTGGTCAATTTCCTCACCAACGCGATCAAGTTCACCGGTGACGCCGGGCGGATCATGCTCCGCCAGGGCGCGACGGCGCACGGCCGGGTGCGGGTGGAGATCATCGATGACGGCGAGGGCATTGCGGCCGCGGACCAGGCCAAGGTCTTCGACCGTTTTGCCCAGGCTTCGGCGCGAAACTCGGGGCGAACCGGCTCCACGGGTCTCGGCCTGTCCTACTGCCGGCTCGCGATCGAGGCGCACGGGGGCGAGATCGGGGTCACCTCCGAGCTCGGTCGCGGGACGACCTTCTTCTTCACCCTGGCCACGGCGCCGTACGGCGAGATCGTGAACGCCCATGAAGCAACCGTCGAGCCCCCTGCCGTCCCGGCGATCGCGCTCCCGGAAGCCAACCGCGCGCTGTTCCTGGAACGCGTCGACGGGCTCGCGTCCACGCCGGCTTACCGGGTGACGGAGCTCAACCGCCGCCTCGACGAGATCGAGCAGGAATTCGGCGCTCCCATCGCGGCCTGGCTCAACGGCGTCCGCGACGCGCTTGCCGCGGCCGACGAGGCGCGCTTCGCGCGACGCCTCCAGGAAGCGAAGGAACTCGTTAGCATGGGCGATGCCGGTGTACCGAAGGACGGGCAACCATGACCCGAAAGATCCTCATCGTCGATGACGAGGCCCCGAACCTGGGCGCCATTGCGCGCTGCTTCGAGGAAAACCCCGATCTGGACTACGACGTGCTGCAGTCCACGTCGGCATCCCGCGCGCTCAAGATCGCGGCGCTGGAGCGGCCGGACCTCATCATCACCGATTGGGACATGCCCGAGATCAACGGCATCGAGCTCATCCGACGTCTGAAGGCCGACCCGGACATGGCGCAGATTCCCGTGATCATGTGCACCGGGGTGATGACCACGGCGGAGAATCTTCGCACGGCCCTAGGCGCGGGCGCCGTCGATTTCATCCGCAAGCCCGTCGACGCCATCGAGCTGCAGGCGCGCACGCATTCGATGCTCGAGCTCGCGAGTTCCCTGCAGACGGTTCGCGAGCGAAACGAAGAGTTGCGGGAGAACTACGAGCGGATGGCGCGCATGGCGCGAACGGACATGTTGACCCAGCTGTCCAATCGCTTCGACATCGTGGATCAACTCAACAGCGAGATCCGTGCGGCTGAACCCGGCCGCTCACTGGTCGTGGCCCTTGCGGATATCGATCACTTCAAATCCTTCAATGACCGCCACGGCCACAGCTGCGGCGACTTTGTGCTGCAGCAGCTGGCGGCGTTGCTTCAGGGCCTCGTGCAGCACCCGCACAGTGTCGGGCGCTGGGGGGGAGAGGAACTCATCATGCTGTTTCGCGAGGTCGACCTCGACGCCGCCGCCGCACTCGCCGAGCAGGTTCGCGCGGCGATTGCCGATGCCAGCTGGGAATTCGAGGAACAGGAACTCCGGACCACGATGACCTTCGGTGTCTGCCAGCTCGAAGGCGGCGACGACGTGGATCGACTGCTCCAGCGCGCGGACGCCGCGCTCTACGAAGGCAAGCGGCGCGGGCGAAATGCGGTCGTCGCGAGCCGGTAGCCGACTCGGGCCTCTCATCCGAGTTACCACCCGATCGCTTGCGGATCTCATCCTGACACTGTCTCCGGGATCGGGAGGCCTGTGGCTACGTCGGCCACAGCGCTTCCACATCGCGGTCGCGAAGATGGCGCCTTGGATCTGACTACCTAGAAGGACGTCCGATGCGAAGGACTGCACTGCTCGCCCTTGCCGCGATACTTCTCGCGGGGATCGAGGCAACGGTTGCCGACGGGCACGTGACTCCCCCCGATGCGCGCGCCTCGGACCCCGTCACGCTCGGCTGGATGCAGGGATTTCCGCCCCCACCCGACAAGCGCATCGACCAGCCCGACTCCAACTACTTCAGCTTCCCGAAGCTGCGCTGGACCGTTTGCCACATCCGCGAGCTGCTGCCCACCGAGCAGGTGAGCCGCGGCCTCGGCGCACCACACCCGCTGCCACGCTATCCGCTCGAGCCGGGCATCGACGCGGTCACGTTCACACCGCTCGGTTCCGACGCGCCGATGACCTGGGCGGATTCGCTCGCGGCCAACTACACCGACGGCATGCTGATCCTGCATCGCGGGGTCATCGTCTATGAGCGCTACTCCGGCTGCTTCGGCGAGGCCGGCAAGCACGCTACGATGTCGATGACCAAGTCCATGACCGGCCTGCTGGCCGAGATTCTGGTCGTGGAAGGCACCCTCGACGACTCGAAGCCCGTCGCGGAGGTCATCCCTGAGCTCGCCGGGAGTGCTTTCGGCAATGCCACGGTCCGCCAGGTCATGGACATGACCACGGCCCTCGATTACAGCGAGGACTACGCGGATCCGAACGCCGACATCTGGATCTATTCCGCCGCCGCCAGTCCGCTGCCCAAGCCCGCGGGCTACGACGGCCCCGAGGGCTACTTCGAATACCTGCAGACGGTTCGACCCGCCGGCGCCCACGGCGAGGGCTTCGCCTACAAAACGGTCAACTCGGACGTGCTCGGCTGGATCGTGTCCCGCACCACCGGCCGCGAGCTCACGGAGCTGCTGTCGGAGCGGATCTGGCAGCGCATCGGGGCCGAACAGGACGCCTACATGACGGTCGACGGTCGCGGCACACCGTTTGCCGGCGGCGGCCTGAGCGCGGGCCTCCGCGACCTCGGCCGGATCGGCCAGCTGATGCTCGACCGTGGCGAGCTCGACGGCGAACGCCTGTTTCCCGCCGCGGTGGTCGAAAACATCCGCGCCGGTGGTGATCGGGAGCTGTTCGCGAAAGGCGGCTTCAAGACGATTCCGGGCGGGAGCTACCGGAGCATGTGGTGGGTCTTCCACAACGACCACGGCGCCTTCGCAGCGCGCGGCGTGTACGGCCAGACCATCTACGTCGACCCGACGGCCGAGATGGTGCTCGTGCGGTTCGCGTCCTTCCCCACGGCAAAGAACGCCGCCATCGACCCGACCTCACTACCGGCCTACCAGGCCGTAGCGGAGTATCTGATCTCGCGGGAGTAGGCGCCGATCCCGTCGTAGCGAATGACCGGATGGAGAATGGCGTCGAGGGCTTGACCCGACTCGAGCCCGTCCCTACGCGAATACTCGCCGGCACGACTCGAGTCTGCCCTGCAGACACAACCAACAGAGGATAAGGAAGATAGTGGGAGTCCTGTCTTTGACCCCCTCGTAATCCGAAAAGATCCGCTGAAGGCGTGTATTTTCGTATTCCGATGTTGCCGAGGAGAGGACTTGAACCGACTCGAGCCCCGCCCCCACGCCAACATTCAACCGCCCGCCTCGAGTCTGCCCCGCAAACCCAACAAACGGAAGATAAGAAAATGGAGGGGGTCCTGTCGTTGGCGCCGATTCGGAAACGAAAAGGCCCGCTAGCAGCGGGCCTTTTCGTTTCCGACTTGGTGCCGAGGAGAGGACTTGAACCTCCACGGGGTTGCCCCCACTGGCACCTGAAGCCAGCGCGTCTACCAATTCCGCCACCTCGGCATGAGCGTCGGAAGGCCGCGAAGAGTACCACAGGCCCGACGGTTGTCAACGCCGTGAAGGCCGTGATTCAGCACGCGTAGGCTCGATCCGGTCGCATCCGGAACATCGCCTGGTTCGTTCCCGGAGTCCCCGATCGTTGCGGGTCATGGATGCGGACAGAGGGTGGCCGGGAGCCAGCGCAATGGGTCGCCAGCTCACCGGCCTGAGGGCGTCATCTGTTAGGGGTGCTGTGACGCGGTTCCCACGTTACGCGCTGCCGTGCAACAGGGCATGGGCAAGCGACCCGCCGAGGCGTAGGAAATTGCCCCGCACCCCGCGGAAGTGTGAACTGCGTCACGCTTTTCCGGAGAATCGGTCGGGTCCCGGCGGCGCGATGCGGTCACCAATGGTGGCCAGGGACGTTCCCGCGTGCGGTTTCCATGCTCACGGCATTGAAGCATGGGAGAGCACGTTGTCGCGCTGTGATCCGCGGCTGGCGAGGTCAGCCAGGCGGCGCGTGCTAATCTTCAGATCCAACCAGGGAGGAAGCACAGCATGGTGTTCAAACGCGTTGCATCCGAGGCGCTCGGCCTCAGCGATATCGGCAAGATCATCGGTCCGGAGGACTACGACAAGGTCGAGGCCGACGACTACGTGATGCATGAGGAGGAGGAGAAGATCTACTTCCTCATCAAGTCCAAGCAGGACGAGTACTGCTTCACGAACGAAGCGCTGATCCACGTCGACGGGACGACCGCGCTCAGCAAGAAGCGCATGCTGCGCCGAAAGTCCTACTACAACAACGTGATCTCCGAGGTGTTCCTCGAGACTGCGGGCACGATCGACATGGACGTGGAGATCAAGTTCCGCATGGGCGACGAGAGCTACTCGATCGACGTCGACAAGAACCAGATCGAGCAGCTGAAGGACCTCTACAAGGCGCTGCTCAAGATCGCCTCGATCCAGTCGGAGAACTCGCAGCTCCTGAGCTACGCCTACAAGAGCCTCGACACCGCCGCGAGTGCGATTGCGCGGGGTCACGATTCGACAGTCCCGGAGGCGCAGTTCAAGACGGTGAACGAGTACTCCTTCGCCTGGATGAAGCGCAGCTACGCCAGCTATGTCCGCAAGGACTTCGGCGACGTCTTCGCGAAGTTCATCAACAACTGAGTTCCCGGCCGGGCCGCTGCGGCGGCCCGGCCCACCGCGCTACCGGGCTTCGCCTCCGCGAACCGGCTACAATGGTGCTTTGCGGACCACATTCCGCCCTTCCCCCAGGTACCTTTCTTGAGCACCCAGAAAAAGCGGCGCGGCAAGCGCGCCATCGAGGACCCGCACGCCCGGCGTGAGGCGTCCCGCTACGAACACCCCATTCCCAGCCGTGAAGCCATCCTCGCCATGCTCAACGAGCACGGAGAACTGATGAAGGAAGGCCGCATCGCCGAGGTCCTCGGCCTCAGCCTCGATCGCGATCGTGAGGCCCTGCGGCGCCGCCTGACCGCCATGATCAAGGCCGGCCAGCTCATCAAGAACCGACGCGAAGGCTACGGCATCGCGCAGAAGCTCGATCTCGAGCCGGGCCGCGTGATCGGCCATCCCGACGGCTACGGCTTTGTCAGCCCCGACG
>JBCCZC010000142.1:0-12574 GCA_039188505.1 Pseudomonadota bacterium | reverse complement strand
TGCCGACGAGGTGGATGCGGAGCTGATCGACTGGCTTCGAGAAGCCTTCGAGCGCGCCGGATGAAGCGATTGGCCCTGAAGCTACCGGATGCCTCAAGGCGGCCCGAGGGCGCATCGCCCTTCAGGTTGATGCCGACATCCACACGCGTGCGGGTCGACGGCTGGATCAGGCCGAACTGTTTCTTCCGACGCAGGCTCACGTAGGCCTTCTTCGGCGCCAGCTCGACGTCGGCGCCGAACTCGCCAACCGCCGCGGCCAGGGCGTCATAGATCGGTCGCAGAGCGGCCTTCGCGCCAGCGTACTGCGCGTTGACCAGCGCATCGCCGTCTTCGGCATACCCGCCCTTCAGATGAAGCTGCGAAATCAGGTTGGCATAGCCATGGGTGACGCCATGCTCGCCCTTCAGGTGCTTAACGATCTCACCGTGCTTCGAGAGCGCGGTCGCTTTTACGATCGTCAGCCATTCCTCGAGCCCCTTGCCGGTCTTCTCCGGCAGATTCGAGATCATCGACTGCGCCATTTCTTCCGGTGACTTCGGCATCCGCTCGCGGGTCCCTTCGTGTGGAAACGCTGACTATAGCCCGGCCCTGCGCCAGCTGCCTATGCGCACCCGGGCCGAAGGTGCACACCAGGGATTCGCGTGACCTGCGTCGAGCCTTATGATGGAGCGAGGGAGGACACTGCATCATGGAAATCCTGGGCATCGACGTTGGCGGTTCGGGCATCAAAGGCGCGATCGTCGACAGCAAGACCGGTCGCCTGCTGACCGAGCGTCTGCGCATTCCGACGCCTCGGCCCGCCACGCCCGACGCGGTGGCGGCGGTCGTCGCCCAGCTGGTCCACGAGAAAGGCTGGCAGGGTCCCATTGGATGCGGCTTTCCGGCCGCCATCCAGCATGGCCGGGTGCGGACAGCAGCCAACATCGATCCCGGCTTCCTGGATCTCGATCTCGCAGCTCATCTGGCCGATGCGACGGGATGCCCGGTCTACGCGCTGAATGACGCGGACGCCGCCGGCATGACCGAGACGCGCTTTGGCGCCGCGAAGGATTTCGACGGTGTCGTGCTCATGGTCACCATCGGCACGGGCCTCGGCACCGCCCTCTTCTCCAACGGCACGCTCATGCCAAACACCGAGCTCGGCCACATCTATCTCCGCAAGGGCGTGACCGCGGAGAACCATGCGGCCGGTCGCGTGCGCAAGGACGAAGGCCTGAGCTGGTCCGAATGGGGTGATCGGTTCAATCGCGCCCTGCAGCAGCTCGAGGCGCTGCTCTGGCCGGACCTGATCCTGCTCGGCGGCGGCGCCAGTAAGAAGTTCGACCGCTTCGCGGACCGTATCGACGTGCGCGCCGAGGTGAAGCCCGCCCAGACACTGAACGAGGCCGGCATCGTCGGGGCGGCCGTGCACGCTGCTGAATTGGCGCGGGAGGCGTCGACAAGGTAGCCCGGGCCGGCACTTTCGCGGAGGCCTAAGCCGCCTCCGGGAGCGCCCGGAGCAACGCCCGGAAACCCTTGTCGAACTGCTGCACTGCGCGGCGCGTGATGAACCAGCCCACGAGCGGAATGCGCAGCCGCATCGTCGAAGTCCAGTGGATTCGCGTCCCCTCGGGTACCGTTTCGAGACGGATCGAGCCGCCCTGGTGGTCCACTCGGATCGGCTTGGATTTCACGATCCGGTAGTCCATCCGCTGAGGCCGCTCGAAAGCGGTGATCTCCTCGTCGAGGACCACGTCTCCGAGCGAAATCCGGCGCAGCGCGCCCTTCCCGTTCGGTTCTGCAGTGCCCGGTTGCAGCAGCTCGGAGTCGACGACTCCCGGAAACCGTTTGTAGTTCGCGTGATCGACCAGCAGCTCGAAGGCCGCCTCGATGGGCATCGGGATCGTTTCGGTGACGTCGATGGTCTGCACGTTCAGCCCCTCGCAAGAACGGTCGGCGAAAGCTAGACGAAAAAGAGGAAAGGAGAAAGGGGGAAAAAGGGGTCAGGTACATTTTTCGCCGGCGAAAAATGTACCTGACCCCTTTTTCCCCGACCCCTTTTTCCCCCTTCTCGCTCCTCTGGCATCATGCGCGCATGATCCGACTCCTCTTAGCTGCAGCCCTGCTCCTCGCCGGACCCGCAACGGCAGTCCAGGAACTGACCGGTCAGACCGCCAGCGGCGCCTTCTACGCCGCGAGCGCGCCGGACGACTGGGTGCCCGCGGACGGGCTGGTGTTCTACAACCACGGCTTCGACCTTGGCTCCATCGAGATCGAGCCAGACTTGGGCGTGCTCGGCGACTATCTGCTCGAGCAGGGCTTTGCCGTTGCAGCATCGAGCTACAGCCTGAACGGCTGGGCGCTGTTCCAGACCACCGAGGACAACCAGCAGCTTTACGACGCCTTCGTCGCGCGCTTCGGCGTGCCGGAGCAGGTCTACGTTGTCGGTGGGTCTCTCGGCGCACTGGTCACGATGCAGGCGGTCGAGCGCGGCGGCATCGGCAACGTCGTCGGCGCCTATCCACTCTGCGGGCCGCTGGCCGGCAGCGATGTCTGGCAGTCGGCGCTGGACCTGAGGCTGATCTACGACGTGGTCTGCGATGGGACCGACGGCGAGCTCCCCGGCGGTGCGAGTGGCCTGCCTTTCGCGCTCAACCCCGCGGACTTCGACGGCATTCTGGGCGAGGCAACGGCGGCCGTGATCGGCGCCCGGGTACTCGCCTGCACGGGCCTCGGCATTCCGGAAATTCTGCGCAGCGACGGCCAGCGCGAACGGCTCGCGCGGCTCATCGATCTCTCCGGCACCTCCGAGGCGTTTCTGCCGATCAATCTCGGCTACTCGACCGTGGCCCTCAGCGACCTCTATTACGACGAGAAGAAGCTCGACGAACGGGCCGCGCTCGGAAACGCCAACGTCGACTACGGCGAGGACGACATGAACGCGCAGATCCGCCGCGTCGAGCGCGACGCCTTCGACGAGCTGTTCTTCCGGCGCTCCTACACGCCGACCGGACGCGTAGGCGCGACGAAGGTGCTGATGACCCACACGGACAAAGACGGCCTGGTCGTGCCCGAGCACCAGCACGACTACCTCGCGAAGATCCCGGCCTCGCAGGTCGTGGCCGCCACGGTGATCGACGACGAACCCGGACACTGCCAGTACTCGGAGGCGGAAGTCGTCGCGGGCTTCGAGGCCCTCGTGAGCTGGGTGGAAAGCAATGAGCAGCCCGACGCCGCGGACCTGCAGGTACGCTGCGGCACCATCGTCGATGAGGAGCGCTACGAGGGCCCGTGCCGCTACGACCCGGAATACGTGGCGGCACCCATCGACACGCGCATCCCCTCGCGCAACGAGCCCGAGCAGGCCGTCGACGGGGCACTCAGCGGGTCGTTCTTCTTCCCCGCGCGAGACGGTCAGGGCTGGTTCATCCAGATCCTCGAGGGCGGCCGCGCGGTGATCTACTGGTTCACCTACGACGAGACCGGCGCCCCGGCGTGGATCGGCGGCACGGGTGAGATCCTCGATAACGCGGTGGTCGTTGACCAGAGCTGGCGCGGCGTCGGCGCCCGCTTCGGATCGGCATTCAACGCCGCGGACGTGGTGCTCGAACCCTGGGGCGATCTCGCCTTCCTGTTCACGGCCGGCGGCGACGGCGAGATGCAGTTCAACGGACCCGAGGGCTTTCGCAGCGGCCGCTTCGGTGTCCAGCAGCTGACCCGAATCGGCGACGCCGCCTGCGATGCGCCGCTGCCGGAACTGTCGGGCCTCTGGTTCGATCCGGACCGTAATGGCGAGGGCTTCATCATCGAGGCCCAGGACGACGATCGCTATTTCACCGCCTGGTTCACCTACGGCCTCGACGGCGAGCAGCTCTGGCTCTACGGGGAGGGCGTTCGCGACGGGGACGAGGTGCGCTTCGATCTCGGGCGGTTTACGGGACCGGCCTTCACCGCACCCTCCGGTGACGTTGTTCGGGAGGCATGGGGCGTGCTGAGCGTCTCGCTCGAAGACGACCGCCTGCGCGCCAGCTACACCGCCGACCTGCCAGGCTTCGGGTCCGGTCAGCTGGTCCTGGATCGGCTCACCCAGCCGCTGTCGCAACCCGCCTGCGAGGGCTGAACGTGCAGGCAGAACTCGAGTTCGCGCTCAAGCTCGCCGATCTCGCGGAGGCGGAGATCCTGCCCCGCTACCGCCGCGCGGCCGTCGAGCGCAAGGCCGATGGCAGCGAGGTGACCGAGGCCGATCGCGCCGCGGAACACGCGATCCGGGACGCGATCGCTACACGCTATCCCGACCACGGCGTGCTCGGCGAAGAGTTCGGCGAGGCGGCGACCGACCATCGCCTGAGCTGGGTCATCGACCCCCTCGACGGCACGCGCTGGTTCGCCCTGGGCGTGCCGCTGTTCGGCACGCTCATCGCACTGCTCGAGAACGGCGACCCGGTGCTCGGCGTCATTCACATGCCGGTTTCCGGCGAGACGGTCTATGCCCGGCGGGGCGGAGGCTGCTGGTTCCGCACCCGCGATGCCGCGCCCCAGCGCGTGTCGGTGACGCCCGGCGTCGAGCTCGCGACGGCAAACGTGTCGGCTTCGGGGCTCCACGCCACGGCACTGGAGCCTGCACCGGGCCACGCGGACGTGCCACTGGAGCGCGTCATCCGCGACGCTGGCGCGTTCCGCTTCTGCGGCGACTGCCTGCAGCATTCCCTGGTCTGCCGGGGCGTCCTGCACGCCGCCGTCGACACGATCATGGCGCCCTGGGACATCGCTGCCATCGTGCCCTGCATCCGCGAGGCCGGTGGCGTCGCGACCACCCTGGCCGGCCAGACCGATGATCTCGTCAATGGGGGGAGTCTCGTGACCAGCAGCAGCCCCGAACTGCACGCGGAAGTGCTGGAACGGCTGCGCCCCGCGTCGGGCTAACCCTCCCCGGGGTCGAAGTGGCTGGCAAGCCCATCCCAGCAGCGGGTGTAGTCATGCTGCCGCGCGGGCGTCTCCAATGCATGAGCGGTGGGCCGGATCGGGTAGCGCGATTCGAACATGAAGGCCAGCGTGTCCCGGTAGCGCTCGGGCCGTAGCTCGGCGTTCGTCGCCTTCTCGAAGACCGCGGCCTCGGGGCCGTGCGGGGTCATGCAGTTGTGGAGGCTCGAGCCGCCGGGCACGAAGCCGGCTTCCTTGGCGTCGTACACGCCTTCGATCAGCCCCATGAACTCGCTCATGATGTTGCGGTGATACCAGGGCGGACGGAACGTGTCCTCCGCCACCATCCAGCGCGGCGGGAAGATCACGAAGTCGACGTTGGCCACGCCGGGCGTGTCGGACGGCGAGGTCAGCACCGTGAAGATGCTCGGATCCGGATGATCGAAGCTCACGGTGTTGATGACGTTGAAGCGCGCCAGGTCGTACTTGTAGGGCGCCGAGTTTCCGGTCCAGGCCACGACGTCGAGCGGTGAATGGTCCAGCTCGGCCACGTAGAGCTCGCCGGCGAACTTGGCCGCGAGTTCGAAGCGGCCCTGGCGATCCTCGTAGGCCGCGACGGGATACTGGAAGTCCCGGTCGTTCGCGTAGCCGTTGGCGCCGACCGGACCGCGCTCCGGCAGTTCGAGCGGTGCGCCGTAGTTCTCGCACACGTAGCCGTACGCCGAGCCGTCTGGCAGGTCGATGGCGAACTTGATCCCGCGCGGAATGACAAGGATCTCCCCGGGCGACACCGCCAGCCGACCGAGCTCGGTCCGCGCCAGCAGCCGCCCTGCCTGGGGCACGATCAGCAGCTCGCCGTCGGCGTCGTAGAAGTAGCGCTCGCCCATGGACGCGTTGGCGCGGTAAACGTGAATCGCGATCCCGACCTGCGTCGCGGCGTCCCCGTTCGTGGCCAGGGTCACCAGCCCCTTGACGAAACCGGTGGGTTCCATGGGGGCGGCAAGCGGGTCCCAACGCATGGCATCGGGCGGAAAGGGCGCCTCCGTGCACGGCGCCGTCCGGACAAGGCCGTGCTCGATGCGCCGCCAGTCGCCCTGGGCAACCGACGGCCGGATGCGGTAAAGCCAGGAGCGTCGATTCGCGTGGCGCGGCGCCGTGAAGGCCGTGGTGCTGAACTGCTCGGCGTAGAGGCCATAGCGCACCCGCTGGGGATTGAAGCGGCCGACCGGCAGGGCGCCGGGCAAGGCCTCGCTCTCGTGCTCGTTGCCGAAGCCCGTCAGGTACTGCAGTTCATCCGCCATTTCACTCTCCCGCCGTCAGAACCTGCAATTCTCTCCCGAGCGCCGCTCGCGTCAAAGGGGCGCGGATGATCGGCGGGCCCTTCGCCGCCATTCGGCCGGCGGGATGCCCAGGCTGGCGCTGAAGGCGCGCGTGAAGGAGGACACCGCGCCATAGCCCGAGCGCTCGGCAATACCGGCGATGGAATCTTCGGTATCGGTCAGCAGCCGGCAGGCGACGGTCATGCGCCAGCGTGTCAGGTAGGCACCGACGGATTCGCCGACGCGCTCGCGGAAGCGCGCGGCAAAGCGCGAGGGCGAGAGGGCGACACGACCCGCCAGCACCGGGACGCTCCAGCGGTGGCCCGGGTCCGCGTGGACGAGCGCCAGCGCCTGCCCGACCTTTGGATCGGCAAGGCCGCCGAACCAGCCCACCCGGTCGGCCGCCTCGGCCTGGTAGGCGCGCAGGGCTTCGGCGCAGAAGAGCTCGAGGATCCGCGCGGCGGCAAAGCTCCCGTTGGCGAGGTCGGTGCGCTGAAGCTCCAGCATCAGCATTTCCGTCGCGTGTACCAGCATCGGCGCACTGGCCTCATCGTCCGTGGGTAGCGTCATGACCGCGGGAAGCGCGAGCAACAGCGGATTCGTCGGCGTCGCACGCAGCATGAAAACGCCGCAGACGAGCATCGTGCGGGCACCGCTGTCACCCGCCGCCGGCGCGGGCCCGGAACCGGCGAGGATGGACGCGAGCGAGCAGGCGGTCATGGGCTCGCCGCGCTGCATGCGATGGGCCTGTCCACCCGCACAGATGGCGACCTCCCGATGCCCGACCGGATGATTTCCGGCGCCCGCGACGCGGAGTTCGAAGGCCCCCTCCCGGACGAGATGAAACGGCACCACGTGCACATCCGGCGCCGCCCCGAGCAACGGCCGGAGTTCCGCCGCCGAGGGCACGTCGATGGCCCACGGCGCGCCGTAGGCGTCGTGGAGCACCACGCAACCCTCGACCCGAAGGTCAGCGAGCGCCTGCTCGAACGGATCCGTCACTTCAGTCGTATCAGTCAAGAAATCAGCTGTTGAGCGAAAATATTCAACTGGCCCATAGCAATACGCTGAAGCTCCCGACAATTGGAGAGTGTTATGAACGGACTGCCGCCCGAAGTCTTCGCCCTGACCGCCGTCGCCCTGTTCACCGGCGTGCTCTGGGTCCCGATCATTATCAACCGCCTGATCGAGATGGGTCTCTGGAACGCGCTGAGAAATCCCCAGCCGGACGAACGACCGCAGGCAGACTGGGCCTGGCGCCTCGCCAACGCCCACCGGAATGCGATCGAGAACCTCGTCGTCTTCGCGCCGCTGGTCCTCGCGATCGCACTCCTGGATCTGGGCAACCCGCTGACCGAGAGCGCCAGCAGGCTATTTCTGGCCTCGCGTGTCGCCCATGCCGTCATCTACGCCGCGGGCATTCCCCTCTTGCGCACGATCGCCTTCGCGGTCGGGTTTGCCTGCCAGCTTGCCCTCGGGCTGCGCCTGCTCGGCGTCGTCTGACCACCGCGATCGGCCCAGCAGGGTCGACGAACGATCGGCGCCCGCACGGCCGAGGCGAGGCTTGCGAGCCCCGCCGCCGCGCATGACAATCGCGGTTCGCACGGAGACCTCGGACCAATGCCGCGCAGCACGGGACTATTTTCGCTCTGGGTGGTCGCCATCGCGCTGGCGGCCACCGGATTCGTTGTCGCCTCGAAGTACGTGCGACCGGCGCCACCGAAGAACATCGTCATGGCAACCGGCTCCGTCGACGGCGCCTACCACGCCTGGGGCATGCGGCTTGCCGACGCGCTGGCCGAGGACCGCATCGAGCTCACGCTGCGGCCCACGGCCGGCAGTAACGAGAACCTCGCGCTGCTCGCAGCCGGCGAGGTGGACCTCGCGCTCGCCCAGGGGGGCACGCGGACCGACGATCCCGACCTGCGGAGCCTGGCGAGCCTCTTCTTCGAGCCCGTCTGGATCTTCCATCGCACGGAGGTCGTGCCCGAAGGACTCGCGGACCTCACCTCCCTACGCACCAGCATCGGCCCCGAGGGCAGCGGCACCCGGGCACTGCTCCTGGAACTGCTGGCGCTGAATGGCCTCGAGGGCCGCGAACTGGGCGATCTGACGACCACCGCTGCTGCCGACGCGCTGCTCGCGGGCGAGCTGGACGCTGCGGTGTTCGTCGCATCCGAGCGCGCGGCCATCCTCGACCGGCTCATGACCTCGGACGAGCTCCAGCTGCTTGACCTCGACCGCGCCCCCGCCTATCACCTGCAGCGTCGCTTCATCGCGGCGGTCATCCTGCCCGAGGGGGCCATCGACCTCGCCCGCAACGTACCGCCCGCCGCCGTGGACCTTGCCGCGGTCGCCGCAAACCTCGTGGCGGATGACAGCCTGCACCCGGCGCTCGTCGACCTCGTGCTGCTGAAGGCGAGCCGCCTCGATGAGGACAGCCTGTTCGCACCGCGCGGGACCTTCCCCTCGCCGCGACACGTGTCCTTGCCGCTCGATGAGGGAGCGGAGATCTTCCACGAACAGGGACCCAGTTTCCTCCAGCGGGTGCTGCCCTTCTGGGCCGCGACGCTTATCAATCGCGCCATCGTGCTGCTGCTGCCGCTGGTCGCGCTCATCATCCCGATGGCGAAGGCCTTCCCGCCGCTCTACCGCTGGCGAGTCCGCTCTCGCATCTACCGCTGGTACGACGACCTTCAGGCTCTCGAGCGCGCATCGCGGGAAGGCGCGGACGCGGCCCCGCTCGTGGCGCGGGCCGATGCGATCGAATCCGAGGTCGACCAGGTCGCGACGCCCCTGTCCTATGCGGACGAACTCTACGATCTGAAACTGCATATCGACTTCGTTCGCCGGCGGATCAGAAGCCGTTGAGGATGGGGCGCCCGGCAGCTCCGGCGTTCAAGGTCTGCAGGTCTCCCTAACCGGCGCTGCCCTCGTGCCGGTGGCATTGGCGGCCGCTCAAGCCAACCCATCACATCACCTGAGAACCCGGGCGACTCGCGAGTCGACAAGCCCGATGCCCGCCGCTACGGTCACCGTCTTATCCCTGCGAGAAAAGAAAAGCGCTCATGGCCCAGGAAGAAATCCGCATCCTGCCGCTGTTCCCCACCTTCGTCTGGTATCTCGACCTGGCACCCGAGAAGGTGACTGCGATCAACGCGCCGATCTCGTCGCGGCTCGACGCGATGATCGCGGCCAAGACCGATCATGTGCTCGGGCAGCGACTGCAGACGGACCAGAACCTGCACACCGATCCGGCGCTCGGTGGTCTCCTGCCCCAGATTGCTGGTGCAACCCGCAGCGCCCTCGACTTCCTCAAGATTCGCTATCGGCAGTTCGACATCACCGGGTGCTGGGCAAACGTCTCGTGGCCGGGGACGCCGCACAAGGAGCACTGCCACCCGAACAATTACCTCAGCGGCGTCTATTACGTTGAGGTGCCCCCGGGTGGCGACAACATCACCTTTCACGATCCGCGCGTCCAGCCCAACCTGTTCATGCCGCCGACCCGCGAGCAGAACACGGAGAACGCCGGGAAGATGACCATCGGGGTGAAGGCGGGCACCCTCGTGCTGTTCCCGTCGTGGCTGGTGCACTCGGTCCAGCCTTTCCAGGGCTCGAGCAGCACGCGGCGCGTCAGCATCGCCTTCAACATCATGTTCAGCGACTTCGAACGCGACGTCAGCCCACCGCTCTGGGAGGGCAATCTCAAGGCCCCCGACTGAGCCGCCCGGGATTGATCAGAGAACCGCGAAGAATCCCGACCGGCATCCGGAGCGCCCACTGGCGGGCCAGCTGGACGGCCGGGTCCGAGCGACACCGGCGCTTCAGCGCAGGGCGGCAGGTAAGCTCGGACGCCAGTCCACCGCCTGATCCTTGCCGAGCTCCTTGCCGTGGTAGAGCGCGATGTCAGCACGCTTCAAGGCCTGTTCGATGGACAGCGACGGTTCGTAGGAGGCGATACCGAAGGTGAGCGAAACGGGGACCGCGTCCCCGCCGGCGGACAGCTCGAGCGCCGCCACGAGCTCGCGGATCGCCGCTGCCATATCCCGCGCCTCCGCCACCGAAGTCTCGGGCAGCAGGAAGGCGAATTCCTCGCCGCCCCAGCGGGCCACGAGATCGCGGGAACGCACGGCCGAGCGGAGCGTCGCCGCCACGGTCTCGAGCACGATGTCGCCGAAGTCATGCCCGTAACGGTCGTTGAGGCTCTTGAAGTCGTCGATGTCGGCGAGCATGAGCGTGAAAAGTAGGCTGCCTTCCTCGACCCGCTCCACTTCCTCGGTCGCGCGCTGGGTGAAGCCGCGGCGGTTCGGTAGCCCGGTGAGGTGATCGGTCGCCGCGGAGGCCGCGAGCTGATCGTTCACCAGGAGGAGTTCCCGGGTCCGCTCTGCGACCACGGCTTCCAGGCGTCGCGTCTGTCCGCGAAGCCGGCGCGACTGGATCGAAGCGGCCGCCCAGACCAGCCCGGAGAACAGGGTCAGCAAGGCCGCGATGCCCGACGCGGTCTGGAACCACGCCGGCGCGACGCGGAAGGCAAAGGTGTCCTCCGCGCTCAGCTGCCCAAGCACGTCCCGAGCCCGAACACGGAAGACGTAGCGGCCGCCCGGCAAGCCCGTGTAGGTCCGGCTGGACTCCGGGGTCCAGGCCGACCAGTCGTCCTCGAGTCCGTCGAGGCGGTACTGGTAGCGCGTGGCGCCGGCGTTCTCGAAGACAGGCGCTGCGAACTCGAAGCGGACGAACTCGGGTCGATGGGGCAACTCCGCGGGCGCGTCGTTCGGATCGCTCCGTTCGCCGCCGAAGAGGGAGCCGGCGCCGGCCGCGGTAACGCTCCGCAGCCGCGCGGCGAAGGGCTGGTCCATGCGCCAGGCCACACTCTCGTCGAAGCGGATCAGACCACCGCTGCCGCTGACCCAGACCACGCCCTCGTCGTCGACGAAGAGCGTTGACTCGGTATCGGCGACCAGCAGGTGCTCGACGCGGCGCAGGGCGGTCTCCTCGATCGCGAAACTGCCGTCGGACCGGGGCACGGCGTGGTCGAGCTGCACCGGGCCCGTCGCGTCGGACGAGAGGATCCAGACGCCGCCGCGCTCGTCCTCGATGACGTACTGGATCTTCCGCGTCCCGTCGGCGAAGACCTCGCCGAAGCGGGTTTCGGGTACGAAAAGATCGGCCGCGGCATCGTGCCTGAGAAGTCCGCGGGGCGTCGCCACCAGTATGTCCTCGCCGAAGCCGTAGAGGTAGCTGTAGCCCTGCACGAGCCCGTTGGCCGTGCCGAAGCGCTCGACGATCGGGGCGCCGGCGCCCGCGGTGTCGATCCGGAAGACGCCCGCGCCTTCGGTACCCATCCAGACGCGGCCCGCCGCGTCCTCGATGAGCGTACGCGCGGACACGTCGATCCCGGGCACACGCCCTTCGTCGCGCCACACGCCGTCCTCCAGGCGGATCGAAGCCAGGCCGATATTCAGCCCGATCCAGACCCGTCGGTTGTCCTGGCGCGAATGCAGAAGGACCGTCGAATGATCCGCCGAAGGCCGGACCAGCTCGACGTCGCTGCCGCGAAGCTCCCAGACGCCGTACTCGCTCTGCCGCCCACTGGTGATGAGCAGGCGATCGTCGACGACCGTCAGGGACCCGGTCTGGCCGTCGAGCGCCGAGACATCCTGCCAGCCGACGGCGCCGGCCGGATCCGCGGAGGGCACGAGGATCCCCAGACCACGGGTGTGCCCGACCCAGAGCTGACCGTCATGTTCCACGAGCGACTGCGGAAAGCCCTGGAAGCCGAGGCGGCTGTCGATCAAGGAAAGCGGAGAGGGAATCTCGACTCGCGCGA
This sequence comes from Pseudomonadota bacterium, assembly GCA_039188505.1. Lineage (GTDB taxonomy): Bacteria > Pseudomonadota > Gammaproteobacteria > Xanthomonadales > SZUA-38 > JBCCZC01. The sequence continues at coordinate 526 of JBCCZC010000142.1, read as the reverse complement.
GACCATTGGACAGCCCGAGCCAAAGGCCCCCGCGCTGATCCGCCGCGAGCGCGTACACCGTGTCGTCGCGCAGCCCCAGACGCCGGTCGACGATACGCAGCAGCCCGCCGCCCCGGTCGAGCACGACCAGCCCACCGTTGAGTGTTGCGAATGCCATCTCGCCGGTGGGAAGGACCAGACCTCGATAGACATTGTTGCGGCGCAGGTAGCCGTCGGCCTCGCTGGCGAAGGGCTCCACCTGCCCGTCGGTGAGGCGGTATAGACCCCGATCCCGCGTCCCGATGATCACCGTGCCGTCGACTTCGAGCATCGCGTCGATCGGGGTTTCGCGCAGGGCCGGCAGGGCCGAAACCGTTTCCCACGCCCCGTCGCGCCAGCGCAGCAGGCCGTCCTCGCGCCGCTGGACCCAGAGCGTGTCCGCCGCCCAGAAGGAGTTGATCCGCCACTCGGACGGGAAATCCCAGACGTCGAAGGTGCCGTCAGGGCGGAGCCGGAACAGCGCCTGCCAGCTCTGGAAGACGATGCC
>JBCCZC010000141.1:0-12615 GCA_039188505.1 Pseudomonadota bacterium | reverse complement strand
AGCGAATAGTACCAGCAGCAACTACGATAGTGCTCCGGATTGAATTCATCGATTTCTAGCGAGAATAGCGCAGCGGACGCAGCAATCAGGTCCTGGAAATTCTCGACCAGCTTGTCACTGTCTTCGAAGGACTCGAAGAATATGTACTGAGAGTAGCGCATCAGCATCTCGGAGGCCGAGAAGGCGCCGGCAAGTGGATGTTCTGTCCATCCGATCAGGTCGTCACGTCCTTCTGCATGAAACAGATCGAGCAGCGCTCGCCTCGCACCGGCAAATTCATTTTGCAAGAAGAAACTCGATGCTAGTCTGATTCGGACAAGCGGGTCCTTGAATATGGCGCTCGCATCGTCCCATAGCTCATCGTCCTCACCGATGAGAGTGAGCGCGAATCCGTCATAGGTCTCTACGCGCTCATACAGTTTTGCCGCTAGCTTCAGGCTACCCTCTTCGTCCTCTACAGAGGCTCTGAACGCGGCATCGCCGACCAAATCGCTCAAACCGAGTTCATTGTTCAAGCGCACAGCGATTTTGGCAGGCAGTGACTTTGCGGTAGAAAAGAGCGCGGTGAACCCGAGCAGAAGGTAAAACAGCCTTCTCTGGCCCCAGGAGTGCGGATCGAAGGGAACTTTGTCACTTGGGCTGTTGACCGAAATGAACCGATTCAAATCGACCAGCGCCTTGATTACGGCCTCTTGCGTTAGGTCCTGATCGGCCTTGAGAAAAATTCGTTCCGCCTTCTGAAACTCTTTTCTCGCTTTCGCCTTTGTGGAGGCGTTTCCAAAGAAGGCGAAACGACGGGGATCCATGTCCTTGCTTGACCCCGAGTACGATGGGGTCGGCAATTCCCTACTATCTGTAATGCTGCGAACGAGCGACCTGAGGCGCTCCACGTTGAAGTATGCGAATTTCAGTCCAGTGAAGGCGCTCTTGAGCAAAGCCAGAGTCTCGCCTTCCTTCTCGTCGATCGCCCCAGCGCCAGAGTTCTTATAGACATATCGATGTTCTTCCTGTGCCCACAGGTGGTCCGTAATAGTCCTGATCTGGAATTCGATCGGGATCTCTGATATCAAGCGCTTCTCGCGATCACCAAGCTCCGAGAGTATTGCCGCAAGATAGTCGCGCTCAGCCTTGTCACGAACTCGCTCGTTCTTGCTGCTCGACGCTTTGGTGCTTGTGAGGTCATCAATTAGGAACTCATCGATCTGCGACCCGAATTTGACGTAGAAGTGCAGAGACTCATAGTTCGATGACTTGCTTTTTCTTTCAAGAGTGGTTTTTCCCTTGCTCGAATCTTCATGCAATCTCTTGACACTCTTGGACAGGTCATCATGAATGTCCTTGGACAGCGTATATTCCCTGAATGGCGCTGTGTAGTACTCCAGCCCGGTCGCTTGTATGGCGAGACTTTCGACCTGCAATATATGGTCAAAGAGCTTCTTCTGTGCTTCGTCGTGCATGCAGATTAGGCGGGCACCGACTAGGTCTTGTAGTATTTCGAAGAGGTAGACTTTCCGTGCTCCGAAATCAGCCTGGTTGCGCAGGATGACCCGCTGCAGCTTGGCGTATGCCGACGCGGTTGTCTTTTGCCTAACTTCGAAAAGGACATCACCCTTTAGACGAAAGCGTCTGATGATGTTGATGATCTCGAGGCGGACACGCGTTTCGAGAAAATTCATGAGGTTCTGAAAACTCTCGCTTTCGTATAGCTCTCGAAACTGGCTGTCCGTCATGTTGTAGTATTCCAACGCAGTGTACTTCTTGATGGTGGTTCTTGGCATGACGTATCAGCTCCATGGTGTCTGTTCACATGGTGTCCACACGCAGCGACCTCGTTGATTCGAAGCTCGAAAAGAGCGGCATAGGAGTGCAATTGGCGTCTCATCTGAAGGTAGACGGCAATTTTCGACCCGCGAATCGGGCACACACTTCCTGAGGCGCAGCGCCACCAAAAATTAGCTCACGGCAGGAATTCGATCAAGCGCTACCTAACACAGGGCGGACGTCTCGAGATTGGGCGGCAACTGAGATGTCGGACCAGACTACGCAACTGACGAGCCTGCGTTGGCCTTTCTGGTTGACGAGGTTGCCCAAACGATAGTGTGCAATCGTCGGCCTTGCCGGTTTACGCGACCGGCGTCACCGCGTCGAAGGTGGGAAGCTCATGAATCCCACAGTATCTGGGGAATGCGAGATGCTGCAGACGCTTGCAGGCTCCCAGATTTCCGTTCCGCAACTTCGACTTCTACGAACTCGCCGCCGAGGATCGCCCGAAGAACTGACGGTTGTTCCGGCCGGGGAGCGCGGCGGCCTGTTACGCTAGCGTATGCGTGAATTTTCGGCTCCCTGGTCGATCCTGCTCAAGGCGACCACCGGCATCTGCGTGCTGATCCTCTGCGGCATCGCGGTGGTCGGCCTCGTCGCGGGGCCGCGCAAGCTCCTCTGGCAGCTTGCGGTGGTTGGTCTACCCCTGACCTTCCTGTTCCTGGCCCTGCCCTTCACAATTCTCGGCTATCGAATCGAGCGAGACGTGCTGAAGGTGAGGCGCCTCGGCTGGGCCACGTCGATTCCCCTCGATGGGCTGCGTTCCGTCCACGCGGACCCGGATGCGATGGCTCGTTCGCTGCGCGTCTTCGGCAATGGTGGGCTGTTCTGCTTCGCCGGGCGATTCCGGAATCAGGCCCTCGGCAACTACCGGGCATGGGCTACCGATCCGGGGAATGCAGTAGTGCTCAAGTTCGACGACCGGACACTGGTGGTCACGCCCGGCAGGCGCAACGCTTTCGTGTTTACGCTGACGAAACTCATTGATCCGCCGCCCGCCGCGCCGACGACTGCCGAGCAATGAATCGCTACCTGGCCCTCGGATTACTGGTGCTCGGAACGGTGCTGGGCCTTGCCGGCACGGACCTCGTACTCCCCGCGATTCCCACGCTGCCTGACGCCCTCGGCGGCACCCCGACGAAGGCGCAGCTCGTCATCGCGGCGTTCGTCGCGGGCTCCGCCCTGGGTCTGCTGCTCTTCGGAACCCTCGGCGCCCGCTTCGGTCGGCGCAACTGCCTGATTGCAGGACTCCTCGGCTACGCGACGTGCTCTGCTGCAGCGGGACTTGCCATCGGCATGGATGGTCTTATCGCCTGGCGCTTCCTGCAGGGTATTGTCGCGGCCGCACCTGCGGTGTTCGCGCCGGGGATCATCCGGGGGCTGTTCGACGAACAGGGCGCGACCCGCGCCATCGGCGCCCTTGCAAGCATCGAGAGCCTGACGCCCGCGGCGGCCCCGATCGTTGGGCTGTGGCTCCTGTCCTGGGGAAGCTGGACCACGTCCTTCTTCGTCACCGCCGTACTCGCGGCAATGCTGGGCCTGACCATCCTCGCCATGAGGTCCGCGCTGCCGCACACGCCCGACGCGGCAGCGAGCGGTTCCTACCTGCGGCTGCTCACGAGTCCCGTGTTCCTTCGCTATGCGCTGAGCCAGGCCTGCGTGACGGGCGGACTGCTCATCTTCGTCTTCGGAGCTCCGGTCGTGATCGTGCGGAGCATGGACGGCGAGCTGGCCGACTTCATCCGGATGCAGGTGGTCGGCATCTCCTGCTTCATCATCACCTCGAACTTCACCGGCTCGCTGGCCGCGCGCTGGGGCGCGGAACGCGTCATCTGGTTCGGCACCGCGATGGCAGCCCTCGGCGCCGCCGCGATCACCGCCTTCGCCCTCGTCGGCAACGGTGATCCGTTCTGGTTGGCGCTGCTGTTCGCGCCGCTGAACGCCGGTCTGGGATTCCGCGGCCCACCGGGTTTCCTGCGCGCCATCATGGCCGGTGAGGGTGACGACGATCGCGCCGCGTCCCTGACGATCCTGGCAATCCTCGGCGTTGCGGCCGGCGGCACCGCGATGCTGGCGCCGGTCGTGACCGCAGGGCTGGTTCCCCTGGCTCTGGCCTGCCTCGCCGTCCAGATGACCGCATTGCTCGGCCTGGCCGTCTTGCCCCGCCTTCGCATGGAGGCCGCTTGAGGCTAGCCGTCGGAGGACCGGCGATTTTCGGCAGCGGATGACCCTGCTCTCGACCGGAAACGGCCGTCTCGGCCGCTCCGGTAGGTTCCTGTCCCGCGCGACACCCGCTAGCGCTCGAATCCGTCGGCGAAGACGCGGTCCGGCAGAAGCTCGGCGGCGCCGATGTCGCAGGCGGCAACGCCGTCGCCGTCGCCGTCGACGGGTCGCGGCGTGCCGACCGCGTCAGCCGCAACGCAGGCGCTCGAGAGCGCACGGTCGACCGCCAGGCTCTCGAGCAGCGGGTCTCTCGTCGGCAGGCCGCGCTTGCGGATCGCCGTCGGCCCAAGCTTCGGGTCAGGCACCTGGCGATCGCGGCGCTCGAACGCGACGGGGCACTGGTCGAGATCGCCGAAAAGGTTGCCGCCGCCGGAGACGAGCGTGCCCTCGACACCGCAGTTCGGGCCGTTCCCAAACGGTCCCACGATGTTGCGGGCCAGGATCGAATTCGTCAGGGTGACCGTCGCGTCGCCATAGACGCTCAGCGCGCCCGCGACGTCGCTCCAGCCGCCCCCGGACTCGTTCCCGACGATCGTGACGTGCGTGAGTTCGTGGTTGCCCGTGGTGAAGGCGAGCCCGCCGCCGACGCCGCCGGTGACGGTGACGTTGACCAGGGTGCTCCGATCGCCGAAGGAAAAGACGGCCGCGCCATCATTGTTCGTCTCGTTGCCATCGAACGTGACGTCCGCCAGGTCCAGCGCCGCCTCGGCGAGAATCGCGCCGCCGAAGAAGTTCGTCGCCTGATTGTTCGTGAAGCGCACGCGCCGGACGGTGAGATCGCCGTTGGCGCGGACCGCGACGTTGCCGTTGGCGACGGTCAGGTCCTCCAGCCGCAGCGGGATCCCCGATTCGGTGGACAGCAGGTTCTCCTCGAGCCCGTCGATGATCGTATTCCTGGCCCCGGAACCGAGGAGGATCACGCTCTCGGTGAGGCGCGGGAGCGGTCCGCCGGTGAGGCTGAAGACGCCGTTGGGCAGTGCAATCGTCTGCTGACCGGCCGAGGCATTGGCCTCTTCGATCGCGGCACGCAGCGTGCAGACACCCGCGGCGCTGGCGCAGCGTCCGTCGCCGGGGGTGGCATCGCCGACGTCGTCGCGCGCATCGCCCGAGGTTCCGACCGTGTAGTCGGCCGGGCGCAGGAGCGGCGTCACCAGCGCCAGGCGGTTCTCCGGCGTCGCGTCCTGCTGGTCCAGGGTGGCATCGGCTTGCAGCCGCAGGAGCGAGCCGACCTCCGCGTCGAAGGGCACGCTGGCGGTGATCGTCACCGACCGCTCGCCGCCGGGCGCGAGCGTGCCGACGATGCAGGACAGTTCGAAGCCGTCGCGTTCACAGGCAAGCCCGCTGGTCGTGATCGAAGCCGGGTCCAGGGCCCGGTCGAGGTTCAACGCGAGCACCACGCCGCTCGCGCTGCGACCTGCGCCGGTGTCAGGAAGGCGGTTCTCGACCGTCACCTCGTAGCTCAGGAACTGCCCTGGCACCACGGTGTCGTTGCTGGCCTCCGCGGATAGCACCAGATCGACGCCGTCGTTGACCGTCACGATGGCCTGCCCGCAGCCGACGAGCGATGTCGCTGTCGGGGGCTTCGCAGCGCTGTCGGCAACCTGATCGGTCACGCAGACTGAAAGCGTGTACCTGCCTGCCGCGGTATAGACGTGTTCGGCGGTGATGCTGCCGACCCCGGTGCCGCTCTCGTTCAGGATCGGGCCGTTTGGCAGGCCCGTCATGTCGAGGCTGCCCTCGGGCTCGATGGTGCCGTCCCCCCAGTCGATGTCGAGGCGGTGTCGGTCGACGAGGCCTGACGCGGTGTCCGGGTCGCGGAAGTCGCCGTCGAGGCGGAAGTTGAAGCCTCGGATCACGCTGGCGTCGTCGATCGGGCTGACGATAGGGGCGTCGTTCACATTTAGCACCGTGACGGCGACCACTTCTGCGGCGGATTCGTCCAGACCGTCGAAGGCGGCGAAGGCGAATTCGTCCGGGCCCACGTAGTCCGGATCGGACACGTAGCGCGCCTCGTCGTCCACGATCAGCACCGTGCCGTGATCGGGTGGCGTCGCCAGCCGGAAGCTCAGGGTATCCAGAGGGTCGAGTTCCGCGCCGTCCAGAACGATCGGCGTCTCCACGTCTTCGAGCACAACGGCGGCGATGCCGGGCGTGGCGACCGGCGGCCGGAAGTTGCGGGCAACCTCGACCTCGACGGTGGCGGGCGCGGACCTCATGGGCTCGCCGGTGTCCGGATCCCGCACGCCGTCGGAAACACTGAAGCCGAAGCGGTCGACGCAGTCCGCCGACAGTGTGCAGGCGAAATCGTTGTTCGACTGGTAGACCAGTTCGGCGAAGTCGGGCCCCTGGTCCTTGAACGGCGTCAGCAGGGAGACGTGCAGGAGGTCGGTCTGCGTGTCGAGGATGTAGAACCGGCTGGAGTTGACCGACACGTCCTGGGGACTGCCGAAGTCGCCGAGGACGAAGCAGCTGCCGTCGCACTCGCTCTCGGCCTCGCCCGCGAAGAAGCCGTCGACGGTGAAGCGCTGGATGCGCTGGTTGCCCGCATCCGCCACGTAAAGGGTGTCGCGGTCGTCGATATCGATACCTCGAGGTGACCGGAACTGACCGGGACGACAGCCGAAGTTGCCGTCGTTGGAGAAGGTGTAGTCGCAGAAGTCGCGCTCGTTCTGGGGAATGTCGAGCTCGACGCCGCAGGTCGCATCCGTACACGAATAGCCAAGGCTGCGCTGGCTGAAGGTATCGCAGACGGCCTCATCGCCCGCCGCGAGGTCCGTGTCGCAGCGACCGAGCCAGCCGACCGGTTCCCCGGGCCACGCGAGCCCGTTCTCGTCGACCCAGGATGGCGTGTACTTGTAGAGCCGGTTGTTGCGTGACGCGTAGACGAAGCCCTCCGAGTCCAGCGCCAGCGAATCCGCGGGGACGAACGTCGAGGCGCTGCTCGTGACATCGTCGGAGAGGTAGTCGATGAAGAGCACGGCCTCGGACTCCTCGCGGAACGCATCGAGCGCATAGATGCGCCCGGTCCGCTCCATCACGTAGAGCACCCCGTTGCGATCCACGACCGCGCTAACGGCGTCGCGGATCTCGCAGAAGCCGTTGGTGCCGAAGCTGCCGCAGCCGCCCTGGCTGCCGTCCGGCAGGCGCTCGCGCATGTTCTCCAGCCGGTAGAACTCCAGCGAATTGAGGTCCAGATCGTAGGTTTCCACGCCGGCCCGGCTGAGTCCGCCCAGGTTCTGCGTGGAGACGATCACACCGTTGCGCTCGTCCACGACGAGATCGCGGAACTCGTTTTCGCCGACCGGTAGCGCCACCTCGAGCTCCCCGGCGGGCCCGAAACGGGCGATGCGCTGCTCGCGCTTGAAGCCGTCACGTCGTAGGGGGTCACATTTGACCGAGCCCATGTCGACGACGTAGCTGCGACCGGCATCGTTGGCCGTGAAGTAGGTCGGCTCGAAGGGGAACGCCAGCTCGATGCGCTTGGTGGGCGAGCCCTCGCCGTTGGTGCAGACGGCCTGCAGGGTCTCGACGCTGCTGTCTTCCGGGCTTGAAGCGGCCACGCGATAGTCCTCGACGAAATAGGGATACAGCGGCGCGACGAAGAAGCCCTCCTCCGGGTAGTCGTCAACGTAGAAGCGCAGGGGATCACCGTCCGGATCACTGCCCTCGAGCCGGAGCGTGGTGGGCTCGAAGGAGACGGCGCGCGCGCGGTCCGCCCCCGCCTGGGCCACAGCGCTTGGATCCTGATTCGAGCTCTTCACGTTGACGAGCTGGGTTGCCGTCGCCGAGTTGCCGGAGGCGTCGGTCGCAGTCCAGGTCACCGTCGTCAGCCCCGGCCCCAGGGGCAGCGTCGCGTCGTTGGTGATGACCGGATCGAGGTCCACGAAGTCGAATACGAGCGGCTGACCCAGCTCAGTGACTTCACTGGTACCCACCTCGACGATGTCCGGCGGCGCAAGAATCGCTGGCGGGCGGATATCCACCACCTCAACGCGCATCCGAGCGGTGACCTCGTTGGGATCCCCCGACGCGTTGGGACCGGGATCGGCTGCGGTCCAGATGATAAAGAACGCGTTGTTCTCGACGGTCGTCGACACGGGCCAGAAGGCGCGCAGCGCCGGGTCCGGGTAGCCCGGCGCGAAGGTGGTGAAGCGATCGCAGGCGTCGGATACGTCGTACATGTCGCTCAGGAACCGTTCGTAGTTGCGCCGGGAAACGCCCCCGGGCTCGTCCGCCTCGATGGTCACGTGGATCTCCCCACCCACCAGTCGCGCCTCGATCCGGGACTGCGAGGCGGGCCTCGGCGTGACCGTCGGCGGGACCAGGTCCTGCACGCTGACGGTCTGGATGGCGTCCCGAAAGTTGCCGAAGCGGATGCCCTTGAGCAGGTTGGCGTCGATGCCGATGAGGATCGATTCGACGATGACGTTCTTGAGGATCGAGGCATAGGGCTCGAGCTTCGAGCCGGGCGGTATACCGGGAATCAGCACCGTGAGGATGCCGAGGAGATCGATGGGCGTAACCCGAACGTTCGCGCGCCAGACCAGCGTGTTGTCGCCGACCGGAATCGCCAGCTCGCGCCCCTCGACGTAGGGGCAAAGAAACTCGCGGTTGTCGCCCGCCACGGAGCTGGTGGCGACCGAACCGTCCTCCTTGCAGGCCGCGTAGATCGCCTGGGTCGCAAAGGACTCGGACAGGATCGCGCCGACGCTTGCCCGCGTGGCGTCCGGCGGGGCCGGAATCCCCAGCCCGAGCAGATTCACGTCGAGGCCCGTGTTGTGGTGGAAGACCCGCGGTTGGCGTAGAAAGCCCCAGTCCGTTTCGTACGTGAGTCTGGCGCCCAGCGCGTTCTCATAGGCGCTCTGGACGTGCTCCTGGGGAACGGCGACGCTGCACTCGCCGGGTGGCGGCGCAGCGATCACGACGTCCCGCGGGGCCTCGATCCACGGCTTGCAGAACTTGAGCGCCAGGTTGGTCGCGTACACGGTACCCGCGGCGAGGAGCTCCGTGCCGAGCCCCGTGGGGATTAGCGCGAAGCCGAAGGCGAAGTTGTGAGCAATCCCCAGCGGCAGCTGGCAGGCCAGCGCTTCGGTGTTCGGGTCGGATTCGCCCTTGGCCGCCAGCACCTCGAAGCCGGTCACCGTTTCCGGATCACCGATCGCGCGTCCATGGATCTCGTGTAGCTCGATTCGGTCGAAGGGCTCGGGCGCGCTGACGAACAGGGTGTCGCCGGCCATGGGCAGCACATCGGGAAGGGCGATGTCCGCCGGGGCGAAGCGTCGCGAACCCAGCGCCCAGTCGCCGCGGAACCAGCGCACCTCGAAAATGGAGTCGCCCCGCGGATCGTGGATACTCAGGGCGATTGCAGCGACCGGTTCCCGGAGCTCGATCGAGAGCGGTTCGCCCGCGCGCATGGCGATACCGTCCCGACCCCGCGGCGCCGAGAGCGACGCGATCATCGGACTCCACCCGTCGGCCTCGCCCACAGCACCGCACGGCGCGGCGGACAGCAGCAGGGCGAAGGGCGCAAGCAGTGTTCCGAGCTTCAATGGCATGGGTCGATCCTTCCGTGGTCGCGGTCCCACGACGGTCTCACGGGCCGCCGACGCGGCGGTAGCGGCCCTGTTGCGTTCCTTTGCCTCCTGGTTGCAGAAGCTTGCAATGCGCTGACAAAAAACCACTGACGGGTCGATCTGGGCCGGGAGCCCAAGACCCACACGGCTTCGAAAGCTCAGCCGGCGGCCTGGCGCCAGGCGGCCGGCGTCTGGCCGAAGCGCGCCTTGAAGGTGCGTGAGAAGTGCGAAATGCTGGCGAATCCAACCGAATCGGCCACCTCGCCGACGTTTCCGACTCCCTTCCGCAGCAGCCGTGCTGCTAGCTCCAGGCGCGTCTCGCGGAGCAGCTTCTCGGGCGTGGTTCCGGCCTCGGCCTTGAGCTTTCGGTACAGCGTCGTCCGATCCATGTGCAGCAGCTGCGCCCAGTCGTTGATGCCGAAGCCGGGATCGGACAGATGCTCGCGCAGCGCGTCCTGGGCACGCTCGAGAAAGCGGTCCCGAACGCCGGCCGGGGCCGGCGTCTCCAGCTCGGACAGGCGCTCTCGCAGGCGACGCCGGGACGCGATCAATCCCGCCACCCGCGCCGCCAGCTCGGCGGTGTCGAAGGGCTTGCCCAGGTAATCGTCCGCGCCCTGCTCGAGGCCGGCAACGACGTCGCGCTTCAGATCCTTTGCCGTCAGCAGCAGGATCGGGATGAAGTCGGTCTCGGGATCCGCCTTCAGCGCGGCCGTCAGACCCAGGCCGTCGCGCTTCGGCATCATCACGTCACTGACGATGGCGTCCGGAAGCTCGGCCCGCGCCACCGCGAGCCCGGCCTCGCCGTCCGCGGCCTCGACGATCCGATAGCTGGACTGCAGCCGCAATCGAAGGAAGGCGCGCAGCTCGTCGTTGTCGTCGACGATCAGCAGCGTCGGCACGTCATCAGGGTCGACCGGCGGCACGTACGGGACCGCCGCTGCATCACCGGCCCCGGTGGCCGCTTCCGGGTCCCGCGTCGCAACCGGTGGCGCCGCAGAGGACGCCTCGCCCACGCCCTCGAGAGGCAAGGTCACGGCAAAGGACGCGCCCGCGCCTGGACGGGTCTCGAGACGCACCGTTCCCCGATGGAGTTCGGTCAGCTCCTTGACCAGCGCCAGGCCGATACCCGTCCCCGGATGGGTCGGGTCGGTAGCGCTGCCCTGCACGTAGCGCTCGAACACGCGCTCCGGATCTTCCCCGTCGATGCCGGGCCCCGTATCGGCCACGGTCAGCGTAGCGGTCTGGTCGTCGTGAGCCAGGGTGAGGGCAACTCGGCCATCCGCCGGCGTGAACTTGAGCGCGTTGGACAGCAGGTTCGCGAGGATCGTGTCCACGTGATCGGGATCAAAATCCACCAGCAGCGGGTCCTCGGTGCCGGTCAGCTCGAGGACGATCGCGCGACGTCGCGCCTCGAGCTCGAAGCGACCCGCGACCCGCCGTACCAGCTCCGCGAGATCTCCCCGGGCCAGGCGCAAGGGCATGCGGCCGACCTCCAGCCGGTTGATGTCAAGGACCTGGCCGATCAGCGATTCCATCGCTTCGGTGTTGCGCAGCGCCAACGCCACGTGGTCGCGGGCCGTGTCATCCAATGCCCCCGCCCGGCCGGCCGCCAACTCCCGCAGGGGGCCGCGGGTCAGGGTCAGCGGGGTCCGGAACTCGTGCGACACGTTGGCGAAAAATCGGGCCCGCGCCTCGCCCAGGGCCTCGATCTCCCGCGCCTGCGCGCGAACCTCGGCGGTTCGCCTGGCCACCTCCCCCTCGAGGCGACGCTGCTCGGCCAGCAGGCGCCGGTTGCGGATGCGCTGACCGATCTGAGCGGCAGCCAGCAGGAGCAGGATCGCCAGAGCCGCATAGCCGACCTTGGCCAGGGGCGAGAGGTACCCGGGCGGCTCGATCGAGAAGGACAGGGACGCAACCGGTGCGACCACCCCTCGGGCATCTCGGGCCTCCACGTCGAACCGGTAGGCGCCGCCGGCGAGGTTCGTGTAGTCCCGCATCGTTTCCGGGGACCAGGGCGACCAGGCGTCGTCGAGGCCCACCAGTCGAACCCGATACTCGCTCTGCTCCGGTTCCACGAAACTGGCGAGCGCATACTCGAAGCGGAGCGCCGAGGACGCGAAAGGCAGTGCTTCCGCGACCGTCTCCGGACCGATCCCGGCAAAGAGCGGCGACTCACCGTCGGCGCGACCCGCACGCCGAAGCAGCAGGCGGCTCGTCGGATAGTCCGCCTGCGCCAGCGCGGCCAGCGGGACGGCATGGGTATCCGGATGAATCGCCACCCACAGCGTGCCGTCGGCGGTGGTTTCCAGCAGCGGCACGAGACCCGGCCCGAGGTGGGCGAAGGCTCGATGATCCCAGCTCAGGCGGCCGTCTTCGCCGCGCTCGCCGTACCAGACGGCTCCGCGGCTGGCGCCGACGATGGCGACGGCCTGCTCACCGTCGGGGCTGAAAAATCGGAAGACATCCTTCTCCTCGACAAACTGCTCGTTGCCGAAGTCCGGATCCGGCTCGAGCCGCGGCGGCGTGTCGGCGCTGAGCCGATAGCCACCCTCGGTCGTGGCGAAGATGACGTCGTCACCGAACGAAAAGACCCACGCGTTGCCGGCCGGTACGCCATCGGCAGCATCGAGCGTGAGCGTCACCTCTGGCACCTGGGCAGCCCCCCACTCCAGCGCCTGGACCACGCCGGTGCCGGTGCCGACCCACACGCGCCCGTCTCCATCTTCGGCGATCGTGTCGGCCCGCTGGGTCACCCCCGGCACGAGGCCGCGGCTGACCCATCGCCCGTCGACCCGCGCAAGCAGGCCGAGCCCGCTTTCGGTGCCGACGTACACCACCGGGCGGTGACGTGAGGCGACCAGGTCGTAGCTGAACGTATCCTCGAAGACCGGCTCGACGGCGAGTACCGCCGGCGCTTCGAAGTCGATGTCGACCTGATAGACGCCGTTGGATCCGGCCAGCAGCACGCCGGGCGGGGTGGCGAGAAGGCCGAAGATTT
>JBCCZC010000140.1:0-12835 GCA_039188505.1 Pseudomonadota bacterium | reverse complement strand
GACCCAGGCTCGCCGCAGGACCGGCAAGCGCCGCCACTCTGGCCACGCCGATCGCCGGAGAGATGAGGATCAGACTCGCCGGCTTGTGGACGGAGGGGTCGTCCAGGGCGTTCAGCGTCTGATTGAGCGCCAGCGCCGCCCCGGTGGAGTAGCCGATGACATGAATCGGGCGCTCACCGACCTTGGCGACCAGCCGCTGCATGGCGAGTCGACCGGCCGCCGCCATGTCCTCCCAGCGCGCCTTCCTGAGACCCGAGGGCGCCGTGCCGTGGCCGGGTAGGCGGATGCCGATCACCCAGAAGCCCTGCGCGCGCAGGGTCAGACCCAGCTGGCGCAGGCTGTACGGCGAATCGGACATGCCGTGGAGCAGGAGGACACCGCCGCGGGGCTCGGGCGTCGACAGCTCGAAGCTGCGGTTCCAGTTGGGCTGGCGCGTTCTGGGGTCCGCGAGGCTGCCCTTGCTGTAGCGGACCAGGGCGAACTCCGCGCCGGTTTCGACCTCGGCGTAGACCTCTTCTTCCAGCTCGGCGAAAAGGCGCTCTTCGAGCGCGAGATAGGCTTCGAAGGTCGGCGTCTCGTCAGCGTCTCGCGCGGTGAACTCCTCCCCGAGGTCGGCCGTATGCCATGGACTGAGGGGTTGGCTGCCGCACGCTGTCAGCAGCAGCGCCCCCGCAACCGTCGCCGCCAGCGCGAACAGGCGGTAGGCACAGCGGATCTTGCGCGGATCGAGGGTCATTTCCGTCTCCTAGCGGCCGCGCGTCAGCACCCAGTAGACCGTGCCGGACGAGGCGCGGATCGGGTAGACGCGGCGGCTTTTCGGGTACGCATCGTTCGTGAGCCGGAGAAAGAGGTCGTCGTAGTACTCCGGCACCTCGAGGCTGAAATTGTGGAAGTTGCGCGTACGGTTCACGGGTGTCACGTCCACGAGCGTGATCCGATCGCTCCCCGCCTCCATGAGGTCGGCGATGCTCTCGGCTTCCGGCAGCTGTTCGGGACCAAGAGAACTCTCTCCGGCGCGCCTGCTGCGATTGATGAGTCGGCTCGCGACCAGTGCCCGGTCGTTCGAGGAAACATAGACGATCAGCCGGCGAGCGATCGCGATGATCTCCTCCTTAAACCGCGCGTCGAAATCATCCCGATCCACGTCCGGTGCCGTCAGAACGACGTCCATGATCTCGACCTCGGGATCCGAGAATTCCGCTTGCTCGTAGAGAATGCTGAAGGCGTCCACCACCACCTGGGCGCCCATGCTGTTGGCCACGACGCTGATCCGTCCGGGCTGCACGTCTCGGACCAGCGCCGTGAGCAGGGCCGCCAGCTCCGTACCGGACGCCGCCGCGACGTCGTGGGCGGCCCGATAGCCGGTGAGCGAAGTGTCCTGATCGCCGGGCCAGTCGAAGAGGATGACGGGGGTGTTGATGTCGAGCACGGAGGCGATGAAAGTCGTCTTTTTCAGCGCGCTGCGAAACTGCTCGCGATAGCCGTGCAGCACCACGAGCAGAGACCGACGTGGCGATGCATCGACATCCGGCGTACTTCGGCGAGGAAATCGGGGCCCGGCAGCTGTTCCACCGCGTCGACCGTGATCTGCTCGCTCTGGAACCAGTCGGTCGGATTGATCAGCATGCCCAGCGAGAGTGAGTGTGACAGGCTCGTCTCGTAGATGCCGTAGCTGAGGTCCGTCGTCCGGCTGCGGCCGAAGCGCTCATCGAGGGGGGCTCGGTCTTCCGAGATCGCGCGATTCGTCACCCAAAAATGCCGGTACTGCCCTTCATCATCGATGCGCGCGACGTTCGGGCGCCGGAAGAGGAAGGACTCGGCTTCGCGGATCGCCACGCTGGTCTGGATGAAGTAGATGTAGATCAGCGACGCGCCGATGAGCCCGAAGAGGACAAGACCGATGATCAGAATGCGCTTGCGTCTCACCACGATCCCCGACACGCGACCCGACGCCATGGTAAAGCATCGGCAAACCGGGGCGGTTCGATCCGCTCACGTCGCAAGTATGCGTCGACCGATGCTTCCGTGGACAATGGTCGCGTGCCTGACTTCGACGACGACAAGCCGGCGGTCGCGATCACCACGCCGGGGCGCCACTCGACCGGCCGCCCCCTTGCCGGCATGCAGCTCCAGGTCCTGGGTGTCGGTCTGAGCCGTACCGGAACGGTATCCTTGACGAAAGCCCTGGCGCGGCTCGGCTACGAGACCTGTCATTTTCATCGCGGTTTCTCGCGCTCGTTTCCGTACCACCGGGTCGGTGCCTTTGATTTCCGGGCGGTCATGCAGTGTGAAGCGGCCACCGATCTACCGACGGCGCTGTTCTACCGGGAATTTCTGCTGGCGTGGCCGGGACTGCGCTGCGTGCTCACGGTCCGTGACGAGGACGCCTGGTGGACGAGCATCGAGCGTCACTTCCGCCGCTTCGCGGTCCACCAGGAGAGCGAAGCGCCGGAGCGCTGGCACGCCCGCATGCTGGCCTATGGCTCTGTGGTCCCGCACGAGGCGCTCTATCGCAAGCGATTCCGGGAGCATAACGCCGCGGTCCGCGCCCATGTCCCGCCAGATCAGCTCCTCGAGATGGACATCACCGCAGGCGAAGGTTGGGAAGTGCTTTGTCGTTTCCTCGGCAAACCCCGACCCGACGAGCCCTTTCCCTTTCAGAACGTGGGGAAGCCCTGACCCGGCTCGGGTTCGGAATCACGATCGGGCACCCGCGGTGGGTTTTCGCCGCAGCAGCGGTGGACGATCGCGAAATCGATGAGTTCCGCGCGCAGGGCGAAATTGCGCTCCGCGTTCGCCGTGCCGCGCATCGAGAGGAATGCCGCGTGGGAGGGGTACCAGTAGGCCAGGATCTCGTCGAGGGGCTCGGCCGGACCGTTCGAGAGAATGTGGCCGTGGACCGGCAGCGTCCAGAGAATACGGCCGCCGGCGTCACCGATCATCGCGGCGTTGACCTCGCGCCATTGCCGATAGCTGTCGCTGTCCGGAAAGGCGCCGGGACGGTAGCGATTCAGATTCATCATCAGCAGCGGATGATCGGACTGGCCCGCGAGCGCCGCAATAGCTCGCGCTTCCGCCTCGTTCAGCGTGTCCAAGCGCGCTCAGCCGCGCTGGGTAGGCTCGAGCTTCAGTCGCTTGCTGGCGTTGGCTTCGGCGACGCGCGCGACCTCATGGGAGAAGTCGGTCCGCTCGGCGAGCGTAGCTCGGTGCGCACGTCGCCAGTTCACGAAGTGAGCCAGGATCGTCGCGAGGGCGACCCCCATCATCAGCGAGCCGGCGGGCAGCTTGAGCCAGGCCATGCCCCAGGCTGGCGGCGCCATGAGGGATGCCGTGAAGATGAGAAAGGGGCCGAGCAGTAGCGCGTGCGTGTTCCTGACGATCCAGTCGTTCATGAGTTCGTGGCCTCCCTTGCCGTTGCCTCAGTCTACACGATCGTTTCCCGTGGACGCGTGCGTTGCGGTCGTGCGCTGCTCGAGCCACCAGCGCAAGATCTCTTCCTCGATCCGGTAGAGCGGTGTCGAACCGCTCGCGGCCACGGCCGGATCGCGGGACGTTCCCGTGATCAAGGCCGCAATGCCGTCTCCGCTGACCGGATCGGCGAGCGCGAAGCCCAGCACGCCGTAGGCCTCGCCGAAATGGCCGATCAGTTGCTCGATGTCGCTTTTCAGGCCCCAGCCGGAAACGTCCACCAGGTGGACGGATAGCCCGAAAGCCTGAAAGAACCCGTCGAAATCGCCGCCCGGCGGCGCCTCGCCCGAGCTGAGCCCGTTGGCTGCCGAAGGATCGAGCGCCCACTGCGGTGAGCGCATTGCGGCAACCGTCGTGGCGGACAGGAGCGCCGTCTCTCTCCCGAGCAGCACCTGCAGCAGGCGCGTCAGATCGTCGGCACTCGCGCGGAGTCCGCCCTGGGGCGAGAACAGCGTGGCGTTGTCCCCGAGAGCATAGCGGCCCAGCCGATCGCCGGGCTCGCCACCGTAGTAGCAGGCCGGTTCGCCGCCATCGACCTGCGCCACCCACGGACCCTCCGGATCCCAGACCTCCTTCGCATCCCGCTTGCGGAAGCCGGCGGCTCGGAGCTGCCTTGGCACATCGCAGGCGCTGAAGCTGCCGTCTACGTCGAGTGGCGCGAGGACGGCGTTGCGCATCAATCGATCGAAGCGTTCGCCGCTGGCCCGTTCGAGGAGTGTGGCGACCACCCCGAAGTTCAGGTTCGAGTACGCGAAGTACGTACCCGGTGGCTGATCGCTCGCGAAGTGACCGCCGTCCGCCCAGAGGACGGTTTCCGGTTCGAAGAACTCCCGCAGGCGTCCCTCGCCATTCCGGATGAAGTAGCGGTCGGCATCCCGCACCGACGACGTGTGCGACAGCAGCTGGCGGAGCGTGATCGGCACCTCGGGAAAGGCAGGGTTCCGCAGCGACCAGCCGAGAACCTCGGAAACGTCGCCATCGAGGTTGAGCTTCTCCGCCTCGACCAGCTGCATCGCAGCGATGGCGACGAAGGGCTTGGAGATCGATGCGACGCGGACCTTGTGCGCTCGGGTGAGCGTAACCGGGCCGTCCGGGGTCAGCTGGGCGAAACCGTGCGCGAAACCGCCGGCCGGCAGGCCGCCCTCGAGGAGGCTCACCTGAACGCCGCTGACGGTGCCCAGAGCCTCGATCGCCGCCAGGCGGGTCAGCAGGGCTTCGCCCGCCTCTGCCTGGGCGCCGAGCAGACCCAGCAGGAGGGTCGGAAGGGCGAGGCCCGTCATGATCCGCAGCCGTACCGGCGACACAGGGCGTCAGTCATGTCGTCCGCCAGGCGCAAGGATGCCCCGTCAAGCGTTGCCTCGAGCTCCTCGACGGTTCCGGCGACCCGCGAAGCCGCGCTGCCGCGAGCGCGCTCGCCGGCGCGGAGATAGGCGAGCCCGAGGGGCGGATCCGGCTCGTAGAGTACGCCGTCGAGGACCGCGCGGCCCATGGCGTCGAACGCGTCCGGGTGCCCGGAACGAAGTGCGCGTGTGAGCCAGCGCTCCGATTCGACGTTGTGCAGGTCGATGTAATGCGGTTCCCGGAATACCCGGTCCCGGGTCGTCGCCAGGAGGGCCGGGACCTCGTTGTAGAACGCGATCTGCGCCGGTAGGTGATCAGCCGCGGCGGCGCGTGTGAGCCAGTCGATCGCGAGCGCCACGAGATCGAAGGTGGCGAGCCCGCCGCAGCGCTCGAACTGTTGCTCGAGGACCGAGAGGACCTCGTCATGCGCCTCCAGCGCACTGACGGATTCCTCCGATCCCAGCTCCGCGTCCCAGTAGCTGAGCCGGGCGTCGAGGTCATCGGGATGGCGCGGCCGGCCGATGCACGATTTGACGTAGTAGTAGAGCTGCATGGCCGTCTCGCCGTCGACTTCGGCTGCGGCCAGCAGCTCGTACTCATCAACGTTCATTCGATGAGCAGAAGCATTGAGGGCGTTGAGTTTCTCGGCGATCGGTGCGTGAGTGACCCGGCTCGGATCCGTCGGAGCGAGCCCCGTTGTCGGCACCGGCGAAGCCGGCGCGGCCGGCTGCGCCATGCGTTCGCGGTCGACTCCGGATTCGCCAGCCGAAGCCTGCGTCCGCTGTACCGGCTCCCGTCCCGTTTCGGCCGGGGCGTTGTGCTCGATCGGCGTGGGCGCGGCCGGTGCCGATCCGCGAAGCAGCGACCAGGCAACAAGGAGCAGCAACGCCACGGCGAGGAGAACGGCACCCACCTTCATCGGCAGAAGCTCTCGCACAGGGAGTCGGCCAGATCCCGTGCCACGTCCAGCTGCTCCGCATTCAGCGCGGCGTCCATCTGGGCGAGCAGTTGGTTCGCACCCGGGTTACGACCGTTGCTGACGGTCTGCGCAACGCGCGCGTAGGCGTAGGCCATGGGCACGTCTTCGGCGAAGCTAATGCGCTCGACCAGCGCGAGCGCATACTCTGCCAGGGCCTCATGGTGACCCGACATGACGGCCCGGGAGAGAAAATTCGCCGACTGGCTACGAAAAGCCCGGACCCGATCGGGATGGCGGTAGGGCGTCCAGGGATCGAGGGCGAGCAGCCGCCGCGCGCTGCGATAGTAGGAAATCTCGGCCTGGGTGAAGCCACGCGATGCCGCCAGCGTGAGCCAATCGAGGGTCTCCAGGATCAGCGCCTCACCGCTCGGCGTGCCTTCGCAGTTGGCCTGCACGAAGTCGCGCGGAACGTTGATTATCGGCAGGCCGGAGGCCGGGTAGTCGAGACCAAGGCAGCGGCGCAGATAGCCGTAGGTCTCGTAAGCTTCCTCACCGCTAAGGCTAGCGCGACGCGCGCTACGGTCCTGGTAGTCCGCCGCACTCCACGCGGCCGAGCGTGCGAGCACATCCCCGAACACCTGTAGCAGCGACTGCTCCATCTGCTCCGGCGTGTACGTGGACACGCCGATGTCGTTCGCCGCTGGCACCGCCCGGGACGCCTGGCGTAGGTCCGTTCGGTTCCGCTCGGGAAGTACCTCGACCCGACCACGCGGGGCGATGCGGTTGGCGTCGAATTCGCGAACGCGGTCGGCAGCGACCGACGCCGCGGGAGCAGAATCCACGGTGGTGCCAGCGTCATCGGGAGGGGGGCGGGACAGGTGCACAAACAGGGCAACGGCCAGCACGACGACCGCCCCGGCCAGGAGGCGCAAGAGCATCGGATTCCTGCCGGTCGCGCTTTCCATGCCCGCATCACTTTGCCGAGCCGCGAAGGTCGAGGCAAGGACGGGCGAAACTCAGGGCAGCAGCGACACGCCTTGGATCTCGATCAGGTGGTCTTCGTGGTAGCGACACGGATAGTCGAGATACTTGCTCTTGCAGGTCCCGAAGCCGTGAGCGCGGTCGTCGACGATCGGCCCCTCGTAGCTCAGCGGGTCGTCCTTGGAAAGCCAGTTGACCGTCATGCTGCCCTCGCCCGTGAACCGGCCCCGCCGAAAGTCGCCGGAGTATTGGAAGTCACGGTGCCGCCGGCTGCCCTCGCCGTGGAGTACGTGGCCGGTGAACGTGGCCGGCTCGTCCAGGCCGAAGGCCGGACTGGACGGTCAGCTCCAGCGCTTCCAGGTCGAGCGGCGTTTCTCCCGCCAGATGAGCCAGCATGTCGAGATTCGTTTCCGTCAGACCCCCAGCAGCCTCATCGAGGCTCTCATGGTCCGGAGCGGCGAAGAACGAGATGGTGCCGTGGCGCGGATGCACGAACATCAGTAGCTGGAAAGACTCCTGATCCTCGTGCATGACGGGCATCCAGTCCGGCGGTGCCGACAGGGACATGCGACCGCGATCGAAGGCAACAGGCCCAGTGGACGTGGACCACGTCTCCGTTGGCGCGGCGAGCAAGCCCGCGAGCAGGGCGACGAGGCACAGCCAGCCGCTGTTGGTTTCCCTCATCGCTCTGCGGGCGAGATCATGTCGGATGGCGGCAGCCCCTTGTGACCCAGACTCAGCCTAGCAAAGCGGCGCAGCGGTATCGGCTGGCCGTCAATTCTCCGGAGCAGGGAAGGTATTGCTCGACACGAAGGAGCCGAAGTCCGCCAGACTCGCCTTGCCGTCGATCGGCACGGTTTCATGGTCTGACCGAATTGCTTCGAAATCCTCCGTGATCCCAGGGTAGCCGTCGGCCGTGGGATACCCGACGATGACCATGACGTTCCACGTGTCTTCTTCGGTGCGCGGCCGCGCCAGCATGTCGTAGGACGTGAGGACGCCGCGTTGGACGGCGATGCGGTCCATGGCGAACCAGTTCGCTTCGATGAAGGCAACGAGGGCCCGCGGATCGGTCTCGTGGCTGCGCAGCATCGTCACCCCGTAGGCTTTCGTGTCCGTGGCCGCCAAGCGGCCATGCGTTGTCTCCGCGGCGACGTGGGCAAACACGAGCGTCAGCAGTAGCGCTGGGGTCCGGTTTCGTAGGCTCATGGTTCTCCTTCCCTGGATTTCCTGGCGGTTGTCCGCCGGTCTCCGGACGAGTCTGCCCAGTGCGCGACGAAGACTGCAAGGTGCGAACCGTCCGCGTTGCTCTTGCTCCGCGAACCCAAAGGCAGGCGTCGCCCGATCAGGGCGCCGCCGTTTCAGCATGAGGGCGGCTTCGCGCCGCCCGAAGCATGGGGTTACGGCCAGATACCGCGCTCGAGCGTGATCTTCGCCTCGCGGCCGATCGCGAGCGCATAGGCGGCCATCCACAGGTCCACGGGCCTCAGGTCCGGATCGGGCATGTCGCGCTTGACGCGGATTGCGGCCAGCTACGGTGGCGGATGCTAGCCGGTTTCGAGGCGTGCGATAACGCCGTCGACCGCGCGCACCAGTTGCTCATTGAGCGCCGGTTTCAGTGCGTCTGGATGTGGCGGACCGAAGCGCCCCTGGTCGTTGTCGAAGTAGCGCCCGGTCGCGTCGGCGAACTCAGCGCTGGTCGCCGCCCGGACCAGGATATCCGCACCGATGCCGAGATCGTTTCCGGCCGTCCCGTAGGCCTCCTTGACCATCTTGCTCCCGAGGAAGGAAGCCGGATTCACGGCGATGATCGCCGGGCCATCCGGGCCGAGCTCTCGCGCGAGATGGAAGGACCACATGGTGATGGCCAGCTTGCTCTGGGCGTAGGCCTGGTTGTCGTTCAGCGGCACGCGGCCCGCGAGCGCTTCGAGATCGACCGGCGCCTGGGCGGCGGAAGACAGGTTCACGACGCGGCCGGCAGCCGGCAGCAGCGGCAGCAGCCTGCGCGTGAGACGGTAGGGCGCCACCGTATTGACCACAAATCGGACGTCCAGCCCGGAATCGGTGCGCGCGTTCGGAATCTTGAAAACGCCCGCGTTGTTGATGAGCACATCGAGAGAATCGTGCCGCGATGCGACTTCCCGCGCCAGCGCATCGACATCGCCCAGCACCGACAGGTCGGCACGGTAGGTTTCGACGGGTTCCCCGGGTTGTTCGTTGAGCGCGCTCGCTGCGGCAGTCAGCTTGCCCTCGCTGCGCCCGTGGATCAGCAACCGGTGCCCGGCCTGCTTCAGGCGCCGGGCGGTTTCCAGCCCGATGCCGTCGGTCGCCCCGGTGAGAAGAATCGTACGCGTCGTCATCGCTGGGTTCCTTGGTGGAAATGGGGAAGCAGCTCTTCGGCGAGCCGCTCGAGCACCGCCTCGGGCGGCGTTCTGCTGAATCTCAGATTGAGGGCGACGTGGTTCACGCCGATCTCGTGGCGCGACCACAGGTAGTCGCGCAGCCGGTTGAGGCCGAGTCGCAGGCCCAGATGGATCGGGGTCGGCGCCGCGTCGCCATCCTCAGCCAGATCGATGTACAGGGGCTCCATCACCGGTTTGTCGTGCTGCTGTGCGGCAGCGATGACGGTACGGAATTGATCGATCAGGGCAGCCTGCTGCATGGCGGGGCGAGGGTACGTCATCCAGCCGTCGCCGTGCTGCGCGATCCATTCCGGTGTCTGTCGACTCGCGCCGGTGATCATGAGCGGCAGTCGACCGGCAACCGGTTTGGGCAGCATGTCCATGCCGTTGCCCACGGCGCCGAACCGGTTACGGAAGGTCGGCCGCGTTTCGCTCATCCGGCGGATGTAGTCGAAGCTCTCTCGAAAGGCCTCGCCGCGATCATCGAAGGGGCGACCCATGGCCGGAAACTCCTCTGGGCGATCGCCCGACGCAATGCCGAGTATCAGCCGGCCGCCGGAGAGTGCGTCCGCTGTCGCCGCGGCCTTGGCGATGTGTGCGGGGTGTCTGAGGGGCAGCACGATGCTCGCTACGCCCAGCGCGATGGACGACGTCTGTCCCGCGAGAGCGCCGAGATAGACGAAGGGATCGAGGAGCTGGCCGGCATCGCCGAAGCTGGGCACGTTGAACGGAACGTCTCGGAGCCAGACCGCGGAGAAGCCCAACCGCTCCGCGAGCTGAACCCGCTCGATGTGGCGGTCCATGCTCGGGACAGCACCCGAGGGGTAGCTTTCGATCGGCACAACGAGACCAAGCGACAGGGAATCGGGTTGGAAGACGCGGTCGTAGCCGACGTTGATGGGCCGGAAACCAGGCTCCGGCAAACGAGTGTCCAATGCGGTGTTCATCGGGGTTCGATCTCATCGCGCTGCCAATCCAGCGCCCTGCCAATCAGTCTATTGGCTGATAATTTCGGGATAAACAGTCATGAATAAGCTTCAGAATTCGGTACTGTTAGATAATCGAATTCCGCCGCGCCAGTTGGCGCTCAGCGTTCGATCGGATACGCGACGCCCTCGAAGACGGTTCCCCAGATCTCGATGTCCTTGATGGCCGCCGGTGCGACCTCGTAGGGGTCGGCATCCAGAACCGTGAAATCGGCGATCTTGCCCGCCCGGATCGAACCGAGCTCGTCCTCCTGTCGCATCATCCAGGCGGCATCGATCGTCACGCCGCGAAGCGCCTGATCGAGCGTCAGCCGCTCGGCGGCGTTGTTCTCGGTGCCGCCGATGGATTTCCGATTCACCGCTGTCCAGACCAGCGTCAACGGGCTGAGGGGCGCCATCGGCGCGTCCGAATGCAGTGCGGTCCTCACCCCGGCCCGGACGGCCGCGCCGAGTGGGACCATGTTTCGTGCACGGTCTTCGCCGAGCCACTGCTCGGCATAGATGTCAGCCAGGATGTACTGGTAGTAGGGGTTCGCAGAGACGGCCATACCCAAGTCCGCCATCTGCGCGAGCTGGTCCTCCTTCGCGTACATGAAATGCTCGAGGACCGTCCGGTGATCAACCCGCAGGTGTTGTGCCTGCAGCCGCCGCACGAATTCCATCAGCATGCCGGCGCTCAGATCGCCGTTCGTGTGCGCGTGGATCTGGTAGCCGGCGTTCCAGAAAGTCTTCGCGAACGCATACGTCCTCTCGAGCGGCAGCATCCAGATGCCGTCGTGCCCGTCCATGTAGCCGGGGAAACCCATCTGGCCGAGCCCCGAGAAAGCGGCCCCGTCCATGAAGATCTTGAAGTGGCCATCGAGCCTGACGCGGCCGGTGCTCCAGCGCTCTTCCCAACGCTTCACCTCGGCCAGGGCCTCCTCCGGTGACTTCTCACGGATCATGAAGTCGGTGATCTGCGGGGTCAGCACGATCCGAGCCGGCGTCTCTGCAGCATTCACAGCCGCTCGAATCGCCTCGACCTCGTCCTCCGGGTTGCCCAAGGTCCCGATGCCCATATCCATGCCCGATGTCACGCCGCCGAGGTGCATCATCCTGACGAAGTTCTCCATCCCCGTCGCATAGCGTTCCGCTGTCAGGATCAGCGGTACGAGGCGCGGCACCAGCAAGGTCTTGGCACCGAATTCGGTGAAACGGCCCTTGTCCCATTCGATGTCCACACCGTAGGGCCGCGTTTCCTCTTCGGTGATACCCACCAGCTCGACGGCCGCCGTGTTGAGGATCAGCTCGTGGAATGACCGGTGCCAGAGCATGACCGGCGTCTCTGGAAACAACTCATCGAGTTCGTCTTGGAAAACATCGCCATGGAAAAGCTGGGGGTAGCCCCAGGTGATGAAGGGAATGCCTTCCTCGTAATACGGGCTTTCCGGGTAGCGCGCGACCTCGCGCTTGAGCGCTTCGAGGTATTCGGCATTGCTTCGAGCGGCCGGGAACTCGCCCGCTGGTAGCGACCAGTCCTCCGGGGCGATGAATGGATATAGCGTCAGGATCGCAGGCAGGGTCGGATGCAGATGCGGATCGATGAAGCCCGGCAGCAGAACCTTGTCCTTGAAGGTCTCGTCCACCGTCGTTGGAAACCTCGAGGTCCAGGACTCCAGGGATTCGGGGGAACCCACGGAGACGATCCGGCCGTTGCTGATCGCCACGGCCGTGGCCTCCGGTTGCGTCGGCTCCATGGTTAGGATCTTCTTCGCCGTGTAGACCTTGAGTTCGGTGATCTTCTCGGCAGGAAACACCGAAAACGGCAGCCAGGCCAGCAAGGCAACGGCTGCGATACGGTCAATCCTGAGCATCGGTCTTCCCTGAGCGGTTCGGTGTCTCGACGTTAGCAAGCCGCCGTAGCCTCGGCTAGAGCCTTTTGCTCGGGTTTGGCGCGCCTCAGGCGTCTTCGCGGCGCTCGCCGAAATAGCCCATAGTGGACCGGTCCCGCCTTGCGCGTGTCGTTTCACGTCGGTCCTCGTTTGCCGGCCAGAATTCAAACCGCAACGGGACGGCCGCTGCTGGCGAGATTCGCACGCGCGGTTCGAGAAGCGGCGTGCCGGAGACGGTCAATCGCCGCGTCCATAGCCGCCACGAGGAAATCCTGGCCAATTGCCGCCACCCGGCTTGCGCGGGGACCGGGCCGGATGACGGTCATGGGCCGAGATCAAGCGGACCCGTCCCCCACCAAAGCGCGGAAACTCCCTGGCGTACGCCCGGTCCAGCGCTTGAAGCTTCGGGTGAAGCTATTGGGATCCCGGTAGCCCACCAGGAGCGCGATTTCGCGAACGGTGAGCACGCTCTTGCGGAGGTAACGCATGGCCAACTCCTGGCGGGTGTCGTCGAGGATCGCTTGAAAATGGGTGCCCTCCGCCCGGAGGGCTCGCTGCAGGGTACTGCGGCTGACGGCGAGCTCGAAGCAGACGTCCTCGGCGTTCGCCCTTCCGGCGGGAAACAGATTGATCAGCGCAGCTTTCACGCGGGCCACGATCGAGAGCTCCTGCGCGGCGAGCTGCTGCCTGAGGTCCTGCTGAAAATCCTGCCATAGGCCTGGGTTCTCGGATATGAACCGCCGCTCCGCGTCCTCCATGGAATAGGTCAGAGAAGCAACGTGCCCGTGCACGGGCATCGTGCCTAGGTGTTCAGCGATCGTGCGCCGCTCACCCTCCGGCGCTGGGAGGGTGGCGGCGGACGGCTCT
>JBCCZC010000139.1:0-12853 GCA_039188505.1 Pseudomonadota bacterium | reverse complement strand
CGTACCGGTGGTTTGCCGGTGGGGAGCTCAATACCTGCTACAACGCGCTGGACCGGCACGTCGCTGCCGGGCGGGGTGGGCAGGCGGCGCTGATCTACGACTCGCCGGTCACCGAATCCCAGCGGACGTACAGCTACGCCGAGCTGCTGGAGGCGGTGGCGGGCTGCGCGGGCGCGCTGCGTGACCAGGGCGTCGGCCGTGGTGACCGGGTCATCATCTACATGCCCATGGTGCCGGAGGCGGTCATTGCGATGCTGGCCTGCGCGCGTATCGGTGCGGTCCATTCGGTCGTCTTCGGGGGCTTTGCCGCGAAGGAGCTGGCGGTGCGCATCGACGATGCCCGGCCGCGGGTCATCGTCAGCGCGTCCTGCGGCATCGAGGTGCAGCGGGTCATTGCCTACAAGCCGCTCCTCGACGAGGCGATTGCGCTCGCCGACCATCCGCCCGAGCGGTGCGTCATCCTGCAGCGATCGCAGCTCAAGGCCGAGCTCGTGGCCGACCGCGATCTGGACTGGGCTGAAGCCGTCGGGGCCGCGACGCCGGCCGCGTGCGTGGCGGTCGCGGCGACGGATCCGCTCTATGTCTTGTATACGTCCGGCACGACCGGGCAGCCCAAGGGCATCGTGCGCGACCATGGTGGTCACGCCGTCGCGCTGCACTGGTCCATGGAGGCGATCTACGGCGTCCGGGAAGGCGAGGTCTTCTGGGCGGCCTCGGACGTCGGCTGGGTCGTGGGGCACTCGTACATCACCTACGGGCCGCTGCTGAAGGGTTGCACGACCGTGCTCTACGAGGGCAAGCCGGTCGGCACCCCCGACCCGGGGGCCTTCTGGCGGGTCATCGCCGAGCACGGTGTGAGCGTGCTGTTCACCGCGCCGACGGCGTTCCGCGCGATCCGCAAGGAGGATCCGGAGGGTGAGCACCTGCGGCGCTACGACGTGTCGAGCCTTCGCGCCCTGTTCCTCGCCGGCGAGCGCTGCGATCCGGACACGCTGACCTGGGCCCGGGAGCAGCTGGAGATTCCGGTGATCGACCACTGGTGGCAGACCGAAACGGGCTGGCCCATTGCAGCCAACTGCCTGGGCATCGAGCCGCTGCCCGTGAAGCCCGGCTCGCCGAGCCGCGCGGTCCCGGGCTACGACGTCCAGGTCCTCGACGACGACGGCGCCGAGGTTCCGGACGGCACCATGGGCAATATCGTGGTCCGGTTGCCGCTGCCCCCTGGCTGCCTGCCGACGCTCTGGGGCGATCCCGAGCGCTACCGCGAGGCCTACCTGGACCGCTATCCAGGCTATTACCTCAGCGGTGACGCCGGCTTTCGCGACGACGACGGTTACCTCTGGATCATGAGCCGCATCGATGACGTCATCAACGTGGCGGGCCACCGGCTCTCGACGGGCGGCATGGAAGAGGTGCTGGCGGCCCACCCGGCCGTCGCCGAGTGCGCGGTGATCGGCGTGGCCGACCGGCTCAAGGGGCAGCTGCCCCTGGGGCTGGTGGTGACGAAGGCGGGGTGCGCGCAGTCCGCGGGCGAGATCGAGCGCGAACTCATCGCCCTGGTGCGCGAGCACATCGGGCCCGTCGCGGCCTTCAAGCGGGCGGTGGTCGTGCCGCGGCTGCCCAAGACGCGGTCCGGCAAGATCCTGCGGCGGACGATGGTCAGCATTGCCGACGGCAGTCCCTACGACGTTCCCGCCACCATCGACGATCCGGCGATCCTGGATGAGATTGCCGCCGCGCTCACACCCGAATCAGATCGGCAGCTGGGTTAGGTCAGGCGTATCCGAAAACGGGCGGCGCTCGCGTCGGCTCTCCGGATTGGACGAGCACGAGCGAGCAGTCTTTCGGGCCCATGGAATCGTCGCGGGCCCTGCGCGGCGCCGACGGTCAGGTCCGACCGTTTGCTAGCTTCGCCCCAATGCCCGGTTGTAGCGCTTGATGCTCTCTTCCGGCCAGGTCGTGCTGCGCCGATAGTAGGCCTCGGATGCGTTGGCGCCGTCCGGAATGAGGACCCAGGGCTGCTTCGAATCGGTGAAGATGTGGATGTCGGGCGGGCAGGCGTCGGGGTGGTCGAGGGTGCCCAGGCGGACGAACGCGACGGCGTCCCCCGCCGCGCCGTAGTGGCTCCACAGCGCAACCTGGCACCGCGGGCAGCGAAAGACGTCCTGCCCAGAGCCGCTTTCCGAGGGAATGTTGATCCGCTGCGGCTCGCCGGCAATCACCGTGAGCGCCGAGCGCTCGATCAGCCCGTTGAGCACGAACGCGGACCCGGTTTCCCGCTGGCACCAGCGGCAGTGGCAGCAGTGCACGAACATCGGACGCCGGTCCAGCTCGTAGCGGACCTCCCCGCATGCGCAGCCACCGGCCAGGTCCTGCTCACCCATCATTCGCTCCCGCTGTGGATATCAACGGGGCGAGCATAGCAGCCGCCGGCCCCGGTCTCCGGGCGACGGGTGCGCAGATCTCGGGTACCATCGGCACACTGATATCGCTGCAGGGGAGGACAGCGCCATGAGCACACTGAAGGACATCGGCAACGCATTGGCGGGACTGTTCGGCGGCGGCAAGCCCGATCCCGAGCGCCAGATGCACCTCGAGGTGCTGTTCGGTCTGCTGGGCTATGTGGCGAAGCTCGACAGCATCATCACCAGCCACGAGGCCGAGTTCATCAACGAGCTCATGGATCAACTCAAGCTCTCCATGAACGAGCGCAAGGTGGCCATGGCCGCGACCCAGAAGGGCCGGGCCCGTGAGATCGACATCGCCGTCGAGTTCGGGCGCTTCAGCGCCGTGCACCCGCCCGGATCGGCGGAGTCGGAGCAGCTCTACAGCGCGCTGGTTCAGCTCGCTGCGGCCGACGAGCGGCTGCGGCCCAAGGAGCGCCTGTTCCTGGAGGTCGCCACGGAGAAGCTCGGCTACCGTGCCGAGGAACTCGACCGGCGCCTGAACGCCTTTCAGCTGAAGTAGCTCACTTGCGGCGATAGTCGACCCGGAAGGCGGGCCCCCAGGTCTGCCCCCCATCGGTGGACGCATCGATCACCATCGTGCGCTCATCGCCATGAATCGGAATGGCGAGGCGAAAATGCCGCTCGACGCCCTCGCCGACCGGAAACGTCGTTCCCGAGCGCACGTTGTCGACGGTGAGCTTGCCGTCCTCCAGCCGCCCCTCGTAGATGTCCATGAGCCCCCAGGTGTCGTCCATTGCCGCGACCCGGTAGACGTCCCGGTACTGGTCCCAGGAAAACACCGTCTCGACGTGGAATCCGCCCGGCGGCGGGTTGACCGGCGATTCCATGAGCATGAGTTCCTTCATGCGCCAGCCGAAGCGAACCGTAGCAGTCGGAAACGCCTGCCAGGTCGCGCCACCATCCGAGGTCATGGCCATCGCCATGGTCCAGTCGCCGGCCAGCGGCGCCAGCGCCTGCATGCGGGCGTGGGGTACCTCCGATGCAGCCGGGCGCTCGACCTCGGTGGCGCCGATAGCGAGGAGCAAGCAGATCAGGGACAGCGCGGCCATGGGCGGCTCCGATTCGGGGTTGGGCCGCATCGTGGCTTGCGCCAAAGCCCCACCACAGGGTGATCGGTCACGCGCCGGTGATGGATCTTGCGGATCAGTCCGTCGCGCTCGCCTCGCAGTCCGCGGCCTCCTCGGCCGTTGCGAGTTCGAGATCGCGCAGCGTGCAGGGTTAGATCGTGTCCAGGGTCTCGCGCAGCGTATGGGCGATGCGGTAGCGCCCCCGGAAGACCTTGATGGCAGCAACGGGATCGTTGTCGATCTGACCTTCGAGGTCCGAGATCAGCGTGACCAGCTCGTCTTGGCGGGCGCGGAAGAAGCTCTGGATTTCGTAGACCTGGGCGAGCTCGACCACCTGATCCCGGGCGCACGCAAGGGAAGGCCGATCCGCGCTGCCTCGAAGTTGGATTGGCCTCCGGCGTTGCCGCGAGTTGGCGTCAGTCGGTGCGGGGATAGGCCCGCTTCAGCACCAGGTAGATCCCCAGGCCGACCGCACCGCCAAACAGCAGGCCGAGGCCATTCTCGACGGAGAGTATCGGCGTGCCGGTCTCGCGGCTGTTCACGATGATGATCAGGGCCATGGCCAGACCGATGAAGGTATAGAAAAGCGCGTGCAGGCGCGTTTGCTTGCGAACTTCCATGCGACAACTCCTCCCTTGTTGCAGGATCGATGATAGGCCGGAGCTGGCCCCGCGGCCAGCCCCGGCAACGTTCAGATCAGAACCAATCGTTCCAGATGATATAGAGGCCCGTGCCCACGCAGCCGCCGCAGATCGCGGCCGCACTGCCGCAGGCAGCGCCCGCGCCAGCGGCGATGCCGATGCTGCCGCCGACGGCGCCGATACCCGTCACGACCATGCCGCCCGCGACAACGCCGCAGCCGCCGGCTGCGCCGCAAGCACCGAGGCAGCTCCCGAAGGACATGCCGTTCTTGCCCGCTGCGGCGCCGTGCTTGAAGTACCCGCTGTCACCGATGAAGACGTCGAATTGCTTGGGCGCGAGCATGCCGAGCACCTCGCTGTTCATCACTGCCCCGAGGTAGGCCCAGCCCGCAGTGGCCCTGGCGTCGGCGAGCATCGTCGCGGCGCGCTCCCAGGCCGCTCCGTCCGGCGCGGGCTCGAGCGGGCTCGACACGTCGATGCCGCCCTCGATGCGGCCGCTTTTCCGGGCCATGGCGACGGACTGCGCCCCGCGGGCCAACTCGACCGCGAAGTAGGTATCGAGCACGGCGGCGTCGGCCACGTCCCGGATCACTCCGCTGTGGGCGGTCAGGTCGAACTCGGCGGTCCAGCCGTGCAGCTCCACGCCGTCCGCATGCGACGTCAGGGCCAGCGTTGCGCGCCGGATGCCGCTGCCGTCGCGGGCGATGGCGAGGACCGCACCGTCCGTGAGCTGGAGCTCGAGAGAGGCGCCCGCGTCGAGGCCACCCAGCATGGACCGGTGGGCGAGGACGCTCGGTTCGCCGACCGCGCCGTCGAGTAGCTCGGCCTGAGCGGCCACGGTGATAGTGCAGAGTGCAAGTGCAAGCCAGTTCCTGTTCATGTGCGCAACTCCGTTTGCGTCAGATAGGTTGATGGCGCGGGCAGCATGCCCGTGCAGGTCAGAGACGCGTCGGGAGGTCGGAAAACGGATCACACCGCCGCGGGCAAACGCAGCGGTGGGGTGTCAGAAGGGGTGGCGCAGGACCACGGCGTCGTCGCGCACACCGGCGGCACGGCCCAGGGCGAAGAGCTCACGGTCGGCCTCCGCAGCCGCCACGATGTGGTCGGCGACCGCGCGGATGCGGGCGCTGTGGCGGAGGTCTTCGTGCGTCACCAGCCAGAGGTCGATCGTCATGGCGTCGAACTCCGGAATCAGGGGCACGAGATTCGGAAAGCTGGCCGCCCAGCGGTGGGACAGGATGCCGATGCCCAGGCCGCGATCGACCGCGGCGATCTGGGCGGACGGGCTGTTGGTCGTCACCGCGATCCGGTGCGGCAGCCCTTCGTCGGCCAGGAAGACGCTGAGTCGATCGTTGTTGCCGGCCCGAGCCGTGAACTTCCCGCGCACCCAGTCGTGATTGGCAAGGTCCGGGAGCTTTTCGGGTCGGCCGGCACGCTCGCAGTAGCTTCGAGCGGCGTAAAGCCCGAACCCGATCGTCGCGAGCTTGCGGCTGATCAGCTCGAGCTGGGTCGGTTCGCCCAGGCGCAGCGCGATGTCCGCCTCCCGGGCCACGAGATCCACGGCCCGGATATCGATCTGCAGGCGGATGGTGATATCCGGATAGCTTGACCGCAGCGGCTCCAGAACCGGGATCAGCCATTCGGAGCCCGTGCCCTCGGTGGCCGAGATGGTGACTTCGCCGGCCAGGCCGCGCGAGGCGCCCGCGATGGTCCGCTGAATGCTGTCCATCTCCCGCTGCATCACGCGGGCGCTCTCCAGGATCGCGTTGCCGGCGTCCGTTGGAATCATTTTGCGACCCGCCCGCGCAAACAGCGACGTGCCGAAGCGCTCCTCGAGGGCGCTGAGCCGTCGACCGACGGTGGGCTGAGACAGGCCGAGGCGTTCCGCGGCGACGCCGAGGTTGCCGCCGTCGACCACCGCGAGAAAGATCCGCATGTCGGCCCAATCGAGAGGTTCGTTCTCTTCATTCATTTTTGAATGGAATGTTCTTTTTCTCGGTATTGTTATGCATTCATAGCATAACTAATCTGGACCTGCGAATCACGAACCCGAACCGGAGCAGTCCCGATGAACTCGATCCCCACGAAACTGATCACCACCCTGTTTGCCGGCGCCATGCTGACCGCGGCCACCTCCGTGACCGCCGCCGACGCGCTGAGCCACTTCGAACCCGCCGCGATCACGAAGGCCGAGCGGGCCCTCGACCGCGGCCTCACCAGCCAGGCGCTCGACATCCTGAACAAGGCCGAAGCAACGGCCAGCCAACCCCGCGATCGTGCGGAGGTCTACGGCCTGCGTTGTGAGGCGCACCTCGAGCGCGGCGATGCGCTGGCGGCCATCAACGCCTGCCAGGCAGCCATCGAGACGCGCGGCGGCGTGGCCAGCTGGCGCTTTCACAACAACCTCGGCGTCGCGCACCTGATGCTCGGCGATACGACGCTGGCCGAAACCGCCTTCCGCATCGCGCGAACGCTGAACCCGCGTGAGACCGCACCGCGGCGCAATCTGAGCCTGCTGGCCGACCTCACGGTCACCGGTGATGCCCAGCTCGGCATGGTGACCCCGTCCCGTCGCTGAGGCCGAACGTCCCCTCCGGCCTCCGCCCGGCGTCGTTCCGCGACGCCGGGCACCTTTTTTTCACCCCCTAGCGGCCATTTGCAGATCGTGCCGAAAGCCCGTTCTGCCGCGTTTTCCAGAACGGCTGAATCCGCCGGCTCTGTACAGCACCGTCTCCCCGTACTAGCTTTGGGGCCCCGATTCAGCGAGGGATCGCCATGGCGAGACGACTTTCCACTCTGATCCTGACCGTCCTCACCGCGTCCGCCGCAGCGGCCGACAAACCGGCGACGGACAGCGCCCCGAGCCTCGACTACGAACAGATTCCGAAGGCTGCCGCCTGGGAACGGGCACGCTGGCACGTGCAGAAGCGGCTTGGGGAGGGCATGGAAACGCTGCCCATGAACGCGCTCGAGCCGGCGCGCCAGGCGCGGGCGAAGCTGCCGCGGTCGAATGCGACCGACCGCTACGCCAAGCGTCACCCGAGTCGCCCGAAGGCGCCCGCGGCGTGGGAGGCCCTCGGCCCGAACCAGAAGGGCGGTCGGACCCGGCGCCTGATCTTCGACTCGACCGGCACGGCGCTGGCCGCCGGCGTGTCCGGCGGCGTCTGGCGCCTCGAGCGCGGCCGCTGGGTGCCCCTCGGCGACCGGCTCGTGAACGTGAACGTCGGCGCGCTCGTGGTCTCGCCCGTTAACGACAAGGTGCTCTACGCCGGCACCGGCGAGCTCTACCGCCGCACCAATCGCCCCTATTCGAACATGACCGGCGCGGGCATCTTCAAGTCGACGAATGGCGGCGCGGACTGGCTGCAGCTCGCCGCGACGCGTACCGAGAACTTCGCGTACGTCAGCGACATCGTCATCTCGCCGCAGAATCCCGAGCGGCTCTACGCGGCGACCAACACCGGCATCTGGCGGTCGGATGACGGCGGCGTCAGCTTCGGCCACTCGCTCTCCACCGACGAGGGCTCCGGCAACCGCTACGAGGGCTGCACGGACCTGTCCGTACGCGTGGTCGGCGAAGCGGACCAGGTGCTGGCGACCTGCGCGTCCCGGTCCCGGGACGATCGCTACTTCCTCCCGGGTCTCGGGCCCGAAACCTGCGGCACCACGCCCTGCGATGCGCGCGTCTATCTGAACGAGGACGCCGGGGGCAGCGGCACCTGGCAGATCACCCTGAGCGAACCGGGCATGGGGCGCACATCGCTCGCGGTGGCACCGTCGAACCCGGACGTGGTCTACGCCCTGTCTGCCAGCGTCGTGCCGGGGCCGGACAAGACCGGCGACGGCGTTGGCGACTACGACAACGGCCTGCACGCCGTCCACCGCAGCGACGACGGCGGTCGGAGCTGGACCGCCACGCTGCGCAACAGCGACAACGATCCCGTCGGCACCTTCATGCTCGCCTTCGCCTGGCAGGCACGGGTCGACGGCAACACCCCCTATGGCGCCGGGTGGTACAACCAGGCGATCGCCGTGGACCCGAACGATCCTGACGTGGTCTGGGTGGGCGGTATGCAGCTCTACCGTTCCGACGACGGCGGCCGGCGCTTCGGCCTGACCTCGAACTATTTCGGCAACGAGGAGCGTCAGCCGGGTTCCTCCGGACCCGCCATGCACCCCGATATTCACACCCTCATGTTCGACGCCAGCGACCGGCTTTGGATCGGCAACGATGGCGGCGTGTGGATTGCCGACAACCAGGACGCGCCCACGGACTTCGAGAACGACGGCTATCGAAATCTCATCGGCGCGGGCGTCACGTTCACGCCGGTGGTCACCGACTTCACCACGACCCAGTTCTACCATGGCACCGTGTCGCCGGACGGCGGCCTCGTGATCGGGGGCATGCAGGACAACGGCACCGACGCCATCGGGCTGCCCGGCTTCGCGAACCAGTGGGTGGGCGTCCTCGGTGGCGACGGGTCGTACTCGGCCTTCGACCACGAGCGCCAGAATATCTACTCCTCCGCGCAGAATGCGGCGATCTACCGCCTCGATGCGGACTACAACTACACCAACGTCGGCGCGAAGCTGCGGGAAGTCGCGTTTCCCGGCGACGAGTTCATGTTCATCACGCCTTTCATTCTCGATCCCTCCGATACCACCCGGATCTACCTGGCGGGCAAGCGGCTCTACCGCGGAACGGGGTTCGGGGAGATCTGGCAGGTCGCCTCGCAGCAGACGGGCACGACCTTCCAGGACAAGGCCAACGCGATCGCGGTCTCACCGACGCGGCCGTCCTGGGCGCTGATCGGCACGGGCAAGGCAATCTACCGCCACACGCTCGCGAATCTCGGCACGTCCAGTCGCGCGATGACGTCGACCACGCCGCGCTCTGGCTGGGTCTCCTCCCTGCTCTTCGATCCGAACGACGAGAATGTCGCCTACGCCACCTACTCGTCGCTGGGTGGCGACCACGTGTGGAAATCGACCGACGGCGGCGAGAGTTTCTTCCCGATCGATGGCGGGGGTGCGGGTCGGCTACCCGACGTTCCCGTCCACTCGCTGGCGGTCGATCCGCTCAATCCGGACCACCTCTACATCGGCACGGATCTCGGTGTCTTCTTCACCGAGGACGGCGGCGCGAACTGGCAGGTCGAGGAAACCGGTTTCGGCGGGGCGATCGTCGAGCGGGTCGTCATCAACGAGCCCTCCGATGACGGTACCGCCTGGCTGTTCGCGTTCACCTATGGTCGCGGCGTCTGGCGCGCACCGCTGGCCGACGTCGACGGTGCGCCCGGCTACACGATCACGCCCCGCGTCAACGGCTTCTGGTTCGACGACACCGCCCCTGGTCATGGCCTCCAGGTGCAGCTCATCGACCAGGGCGGCGCGCAGAAGCTACTGGTGGCCTGGTATGTCTACGAGAACGGCGAGCCGCTCTGGCTGATCGGCGTTGGCGACGTCTCCCGCGATCGCGCGGTGATTCCGATGACGATTACCCGCGGCGGCGCTTTCGGCGAGGCGTTCGACCCGGATCGCGTGGTCCGCGATTCGTGGGGTGAGCTCGAGCTCGTGTTTGCCGCCGACGATGACGTCTCCGTGCGCTGGCAGTCGGGCTTCGGCGCGGGCCGCGCCGGCACGCTCGCGATGACGAAGCTCAGCAATCCCACGGCGGTCACCGCCGGCGACGTGGGTGTCAGTCTCTGCAGCACCGGCACGTACTGGAATCCGGCCCAGGATGGCCAGGGTCTTCTCGTCGAGACCGTGATCCAGGACGGCGAGCCCGCGCTGGCCTGGTCGTGGTACCACTATCGGGACGGGCGTCAGCTCTGGCTTGTCGGCAGCGGGCGCTTCGATGGGAACGCGGTTGTCGCCGACGCCTTCATCGGTTCGAGCGGCGAATTTCCGCCGGCGTTCGACCCCGACGCCGCCCAGGTCGACCGCTGGGGCGCCGTCCGCTTCGATTTCACCGGCGAGCGCAGCTTCACGCTGTCGTGGGAACCGGACGGTCAACCGGAAGGCGCCGGATCCCTGGCGTACGAGCAGCTGGCTGCCCTGGCCGACTCGGGCTGCGATTGACGTATGGGTAGTCGGGAGCCGGGTACGGGCCGGCCGCTCGTGCTGCACATCGGCATGAACCGCAGCGGCTCCACGTCGCTGGCTGCGGCGCTGAGGATCCTCGGTTTTCGCGTTGGCCGGCACGAGGTGGACGGGACGCGGATCAGCGACATCGCCGAGTCCAACCGCGCGGCCGGACGGCCTCCGCTCGCGGAGCTGGACGAGCGCTTCGACGCTTTCGTGAACTTTGCCCCGTATCGCTGGTTCGAGGAGCTCGACGACCATTACCCGGGCAGTCGGTTCATCCTGACCGACCGCAGGCTGACGGACTGGCTTGCCAGTCGCGAGCGAAAGGTCAGGCTCAATCAAGAGAATCCGGACTATGACCGCGACTTCAACGTGGTCGACCATGAGGCCTGGACCGCCCTGCGGGCCGACGTCTACGCGCGCGTCGAGCATCGTTTCGCCGGCCGCGAAGATGATCTCCTGGTGATGAACATCCCCGCCGGTGACGGCTGGGAAAATCTCTGTGGTTTCCTCGATTGTCCCGTACCGGAGATCCCGTTTCCCCACGAGAACAAGGGGAAAGGCCTCGGGCACCGCACCTGAGAACGCGCCGGTCAGACGATCTCTTCGAGGCGCCGCAGCAACTGATCGATGGCCTGATCGCGAAGTTCGGCGCGCCGGCCGTGCTCGCCCTCTCCTTCCGCCACGCCGGAGAACAGGCGCAGCACATGACCTGCGCGACGGTCCGCATCGATGACCCGAGATCCGTACGTCGATCGCTCCAGCGTCATTCCCAACCGCATGAACACCTCCATCTTCGACCTGTAGCCGTAGCGCCAATCCTCGTCGAAGCGCTCCTCGCATTCGGGGCCGAAGGCGAGCTGCGGCTCCGCCTCCGGGTAGTCGGCCGTCGAGAAGGCCGCGTACTCATCGTTCGCGAGCAACCGGTACATCGGGACCACGAGGCAGGCGTCGGGTGAGGCGGCCTCGAGCGCTCCGCGTAGCGCCTGCCATCCCTCACCCGAGAAGATGCAGTTGCCGTCAAGCGGCAGGACCCAGCTGGCTGTTTCTCGACCCAGCTCGATCGCAACATTGCGCGCACCGTTGCAGTTGATCGCATAGAGCACCCGGGCATGGTGTTCTCGCAGCGCCGGCGTATCGGGCGGTCGATACAACTCCGTCCTGCCCGGTCGATAGGCCGCAGCCGCCCGATACGCCGCGGCGTCGAACGGGATCTCATGGATGATCTCGCCATGCGCGGTCAGCAAAGCTGTGACGGCATCGCGGGCCTGCCGATCCGCAATGCGGTTCACCACCCACAGACGCACCGCGCCCGCGAGCGGCGGCTCATGTTCCAGCATGAAGCGGAGGTTCTCCAATGTCTGGCCCGGCGCGTGGCGCGGCGGGAGATCATTGCCAAGAATGCGGACAACGGCGATCTCGCTCATCGTTGATCCCACGTCAGGCCATGCTCGCCGTACGGGGATTCGAGGTCGGCGGCGAAGCGGGTCTCGAAAAAGCGCCGATGACGCTCGGTCAGCGATGCGGACCCGGTTGCGATGAGCGGCGCGGGATCGACGGCCGCGAGCCGGCCTTCGTCGACATCGCAACGCAGATGTTGCCGGACCCCGCGCGGTTCGGTGCGTCGGTCATCGAAGGCATAGCAGCGAAAGCGTTCGGCCATACGCCGGAAAAACAGCGCCGATCCGGTCGAAGATCAGCTTCTGCTGGCCATCAGACGCGTACGGCCAGACCGTCAGCCAACGTGTTTCGGTAGGCGCGCCACGCGGGCCAGAGGGCGAGGAGCACGGCGGCAACCATCACCACGATGACCACCAGGCCCTCGAAGCCACCCGGCGGCCGGAGCTCGACGAGGATGCCCAGCCGTGTCTCGATCGCTTCCCGGGCCGCCGCAACGAGCGCGAACTGAACGGCCACTCCGACGATCGCGCCGGCCCCGGCGACGATCGCGGCTTCCGACAACAGCAGGAAGAAGACGTGCGCCGGTCGGGCGCCGACCGAGCGGAGGATGGCCATCTCGCGGCGGCGTTCGTTGAGGCTCGTGAGTATGGCGGCCAGCAGACCCAGCAGGCCGGCCACGATCACGCAGCCGCTCACGGCGAGAAGGACGTTTTCCACGGTGCCGATCAGGCCCCAGAGCTCCTGCAGCGTGACGCCTGGGACGATCGCGAGCAGCGGTTCGCGGGGATAGTCGTTGATCGCGCGCTGGAGCCGGAGCAGCGAGGTCCGATCCTCGAGGCCGACGAGGAAGGCCGTGATCGAACTCGGCTCACCGGTGTGTCCATGGCCGTGGTCGTCCGCGCCATCATCGTGCCCGTTGCCGTGGTCGTCCGCACCGTGGTCGTGCTCATCGCCGTGGTCATCGGCACCGTGGTCGTGCTCATCGCCATGGTCATCGGCCCCATGGTCGTGCTCATCGCCATGGTCATCGGCACCGTGGTCGTGCTCGTCGCCGTGATCATCGGCACCGTGGGCGTGCTCATCGCCGTGGTCATCGGCGCCGTGGTCGTGCTCATCGCCGTGGTCATCGGCGCCGTGATCGTGGTCATCGCCATGGTCATCGGCACCGTGGTCGTGGTCATCGCCATGG
>JBCCZC010000138.1:0-12928 GCA_039188505.1 Pseudomonadota bacterium | reverse complement strand
GACTGCCAGGACCTGCGGATGCGCTACGAATTCGACGACGGCGACTCGTTCTCCGGGAGCCTGTTCGAGGACAGAATCCTGGTCGGCGGTGCCGGGCTCTGCGAAGCGCTGCGAAACGCGCAGTAGACGCTGACTCGAGCGCGCGACCAGCGCGCGCCTTCACTCCATGCCCGCCCCGGCAGACGGGGCGGGTGAGAGCCCGCTGACCTCGATGCGCCGGCCCGCGGTCCGGTCGAAGCGGAAGGTGCCTGCCACCGTCAGGCGCTCGCCGACGCGAGGAGCCAGATCGTCATCGACCACGAGGGCAACCCGGTTGAGCTCGGCGTCCTCGATCCAGTAGTGGCGCGGCGCATCGTGGGTTCGGAGCGTGCCTGTGGCCTCGATGACCTGGCCGTCGAACCGGGTCTCGAAGAGCACGAGCGTCCCCAGCTCGATCGCGACCGGCTCGGGTTCTGCGCAGCCGGCCAGGAGCATCAAGGTGATGAGCACGGGCGCCATCCGCCCGGCGAGTGTTTGCCTCATACACATACCGATTACGGTCGCAAACGAAGCGTCCACGGAACATCGCCGGTCTCGACGAGCCCAGTGGCGACACGCGGCTCGAGATCAACTCGGGATCGCGCGCCTGACCTCGTCGACGTTGTCGAAGAAGTCCGCATCGGCGATGCCACCTGCCCGAACCCGGTTGCTGAAGTCGTCGCGATTGGGGACGTCCGCGACGCGGAAACGCGGGCGGCAGATGAAGCTGGCGTTCGCCGCGAGCGCCGCCGACGAGGTGGACGATCTGCCCCGCATTGCCGACGGTGACGAAAAAATCCGGAGACCCGACGACACCGACGGTGCGGACTCGGTCCCTGAAGCCTCCTGCAGGTCCCAGCTCGACCCGCAGAGTGCGGCACCTGCCACGGTCAATCCGATCAACGTCGTTGCTGTTCGCCGCAACCCCGCCCGCTGCCTCCCGCGGATCACGTGGCTAAAGGAAGTCCAGGTCAATGCTGCGCCTTCGCCAGTCGGACGCGAATCCGGAAGCACACGGCCCCCTTGGTCGGGATCAAGGATCTGGAAATGCGCAAAGCGCGGCAATGGCGTCGACGGCCGGTCCGGAGGAATCGGCCTCGTTCCTTCCTGGCAGCGTCGGTGGAATAAGGCCAGTTGCGAGGGCCGGTCGCCACGATCTCTGCGGGCGTTGAGTCGGGCGGGCCCCCGGTGAAGGGGACCCCGCCCGAACTGCAGCATGCGGGCCCCGGCGCACGCTCCGCCGGTGCGTACTCAGTCCTCGTCGCCGAAGTCCCCAGCCATCACGATGCTGAGTTTCTCGATATCGATGTGGCGGCGCATGGCGGCGAGGATCTGCTCCGGGGTGAGCCTGGCGATCGCGTTCTCCACCTCGGTCGCACGCGTCATCGTGCGGTTGTAGAAGAGGTTCCTCTCGATCGTGGACGCCAGCCAGTCATCCCGCGTCCGATTGATGCGCTGGCCATCGAGATACCCACGCTTGGCGGCCTCGACCTCGTCTGCGCTGAAGCCTTCCTCGAGCGCCAGCTCCAGTTCCTCGAGGAACGCGATGCGGACCTTCTCACCGTTCTCCGGGGAGAAGATGGCGTAGCCGCCAAAGGACCCGCGCTCATCGATGCCGTGCGCGGAGAAACTTGACCCGACGCCGTACGAAAGGCCTTCCTCCTCACGAATCCGATTGGCCAGCCGCGAGGAGATGAAGCCGCCACCGAGCATGAAGTTCGCCAGCACCATGGCGGGATAATCCGGATCGTCGTCCCGGATCTTCAGATTCATGCCGGCGGTCAGGAAAGCGTTGGCCTTGTCCGGCGTCTCGATGACCTGGTTCAGGGCGCCGACATCCCGGAAGGGACGCGCGAAGCGGACGTAGGGCTCCGAGGGCTGCCAGTCGTCGAAGATGTCCGCCACGAGCGGCAGGATCTCGTCGGAGTCGAAGTCCCCGACGATAACCATGTGCCCACCGGACGATGCGCCCACGAATTCGCGATAGAACGCCTGGGCCCGTTCAAGCTCCGCAGAATCGAGCCGCGCAATGCTCTCGGCGATGGTCGGCACATAATCTGGATGGTTCTCGGGCCAGGGGTTGAGGTGGCGGCTCATGGCCATGCCTGCGCGGAAGATCGGCTCCTTCTGGACGCTTTCCCAGCGCATCAAGCGCTCTTCCTTCAGCAGGTTCCATTCCTTATCGTCGAAAGCGGGCTTCTTCAGGATCTCGCCGAGCAGCCGGAGCGTGTCGGCGAGGTGCTCCTTCTTCGTTTCGATGGACCCCGCAAGCAGGGCCGCTTCGCCGCTGAGACTCATGGTCGCCCCCAGCCGATCCAGTTCATCCTGGATGGCCTGACGGTCCCGCTCCGTCGTCCCGCGCAGCAGCATGTCAGCAACCAGCGCCCCGTCCGCCGCCCGACCGGTCAGCGCCTCCTCGCTGCCGAAGCGCATGGAGAAGTCCACGTGGACCGAGCCGCCGCGGGTCTGCTTGGGCAGCAGGGCGACACGGAAACCGGTGTTCAGGT
The DNA here is from genome assembly GCA_039188505.1 of Pseudomonadota bacterium. GTDB lineage: Bacteria > Pseudomonadota > Gammaproteobacteria > Xanthomonadales > SZUA-38 > JBCCZC01. The sequence continues at coordinate 10,403 of JBCCZC010000138.1, read as the reverse complement.
CGGTCCGCTCCGTTCGCGCATCAACGTTGGCCGGATCGGGATCGAAGACCTCGGCCTGCTGCACGGCTTCACGACCCTTGTAGTCGGCGACCAGCGCGGCCACGTCGGGCACGTCCGGAATCTCCGCGCGACGGGGCGTCTCCTCGGTCGGTATGAACTGCCCGATCGTCAGGTTCGATTCCATCAGATAGCGGTCAACGGCGCGCGCCACGTCGGCTGCCGTCACTTCGCCGATGCGGTCCCGATGCACGAAATAGAGGCGCCAGTCACCGTTGGCCGCCCACTCGCTCAAGCCGCGCGCGAAGGACTCGGTGTCGAGGAACTGCTGTTCGAGGAACTTGGAGATCTCCCGCTTGGCCCGCTCCACCTCTTCGTCAGTCACCGGGTTGCTGCGCAGATCTTCGAGGCTCGCCAGCATCGCGGCCCGCGTCTCCGCCAGGTCCACGTCCTGCCGCGCCATCGCATTGATGAGGAGCATGCCCGGTTCGCGGAAGCGGAATGAGAACGCGCTGACCGAAGCGGCCTTGCCGGTCTCGACAAGGGCCTTGTAGAGGCGCCCGGCGGGTTCCCGCGTGAGCACCCGAGTCAGAACCTCGATGGCCGGAAAATCCTCGTGGGGTCCGGGTGGTACATGCCAGAGCCCCATCAGGATCTGGGTGTCGCCGGTCCGTCTCAGCGTCACCTCCCGCAGCCCGTCCTGGGTCGGTTCACGGGTGTAGGTCGGGAAGATCTGGTTGGCCCCGGTCCGGTCCGGCCGAGGAATGGCGCCGAACTTCTGGGCGATGAGTTCGAGAGCGCGCTCTTCCTCGAATCGGCCAGCGACCACCAGCATCGCGTTGTCCGGCTGGTAGTACTTCCGATAGAAGGCCTGCAGCCGCTCGATCGGCACGTTCTCGACGTCCGCGCGGGCGCCGATCGTGGACTTGCCGTAGTTGTGCCAATGGAAGGCGGTGCCCGTAACGCGCTTCAGGAGCACCGAGAACGGCTGGTTCTCACCGCTTTCCCACTCGTTGCGAACCACCGTCATCTCCGATTCCAGGTCGTCCGCGGAAATGAAGCTGTTCACCATGCGATCGGCCTCAAGGCCGATGGCCCAGGCCAGGTTATCGTCCGTCGCCTTGAGCGTCTCGAAGTAGTTGGTGCGGTCGGTCCAGGTCGTGCCGTTGGGGCGCGCCCCGCGATCGGTCAGCTCCTTCGAGATATCCGGGTGATTGGTGGAACCCTTGAAGACCAGGTGCTCCAGCAGGTGCGCCATACCGGTTTCGCCATAACCCTCATGCCGCGAGCCAACGAAATAGGTGATGTTTACCGTGATCTGCTCGGCGCCGGGCTCGGGAAACAGGACGACCCGCAGCCCGTTGTCGAGCTGATATTCGGTGATGCCCTCGACGCTCGCGCCCTGGGTGACGCCGTCCGGGAAAGCCGAGGCCTGCGAAGCAATCGACAGGCAGAGAAAGACGAGCATGGATCTTGGAAATTGAGCGATCTTCACGGGCAACTCCTTTGCACCTGAGGACGCGCGATTCTGCCACGCGAATGCTGGGATTGCAGCCGGTGCCCCGGTGGCTTGGGAGCGCTGTCAGCTTGCTGATCGGCGCCATCCGCGACGCTGCCGACGGCTCCGGCCCTGGCCCCCGACGGGCCGGCGCGGCGCAGGGCGGACCCCCGGCCGCAAGCAGCTGACCGCGCCCGGAATCCGAGGACCATGGCCCTCGGATTCCCGGGTCCGGAACGGCCGTGCTTGGCCGTTCTCGGACGAAGAACTAGTAGGGCTGCTGGCCGGCGACGTTGCCTCCCGGTGCGAAATTGCAGACCACGAAGGTGCCGGTGATTCCGCCGGAGATGATGCCCGGACACGACGCCACGGCGCAGCCCACCGCCGTCGTGTCTCGCCACACGAGCTGCGTGTAGGCGCCGCACGTCGCACCGGCGGTGCACGAATCGCTGTTGTAGTCGTAGTCAGAGGCCTCGCCGCGCCAGGCCAGGATGGCCTGACTGACGGCGTCCACATCGGCGAGCGCCGCTGAGCTTGCGAAGATCGTCTCGCCGACGGCGACGGCGCCGCCATTGCGGGCTGCGTAGTCAAGGCTCCGGTTGCCGTTGAAGCCGAACTGGCAGCCATCCGCCCAGGCGTTGGCAACGGCGGCAAGATCCGCATTCCAGACCAGCGGCGGCAGCGACGGCACGGGAGCCGGCGTCGCGGCCAGCCGAGCTGAGTTGATCCGGTTCAGGGCCGCATCGCGCAGCGGCCCGACCGAATCGGGCTCGAAACTGCCGGCTCCGCCCCCGAAGACATAGCCGCTGTAGGTGATGTCGCTGTCCCGGTTGTCGGCCAGGTTCACCTCCTGGAATCCCGTCGGAACACGCACGTTCGCCTCATTGCGCAGGAGGCTCACGCCGGTACCGATGACGGCCTGCAGGCTGATAACGATCGACGTGCCCGCGGGCAGGTCGACGAGAAGGTCGATGTCGCCCACGCCGGCGGGCTCGCAGGCGGCGCCTGGATCGGGAACGCAGGTCCAGGTCGCGTCCATGAGGCCTGGGGGCAGCACGTCCGTGACGCGAGCACCGGCAACGTCGGAAGGACCAAGATTGGTGGCCGTGATGGTGTAGGTGAGCAGGCTACCCGTCGGGGCCTGATTGACGCCATCGGTCTTGGTGATCACGAGATCGGCGGCCTGGGTGACGCAGGTGACGAGGATATCTGCGACGTTGACGCTGCCGGTCGTCCCGACGCCGTTCTCGACCGTACAGGTCTGAGTCGGCAGCTGCGGCTGCGCGGTGACGGTCACGGCATAGGAGTCGCCGACCGAGAGGGTCGACGGGAAGACGAAGGGGCCGTTGAAGCCGATGCTCAGAGGATCACCGCCGCCGTTGCGTAGCACCAGCCCGCTGCCCTGCAGGCCGACGACCGTCCCACCGAGGGACACCTGGCCCGGGTCGCAGTTCACCGAGATGTCTGTGACCTCAGCGCCGGCAACGACGCCGCTACCGTTGGTCACGGTGCAGGTCTGCGGCGGGTCCTCCGGCTGGTTGGTCACGATCACGTCGTAGCTGTCGCCGTCGGGCACCGACAGCGAGAACTGGAACGGCCCGTCCTCGTTGACATGAAGCGGGTCAATCGCATTGTTGTTGAGCACGAGGCCACCGCCCTGGAGCCCCGAGGCGGTGCCGCCGATCCGGAACGAGCGCGTGATGCAGGTGATCTGCACATCGGTGATGTCGGCCTGCGCGATGGTGCCGGCGCCGTTCCCGACCGTGCAGGCCTGAAGCGGCCCCTGCGGCTGGGTCAGGATCGTGACCGCGTAGGCCGCTCCCTCCCCCGCGACGGTCGGAAACGTGAAGCTACCGTCTCCGTTGATCGCCAGATCGTCGCCACCGTTGTTCTGCAGCACGAGGCCGGCGCCTTCGAGACCGGCGACGCTCCCGCCCACCGTGTAGGTCGGCGTCGTGCAGGTGATCAGCACGTCGTTCACGTCGCTCCCGTTGATGGTGCCCTGACCGTTCGTCACCACGCAGGTCTGCGCGGGCGAAACCGGCTGGCCGGCAACCTCGACATCGTAGGTCGCGCCGTCGGGAAGCTCGGTGTCGAACGCGAACGGTCCGGCTGGCGCGGCGGCAATGATCTCGATTTCGCCGTTGATGGAGATCTGCAGCCGGATACCCTCGAGCCCCACGATGGTGCCGCCGATCGAATAGCCCGGCTCGAAGACGAACGCCGCGCCGGACGTTGAGACCGTATTGTCGAAGGGCCCGCCGGTCGCGCTGGCGTCGTCGGAGAACACGCCGACGCCAAGGCGGCCAGCCGATACCGCGACGGCGATGCCGAATTCATCGCGATCCCCAGGGTCGACGTGCTTGAGCAGGTCCGTTTCGCTCCAGCTGCTGCCGGAGCGCGCGAACGCGTAGGCCGCGCCGGAGCTGGTGACCAGGCTGTCCTCGGCCGCCGCCCCCGCGATGAGTCGGTCCCCCTCGACGTCGACGGTCTGGCCGAACTGATCGCCGGCACCGGCATTCGAAGCCTTGAGGTAGGCGCTCTGGACCCAGGTATCCCGTGTCGTCGAGAAGACGTAGACCGCGCCCGCCGCGGTCTCCGAGTCGTCATTCGGGCCGGTTCCGTCACCGTCTTCCCCCGGTGCGCCGATCGCGGCCGTTGTTCCGGACAGGGCGACCGATGCGCCGAAATTGTCTTCGGGGTCGCTGTTTTCGGCCTTCAGTATCGCGGTCTGCGACCAGGAATCGCTCCGGCCGCGAACGAACACGTAGGCCGCACCGGACTGGAAGTCGCGGTTGTCGATCGGAACGTCACGCGAATCCTCGTCCGGCGCCCCCAGGAGCGCCTGGTCGCCCTCGAGCGCCGCGCTGGATCCGAAGCGGTCGCCGATCCCCACGGTATCGGCCTTCAGGTAGTCCGTCTGATTCCATTGACCATCGCCCTTGCGTTCGAAGGTGTACGCCGCGCCGGAATCACCCCTACTGTCGTCGTCCTGGCTGAGACCGTCGCCGTCCTCCCCCGGCGCACCGACGAGGATCGTGTTGCCGGAGATGGCCACTGCGGCACCGAAGCGATCATCGGCGTCGCGGTTCGACGCCTTCAGGAACGCGGTCATCGCCCAGGTACCGTCGCCGGCCCGCTCGAACACGTAGGCCGCGCCGGATGCCGGAACGCGATTGTCCGCGGGCGACACGCTCGAATCATCGCCGGGCACACCGATCACGACGCGGGTCCCGGAGATCGCAACCGCTGAACCGAAGGCGTCGTTCGCGTCGGCAACGGTCGCCTTCAGGTACGCCTCCTGCTGCCACTGACCGTCTGCCCCACGTCGCAACACGTACGCAGCACCCGCGCGATTCGCAGAGTCGTCTGCCGGGCTCGACCCGTTGCCGTCCTCGGCGGGCGCGCCGACAACGGCGAAGTCGCCGTCCATGGCCAGTTCGAGGCCGAACTGATCGCCCGGTCCGGCGTTTTCGGCCTTGAGAAAGGCGATCGGGAACAGCGCCCCGCCTGCCTTCGGGGCCGGCTCAAAATCGTCGGCGGTCGCTGCTTTCGCGACGACGCCCGCCACCAGCACGAGTGCGATATTGCGAAGGGTTCGAGTCGTTGCGGCCATGATCTGCCCATCCGTTGGTTCCTGTTCCGTTCAATGCCGATTGCCCTGGAAGCGAACGGGACGTAAGGCAGATCTGACTCTCCGGTCAGACCGTCGGCTGGCTGATGTGCGCGATCCGCTGCTCTGCCGAGCGCATGCCTTCGAGACCGGATTCGCCCTGACGACCGACGGTGCCGAACGGGTCCTGCTCGAAGCCGACGGCGTCCGCTCCATTGACATCGGCGGTGCTGTGGAACGGTTCCAGGCCGGGATCTTCCCGGGAGGCGAATTGAGCCTCGACGGGCAAGCCGTGATCGACGCCGAGACCGGCAACCTTGTCTGGCGGGACATCGCCGGCGAGATGGAGATCAGGATCGCTCTTGCCGATGAATCCGTCGGAGCCGTGTAGAGCCCCTCGGACGACGGACGCCAGATCGTCGCCTTCCTCGATGAGATCTTCGGAGGCGGCTCACGCCAGGTCGTCGTCGATTTCGCTTCGCACACGCTCATCGCCCTCCCCGACACCAACCGATTCCCGACGCTGGATCGGAAAGGCCGAACCGCATTCCTTCCCCGGGACGACGTTCTCGTCGAGCTGAACCTGTCGACCGGTGCGTCTGGCGAGATCGCCGTTCGCTCGGAATCGGCTGAGCTGGGGGAGATTGCCAACCTCCTCGCGAACGCGGACCGGGTCGCGATTTCGACGGTTCGCGAGCTCGGCCGCGCGCGATCCCGTCAGCTGCTCGTCGTTCGGCGCACCGACGACAGCCTTCGCTCGGTCACCCTCGGGGCCGGTCTCAGCAACTTCGATGACCACATGGAGGTGGTCGCGCTACGCCGGGACGAGCCGTTGGCACTGACAGCGAACCAGTTCGCGCCGCGAAGACTCGATCTCCACGAGCTGGAGACGGGCCGGAGCCGCTCCCTGGGTTTCCTCGATTCCGCCGGCAACCGTATGTGGCGGTCAGAGGTCGTCGGCGCTGCCGATGCCGCACGGCTCGCGCTATCCTCGGGCGACGAACTCTGCGTTTTCGACGACTGACCCCGTGGAGACACGATGCTCGAATTCATCTTGCTGCTGAACGCCCTCTGGTTTGCCGGAGGTTTTCACCTGTTCTCCCTGCGCGGCCGCGTGTTCGCGAAAGTGGTGGTCCCACGCGAACAGCGCGACACGCCTGTCCTGGAAACGCTGGTCATGTCGGGCAAATTCCTGGGCGGCTTCAATCTCGCCTTCTGCGTACTGAACACTCTGCTGCTGACCAACACCCGTCTCTTCGACAAGGACCTGCAGTGGGCCGTCATCCTGTTCGCCGTTGCCCTCGCCCATGGCACCCAGTTCGCGTACAACGTCCCGGTGGCGCTGCAGAACCGCCGTGGTGAGGGAATCTGGCAGGTCAGGGGGTTGATGCTGTTCATCTTCATCACGGACTTCACGTTGATGACGCTGAACGCAATCCTGGCCGCGCGATATCTGCTCTGACGGCGACGCCGCTGCTGCCCCCTTCGCGGCCGTAGGGCTCAAGCGAGGTCGCGATAGAACGTGAGCCCGTTCTGATCCGGATCAAAGAAAGCGAACTCTCGCGTTCCCCAGGGCGTATCGCGAAGGGCCGTTGCCGAGTCGAAGACCGCCTGGCCCTTGTACTCGCCGAAAAGTGAATCGATGTTCGCGACCCTGATCCTGAGCGACGGTCGCTCGACGGCACGCCATTCCTTCGGATCGTGCCACTGCAGGTGCAACTCCAGGCCGTCACGTACGACGCCCGCATAGCTCGGCGACGCGTCGCAATCCGCGAAGGCCAATCTGAAGCCCGGACGCTCCACGTAATAGCGGATCGAACGACGCACGTCCCGGGAAGGCAACACGGGATGAACTGCCTCGAGCACTGGTCTTGCCATCGGTTCTCCTCTCATGCCCGCTTCCGGAAACCCGTCGACGCGGTTCGTACCGATACGATACCTCCCAGTCCAGCGACGCGGGAGTCTGCGACCTCGACCCATGTGCAAAGCGGACTGGCGACGCCTTCAGGGCCGGGATGGCCCTGCCGCAGTGGATTGGCGCCCATTGCGGCAGCATGGCAAGCTGAACTTCGCGCTGCCGGAAGGAACCGGACAGCAGAACGCGCTGCGTCGACAAGGAAACACCCCACTGCCCCGCAAGGGAGTGCCTGTATTCGCAGCGCTCATTCGTTCAGGCGACGAAACAGGGCTCCTGCTCCATGCGAATGCTCCCGGTCCGGCTTGCCGGCCTCCTCCTGTTCGCGACGGCGTGTCTCCACCCGCCGGCCAGTGTGTCGGCCGATGCGCCCAGCTTCGAAGCGCTGGGGCCCGACGCTTTCGCCGCCGAGCTCGAGGACTACGCAACCAAGTCGCCCAACGAATCGATCGCCATCGCGGAAGATGCCCTGACCCGACTCGAGCCGGGCTCGCGCCGGATCCGAGCCAGCATCCTGTTGTCGATGGGCAGCGCCTATCGGCTGCAGGGTGACTACCCGAAGGCCTCGGAACTGGCCGCGGAGGCCGCTCGGCTGGTCGAGTCGCTGGACGCGCCGCGCGAGCTGGGCCGCTCGCACAATCTCGATGGCATCGTGCTCTGGCGGCTGGGAGACCTGACCGGTGCCCGGGCGCAGTTCGAACGGGCGCGGGAGATCTACCGCTCGGCCGGACTCGAAGACAAGGCGACAGACGCGACGATCAACCTGGCGCTGATTCACTACACCGAAGGCAAGACGGCGACCGCGCTCTCGATGTCGCTGGAGGCGCTGGCCGTCAAGCGCCTGGCCGGGGACGACATCGCCATCAGCGTGCTGCTCAACAACATCGGCGCCATGTATCGCCGGCAAGGCGACTACGAAAAAGCCATCGAGTCTTACTTCGAGACGCTACAGATCAGCGAGGCCATGGATGACGAAGCTGGCTTGTTCGCACCGCTGTACAACATCGGCGTCACCTACCAGCGCTGGGAGCAGTACGAGACGGCGCTGCAGTACTACCGTCGCGCCATGACGGCGGCGGAGGCGCAGGAGCTCGAACGATCGATCGCACGGGCCAAGGCGGCCATCGGCGAGACGCTCATGATGTCGGGCGATCCGACCGCCGCGGAGCCGTACCTCGTCGAGGCGGCCGCAACCTTCGAGACCCTGGGAAATCGGCCCCACCTGGGAATCGTGCTGGTCAACCTCTCGCGACTCTATCGCCGAACCGATCGACTGGCGTTGTCGCGTGAACCGCTCGTTCGTGCGGAGGCGATCTTCACCGAAGCCGGCATCGATCCGTCGCTCGCGTCCGTGCTCGAGAAGCGTGCGCGAACGGAGATGGCGGACGGCAACACGGCGCTTGCCTTCGACTACCTGGCCCGGGCCGGGGTGGTCGTCGCGCGGAACGACGATGCCGAACTCGAGCTCGACCTGCTGGAGGCGTACGTCGACCTCCATGAGGAGAACGGCGAGCCGCAGCGTGCCCTGGACACCCTCCGGCGGCGCGTCGAACTCGAGCGGGTCGTCCTCAACGACCGGACCCGGACTCGGCTCGCCGAAATGGACGGGCTGTACCAGGCCACGGAAGCCCGGCGAGCGCTCGAAGAGGCCGAGCACCAGCGGGCAATCGCAGAGGTCGAACTCCAACGCCAGCGTGCCCGGTCCAGGGCCGTCATCGTCGCGTCGATCGGCGTGCTGGCGCTCACGATCATTGCGGCGACGTTGTTCGTCACCCGCCGGCACCTCCGGCTATCCAATCAGCACCGGGAAGAGCTCCAGTCGGTGGTGGCTGCCCGGACGGCCGAGCTTGAGGAATCCAACCAGGACCTTCGCGCCACCATCGGCGATCTGCACTCGACACGTGAGCAGCTGATCGAGGCGGAGAAGATGGCGGCCATCGCCAGCCTCGTCGCCGGCGTCGCGCACAAGATCAACACCCCCCTCGGCAATGCCATCACCGCCGCGTCATTGCTGGAGCGCGACGGCACCAACACGCGCGCCCAGGGCATCGTGACCGACAGCCTGCAACGAATCGTGGACCTGGTCAGCGCCTTCAGGGAAGTCGCCACGGACCGAGCCCTCGAGAAGCGCCAGCGCTTCGATATCGGGAGCTATGTGGAAAGTGTCGTTCAGACTCTGGCTGCCGGCGAGGAATCCGGTCTCACCGTTCACCTCGATACGGAGCCTCTGGAGATCGATTCGTACCCGCGGGTATTCCTCCAGGTGATCGGCAACCTGTATCTGAATACCGTTCGGCACGCCTATCCGGCCGGCGCCGAGGGCAACCTCTGGATCTCGATCTCGTCCGCTGGCGAGTCGGTTCGTCTGGTCTATCGAGACGAGGGCTGCGGGATGGACGAGGAAACGCTGGCGCGCGTATTCGAACCCTTCTTCGCCCGGGACCACGCACAGGGATCCCATGGCCTCGGAATGCACATCGTCTACAACCTGGTCACCCAGGTGCTCGACGGCAGGATTTCCTGCGAAAGTCAGCGCGATTTCGGCGTTCGCTTCGAGCTCGAATTCCCCCGGGTCTCTCCGGTTTCCCGAGAGCTGTCAGCCGTCGCGGTCTGACCTGACCAGCTCGCTCGCGGCCACTGCTTCTCGCCACGGCGATTCGAAGACATGGCCTGCCCTGTGCGGTCGTTGGCAATGCCAACGTTCAAGGGTAGTAGGCGTTTCGATGGGAGGTACCCGGGATGCAGAACCTGGTCCTTTTCGGTGGCTTCATACTCACCGCCGGCGCACTCATCTACGGAAAAATGACGGGTGCAGACGGCGAGTTGCTCGTGCCCTACGGCGCGGGCGCGTTCGTCGTCTCCGGTCTTGCGTTGGCAGCGGTGGGGACCGTCGAGACCTGGCGCGCCCTGGGCGTCCGGGTCAGACCGGATGGGTCGGTCCGCTTCGCGGCATCGCAGAACACGTTCGTCGACGTACCGGTCTCGGCAATCACCCGGGAGACCGCCGAGATCATCGAGCATCGGAGTGACGACCCCTTCCTGCCGGTCCGCCGCGACGGCCATCGCGTGCAGGTTCTCTTCTATGAAGGCGGCTGGTACAAGGGCCAGTCCACGGAGCGTGTCTTCAGCATGGAGGTCCCCGGGCGAGCCGTCTTCCATCTCTGGCCAGGGGACGGTCGAGACTTCCACATTCTTGTGTCCGCACGACTCATGCCTGCCGAGCTGCTTGCCCTGGCAGAGAACAAGCTACCCCTTCGGAAGAGCGATCTGATCGGCGGCTGATGCCTCGCGCTGGTTCACGAACCCGACGCCCCGTAAGCTGACGATTCTCCGGGCTCGAGGCACAACCCATGGGGCGCAGGCTCGCTCTGGCCATACTG
>JBCCZC010000137.1:0-12979 GCA_039188505.1 Pseudomonadota bacterium | reverse complement strand
GCGTGAGATCGGCGACGAGCTGGGAGCTGCGCATATCGTCGAGGGCGCCGTGCAGCGCGCAGGGGACACGGTACGGATCACGGCCCAGCTCATCGACGCCGACACGGATGAGCACCTCTGGGCCGAGTCCTACGATCGCACGCTCACGGCGGAGAACCTGTTCGAGATCCAGACGGAGATCGCGAAGAGCATCGCCGCGGCGCTCGAGACGACGCTGACCCCCGAGGAGATCGCGCGGCTCGGGCGTCCCCGCACCAGCAGCCTCGAAGCCCTGGCCCATTACCAGCGGGCATACCGGTCGCAGAGCGCGCTCGACCTCGACGCCTTCGAACGGATCGACGATGCGCTCGAAAAGGCCCTGGCCCTGGACCCGGACTTTGCCGCGGCCTATGCCTTTCGAGCGCGCACGACGCTGACCCGCTACTGGATCATCGACCAGGATCCGGCGCTTGCCGCAGCGGCGCTCGACGACATCGAGAAGGCCCGGGCGCTCGAACCCGAACTGCCCGAAGCGGCTGTCGCGGAGGGCTACTACCACTACTGGGTGAACCTCGACTACGGCCAGGCGCTGGCGGTGCTCGATCCGCTGCGTGAGGCCTATCCGAATGACCCGGACGTCCTGGGGCTCATGAGCTGGGTCAACCGGCGCCAGGGGCGAGCAGACCTCGCGGTCTCCCAGCTTCAACGCGCGCTCGATCAGGACCCTCGGGATCCGGACAAATGGGCGTCGCTCGGGCGCACGATGGGCGCACTGCTGGACTACGACGCTGCGGAGTTCGCGATCGAGCGACTCGGCGAGCTCGACGCCAATGCGCCGCGACTGAACGAGCTGCGCGCAATGCTGGCACTGGATCGTGACGGGGACGTTCGCGCCTCCGGCGATCACTGGGCTGCCGGGATCGGCCAGATTCCCTACGCACCACCCCTCGCATGGCGCGCCTATCTCGCGGCGGAGGATTGGTCGGCCGCCCTGGCGATCGCCACCATGGATATCGAGGGCGCCGACTTCCTGCAACTGGAACCGGCGACCATGACCGCAATCACCCGACGTCTTGCCGGCGAGGCGGACGCCATCCAGGCCCTCGAGGCGGCTCGCGATGCCGCGCTTCCCCTACCTGAGGACCCGGTGAAAAGAGAGGGCGCCATCCTGTCCTTGTGTCTGCTCGACGGCATGCTCGGAAACGCTGAAGACGCCGATCGCAACTGTCGCGCCGCCATCGAGGAAACACGTCCCGATGTCTTCAGCGAGGCGAACCTCAATGCCCTCGCCGCAGAAGGCCTCGCTCAGGCCGGGCTCAACGACGCGGCCTTCGAGCGGCTCGAGATCGCCATTGCCTCGGTTTATCCGCGATCGAGAAACTCGGTTCGCTTGAATGCCTTTCTCACGCCCCTTCACGACGATCCGCGCTGGGCCGACCTCCTGGAGCGTGCCCCCGAATGAGCTTTTTCCAGGAACTCAAGCGTCGCAACGTCTTTCGGGTCGTGACCCTCTATCTGGTGGCCGGATGGCTGGTGCTGCAGGTCGCCGACGTGCTCAGCGGCGTCATGGGACTGCCCGACTGGACGCTCCGGCTGATCGCCCTCATCCTCGGACTCGGCCTCCTCTTCGTTGTGATCTTCGCCTGGGTCTACGAGCTCACGCCCGAAGGCGTCAGGAAGGCGAGCGACGTCGATCCGGATGCGTCAATCACAGGGCAGACGGGGCGCCGGCTGAACCTCGTGATCGCGGGTTTGCTGGCCCTCGCCGTCGGCCTGCTGGCGATCCAGACGCTGATGCCCGGAGGCGGACCGCAGCCCGAGGTCGCGGCGGTCGAGGCGGAGCCCGCGCCGGCGCCGCCACCCATGCCCTCGATGGGAAAAGGGCACCCGGCCGACAGCAAGCCTTCCCTCGCGGTCCTGCCATTCGTTAACCTGAGTTCGGACCCGGAGCAGGAGTATTTCTCTGACGGCCTCGCGGAATCCCTGCTCCACCTGCTCGCGCAGGTGCCGGAGCTGCAGGTGGCGGCGCGCTCTTCCTCCTTCCGCTTCAAGGGCCAGGCTGCGGATATCGGCGCAATCAGCCAGCAGCTGAAGGTCGCACACGTGCTCGAGGGCAGCGTGCGGCGGGCCGGAAGCACGATCCGCGTCACCGCCCAGCTGGTCAAGACTGACGACGGTTTTCAACTCTGGTCAGGCACTTACGACCGAGAGCTCGAAGATGTGTTCGCCATCCAGGACGAGATCGCAGGACACGTTTCCGAAGCGCTGCAGGTCGCGCTGCTCGGCAAGGCGGACGAGCCGATCGAGGCCCGTGATACGGCGCTCGATGCCTACGAGGCCTATCTTCGGGGCCGCCAGCAGATGGCGGTGGCGACGTACGAGTCGCTCCGCCAGGCGACCGTCTACTTCGAGCAGGCCCTGGCGATCGATCCCGAATACCTCGATGCCCTGGTGTCCCTTGCCGAGACCCTCACCCTGTCGGCCAACGCCGGACTGTTCCAGTTCGACGAGCTCGCAGTTCGCCTCGGGCCGGTACTCGAGCACTTCGAACGCATCGCGCCGGATTCCCCTTATGTGTGGGTGATTCGGGGCTACCAGGATTTCCCGAACGGGGGGCCTTACGTCCCGGAGACCATCGCCCAGTTCCGCCGAGCCTGGGAAATGGCGCCCGACGACACCTTCGTCGCCTATCACTACGCCACGATGCTCAACTGGGGCGACAGACCCGTGGAAGCGATCGCCGTGGCATCGCGCGCACTGGAATCGGACCCGCTGTCCGAAGCGCTGACCATGCGCATGGGCTTTGCGCACTTCATCAACGCGGAATATGAGGCCGCCGCACGCTACGGGCGGAAGCTGCGAGCGCTTGAGCCCGACCGTCCGACGGGATTTCAGATCGTCGGCGACGCGGTGGCGGAGCTGGGCGAGTTCGCCGTCAGCTTCGACGCCTATGAAGAATCGCGTGCGCGTGATCCCGAAGATCCGGAAGGCACGACCAATCTCGCCGTCGTGCTGCTCGCCATGAACGACCCAGCGCTTGCGCTGGCGACGATCGACGAGTTGCCGGACGGGAAGCGCAGCCTGCTGATTCCAACGTTGACCCGCGCGCTGATTCACATGCGTCGCGGCGAGTTGGAGACCGCTGTTTCGCTTCTCGCCGGTCCCGCGGCGGAGAACGCCGCGCCGCGCGCCTGGAGCTCGTTTGCCGCCGCCCTGCTGCTGGTGCACCTCTATGGCAGCGGCGCCGAAATTCCCCAGGAAATCCTCGACTGGGCCGTTGCGTCAGACCTCGAGTCGCCCGCCCTGGACAGCCACGGAGCGTTCTGGTTCAAGCTGGCCCGCGTCCCTGAACTCCGCAGATCAGGCCGCAACGACCTGGCCGAAGCCGTGCTGGCCGCGGGCCGTGAAGCTGTGCAGGATCGGGGGGCCAGGATCGAACCAAGCATGCTCGCGATCCACTATGCCGAGCAGGATATCGAGGGCGTGATTGCGCTCATGGAAGAAGATCTGGCCGACGGCGCATCCTCCTTCTGGTGGCTCTACTACGACAACGCCATCCTCGAATTCGCTAGCGATGACCGCCGCTACCAGGAGCTTCTGAGCGCCTACCGGTCCCACGCGGACCAGCAGCTGGCGCTCCATCTCGAAAGCGAACGCCCCTGACGGCGGAGGCTGGTCGCTCCCGCCTGCTTCGGTATGTCGTCATCACGATCTAGGCGGGGAACTGATCGTCGGCGTCGCGGCCGACGCGGCATCGACGGACCTCATCCTGACTGACCAGATCCGTCGGCCGGGTGCTGGGCAAACGGGTCCCACGCCCACCGACCGGTCCCAGCGTCTACTCCCCGGGCACGAATCGCATGGAAATCGAGTTCACGCAGTGTCGCGTGTTCTTCTCCGTGAGCCGTTCGCCCTCGAAGACATGGCCGAGGTGCCCGCCGCAGTTGGCGCAGAGGATCTCGACGCGACGACCGTCGGCGTCGATCTCACGATGCACCGCGCCCTCGATCTCGTCGTCGAAGGCCGGCCAGCCGCAGTGGGCCTGGAACTTGTCTTTCGAACGATACAGCGGCGCGTCGCAGCGACGGCAGACGTAGGTCCCGGCCTCGAAGTGCTTGTCGTATTCGCCCGTGAACGGCATTTCCGTACCCTTCCGGACGATCACGCGCTCCTCTTCGGGCGTGAGCGGATTGAACTGGGTTTCGTCTGCCATGCCGGGTCTTCCGTCGATTCGATGCGCCAAGCTTACTCCCTCGACTCTGAAGGCGCCGCGACGGGCGATCAGGGGGGCAACAGCGGGCAGTGAGACACCCGGCCGGCCCACTGCTGCTAGGCTTCGGTGTTCCCCGCAGCCGATGACGCGTCTACCTCATGTTTGAGCCACGATCGATCGAACGCACCACTAGCTCGCCAGGCATGCTTCGCCAGCTCGCAGCCACCGCCCTCCTGCTGGCAACCCTGCCCGTGCAGGCCATCGTCATGCGGGACGACGTGCCTCGTGAAGACTACCGCTGCGACGAAGCCTGCGCGGGTCCGACCGCCCTCTTCCACCTGGGCAACCGCCGGGGCGGCGGGGCGGGCACGCTCATCGCCCCGCGGTGGGTCCTGACGGCCGCGCACGTGGCGGAGCATGTCGAGGTGGGTGACACGGTCTCGATCGGCGATGACGAATTCGAGGTCGCGCAGATCGCGCTGCATCCGCAGGCCGCGCAGCGGGACGGGTTCGTCGACGCGGCGCTCGTGCAGCTTTCGGCGCCGTCCGAGGTGATCCCGGCAGCGATCAACGGGTCTTCCGAGGAAGCGGGAAAGGCGGTGGCGTTCATCGGGGCCGGCGCACCGGGTGACGGCAGGCAGGGACTTGGGCGCTTCGACGGGGTCGTCCGCCGGGCCGGCAATCGCATCGAGGAGACCCGCGACCACTGGCTCGTCTTCACCTTCGATGCGCCGGATTCCGAGTCCACTCTGGCCGACGAAGGCATCAGCGGTCCCGGCGACAGCGGCGGGCCGGCGTTCCTGCGTGACGTGTCCGGCTACTGCGTCGCGGGCATCAGCTCGTGGCAGGATAACGACGGCCAGGAGGGCGTCTACGGCGTGCGAGAGTTCTACGTTCGGACCGCGTCGATCGCCGGCTGGATCAGCGAGACGCTGACGGCGGAAGACGCAACCGTCGCTACCTGCGAGCCCTGAGGCGGGGCTACGGGGCCTCGATGGCCTCCCAGCGCACCTCGCGATCGCCATCGGCCGTCGCGAAGTAGGCGGAACCGCCGCTCAACGTCACGGCGATATCCATCGTTCGCTGAACCAGCGGCGCGAGCGCCTGCACGTCCTCCCACAGCACCCGGAAGAACTCGGCGGGATGTCGGCTGAGGGCTGCGCCCTCGTTGCGCCACCAGACCTCGGACTTGCTGTTGAAGCTGTAGATGATGGTGCGATCGGCCTGCCGGCTCGCCTTGCGGATCCGGTCCTCGGACGGCTCGCCGACATCGATCCAGAGCGCAATCCGATCGTCCGGCGTGCGCAACCAGAGATCCGGCTCGTTCGCCTCGCTGAGGCCCTTGGTGAACTCGAGCCCGTCCTCGACATGGATGCAGAAGGCGAGGATCCGCACGAGCATGCGTTCGATGGTCTCCGAAGGATGCAGCGCTACGGTCAGGGGCACCGCCTCGAAACGGTTCCGATCCATGTCCGCGAGGTCGATCCGGAGCTTGAAGATGGTGGGCTTGAGGGCCATGGCTGCTGGGAGTCCGCTTCAGGGGAGACGCCGGCGATGGCGCCGAGGCCGCCGAAGTCTACCCCACTGGTCGCTCAGACGTTCGTCTCGTGCATTCGCCCCCCTCGCCGCGCGATAATGGGAGGCTGACTGCCACAAGATTCGACCCGTCCATGAACCAGAACTATCGCAAGCCCCTGCCCGGCACCGACCTCGACTGGTTCGACGTCCGCGAGGCCGTCGAAGACATCAAGCCCGGCGCCTACGGCGGCCTGCCGTACTGCTCGCGGGTGCTCGCCGAGAACCTGGTCCGTCGCTGCGAGCCCGAAAAGCTCACCGCCGCCCTCACGCAGATCATCGAGCGCAAGCGAGACCTCGACTTTCCGTGGTTCCCCGCGCGCGTCGTCTGCCACGACATCCTGGGCCAGACGGCGCTGGTCGACCTCGCCGGGCTGCGCGATGCGATCGCGGCCAAGGGTGGTGACCCGGCCAAGGTGAATCCGGTGGTGCCGACGCAGCTGATCGTCGACCACTCCCTGGCGGTCGAACACGCCGGCTTCGAGAAGGACGCCTTCGAGAAGAACCGCGCCATCGAGGACCGCCGCAACGACGACCGCTTCCACTTCATCAACTGGACGAAGACAGCCTTCGAGAACGTCGACGTGATCCCGCCAGGCAACGGGATCATGCACCAGATCAACCTCGAGAAGATGTCGCCGGTCGTCTACGTGAAGGACGGCGTTGCGTTCCCGGACACGCTGGTCGGGACCGACAGCCACACGCCGCACGTCGATGCGCTGGGCGTGATCGCCATCGGCGTTGGTGGCCTGGAGGCGGAGAGCGTCATGCTCGGCCGCGCTTCCTACATGCGCCTCCCGGACATCGTTGGCGTCGATCTCACTGGCAAGCGCCAACCGGGCATCACCGCAACCGACATCGTGCTGGAGATCACCGAATTCCTGCGACAAGAACGGGTCGTCGGCGCGTGGCTCGAATTCTACGGCGAGGGCGCACGCTCCCTCACGCTGGGCGACCGCGCGACGATCTCGAACATGACGCCGGAGTTCGGCGCCACGGCGGCGATGTTCTCGATCGACGAGCAGACTATCGAATACCTGCGCCTGACCGGCCGCGAGGACCAGCAGGTGGCGCTGGTCGAGACCTACGCGAAGGCTTCCGGTCTCTGGGCGGACGACCTCGCGGGCGCCGAGTACGAGCGCGTGCTGAGCTTCGATCTCTCGAAGGTGACCCGGAACCTCTCGGGCCCGTCGAGCCCGCACAACCGCCTCCGGACCACCGATCTCGCCGAGCGAGGTTTCCTGGGTGACACCTCCCACGAGACGGGCCTGATGCCGGACGGCGCCGTGATCATCGCGGCGATCACGAGCTGCACGAACACGTCGAATCCGCGCAACGTGGTCGCGGCGGGCCTTATTGCCCGCAATGCCAATGCGCGGGGCCTGACCCGAAAGCCCTGGGTGAAGTCCTCGCTGGCCCCGGGCTCGAAGGCAGTGCGCCTGTACCTGCAGGAGGCCGGCCTCCTCGGTGAGCTCGAGGACCTCGGCTTCGGCATCGTCGCGTTCGCCTGCACCACCTGCAACGGCATGAGCGGCGCGCTCGATCCAGAGATCCAGGAGGAAATCATCGATCGTGATCTCTACTCTACGGCGGTGCTGTCCGGGAACCGCAACTTCGACGGTCGGATTCACCCCTACGCCAAGCAGGCGTTTCTCGCCTCGCCGCCCCTCGTTGTCGCCTATGCGATCGCGGGCACGATCCGCTTCGACATCGAGGAAGGCGTCCTCGGCGTCGACGCGGACGGCAACGAGGTACGCCTGCGCGACATCTGGCCGAGAGACGAGGAGATCGATGAGTACGTCTCGAAGTTCGTAAAGCCCGAGCAGTATCGGCAGGTCTACGAGCCGATGTTCGCGAAGGGCGCTGGCATCCTGCGGAAGTCGGACCCGCTGTACGAGTGGCGCCCGCAGAGCACCTACATCCGTCGCCCGCCCTACTGGGAGGGCGCGCTGGCCGCACAGCGGACCCTGAGCGGCATGCGACCGCTGGCCGTGCTCGGCGACAACATCACGACCGACCACCTGTCGCCCTCGAACGCGATCCTCGCGACCAGCGCGGCCGGCGAGTACCTGACCTCGATGGGCGTACCCGAGGAGGACTACAACTCCTACGCCACCCACCGCGGCGACCACCTGACCGCGCAGCGGGCGACCTTCGCCAACCCGCGGCTCCAGAACGAGATGGTCCGGGACGATGAAGGCAGCGTCCGCGAGGGCTCCCTCGCCCGCCTGGAGCCCGAAGGCGAGGTCATGCGAATGTGGGAGGTGATCGAGGCCTACATGGATCGCGCCCAGCCGTTGATCATCATCGCCGGCGCGGACTACGGCCAGGGCTCCTCGCGCGACTGGGCCGCCAAGGGCGTTCGCCTTGCGGGCGTCGAGGCCATCGTGGCCGAGGGCTTCGAGCGCATCCACCGGACCAACCTGATCGGCATGGGCGTGCTGCCCCTGGAGTTCAAGGCGGGCAAGACGCGCCACAGCTACAGCATCGACGGGACTGAAACCTTCGACGTTCTCGGTACCCCGACGCCCGGCGCCGAGCTGACCCTGGTGATCCGGCGTCGCGACGGCGAGACCGTGGACCTGCCCGTGACCTGCCGCCTCGACACCGAGGAAGAGGTGTCGATCTACGCGGCCGGCGGCGTGCTCCAGCGCTTCGCCCAGGACTTTCTCGAAGCCAACGCGGCCTGAGGATCACCATGGCACACGCACCCCAGATCGGCGTTCCGGCCACCTACCTTCGCGGGGGCACGAGCAAGGGCACGTTCTTCCGCCTCGACGACCTGCCTGAGCCGGCCCGCGTGCCGGGTCCCGAGCGTGACGCACTGCTGCTTCGCGTGGTCGGCAGCCCGGATCCCTACCGCAATCACATCGACGGCATGGGCGGGGCCACGTCAAGCACGAGCAAGACGGTGATCCTCTCGCGCAGCGACTCGCCGGACCACGACGTCGACTACCTGTTCGGCCAGGTCTCGATCGACCAGGCCTTCGTGGACTGGAGCGGCAACTGCGGCAACCTGTCCGCCGCGGTCGGCCCCCAGGGCATCCGCTTCGGCCTCGTGGACAGCGATCGCCTGCCCGCGAACGGGACCGCCGTCATCCGGATCCGCCAGGTCAATATTGGCAAGACCATCGTCGCCCACGTGCCGATAGTCGATGGTGAGCCCGCTGAGACCGGTGACTTCGAGCTGGACGGCGTGACCTTCCCGGCGGCAGAGATCCAGCTCGACTTCGTGGATCCCGCCGATGCGGACAGCGCCCTGTTCCCGACCGGCAACATCGTTGACGACCTCGAGGTGCCAGGGGTCGGAATCTTCCCGGCTACGATGATCAACGCCGGCATCCCGACGATCTTCCTCAACGCCCACGACATCGGCTACACGGGCACGGAGCTGCGCCCCGATATCAACGGCGATGCGGATGCGCTGGCGCGCTTCGAGACCATACGGGCGCATGGCGCCCTCCGCATGGGCCTGATCGACGACCTCGAGGAAATCCGGTCGCGGCAGCACACGCCGAAGATCGCCTTCGTTGCACGCCCCGTCGATCACGCGGTCTCCAGCGGCCGAACGGTGACGGCCGGGGAGATCGATCTGCTGGCCCGCGCCCTGTCGATGGGCCAGCTACACCACGCCATGATGGGTACGGCCGCGGTGGCGCTCGGCACCGCCGCGGTGATCCCGGGCACGCTGGTCAACATCGCCGCCGGCGGGGGCGAACGGTCGTCGGTGCGTTTCGGCCATCCCTCCGGCACGCTGCGCGTGGGGGCGGAGGCCTCCTGCGAAGACGGTCACTGGCAGGTCAGGAAGGTCACTATGAGCCGCAGCGCCCGGCGCCTGATGTCTGGCGATGTGTGGGTTCCTCGCGGCTAGAGACCGGAAGGCCGCCCGACAGGTTTCGCGAATCAGCTCGACGGCGACGCCGACTTTCGCGCGGCCCCTGGTCCGCGTACGATCAGATCTGGGTGGTTGGCTCTCGAAGGTAAGCGGCGTCACGGGAAGGATTCCTGGCGGCTCTTGCTGTTACTCGCCCGCGTCGAACAAGGCATCAGGCGCAATGAACGTACTGAACAGATACGAGCTCGAGCTCGAAGGGAAGACAGTCGTCATCCGCTGTTTCGGCGAGTGGGGCCTGCCCCTGGCGCTGGAGTTTCTGGACGCGCTGGAAAGACAGGTGGGCGAGGTCCCGTCGGGTACGGCCTGGGCGACGCTGGTCGACTTCACGGGCTGGGAGGCCGTGGCGCCGGAGGTCTGGGAGATCACGCACAAGGTGGTCGAGCTCTGCAACGAGCGCGGTCGAACGCACAGTGCCTACAGCTTCGGCTCGCTCGAGATCGGCCAGAAGATGGTGGAAAAGGGGATCGTCGACCCCGAATCCAAGCACATCCGACACTTCGCCACCGAGTCGCTGGCGCGTGAGTGGCTCGGCGCCCTCGGCTACCTCAACGACTGAGCGATCAACCGGCCGCGTCCCCAGCCGGCTTCTTGGCAAACAGCTTCTGCCCCACCGTCACCAGCCCGACGATGATCGCTCCGAGAACGATGCCGACGACGGCGGTCCACGCCATGCTAGTCAACAACTTCAGCGGCGGTGACATGCCCACGACCAGCGCCTCGTTGATGTGATGCAGCGCCGGAATGCCGTGGCTGACGATTCCGCCGCCGACCAGGAACATCGCTGCAGTACCGGCGATCGACAGTGCTTTCATCAGCCAGGGGGCGAAGATGAGGATCGCATCGCCGAGCTTCTGCGAGGCTTTGCTTTCGCGCTGCGACAGCGCAAGACCCGCGTCATCCAGTTTCACGATGCCCGCGACCAGCCCGTAGACGCCGACGGTCATGATTGCCGCGATGGCACAGAGGACGCCGAGACGTACGGGAAACGTCGCCGCCGCCACCGTGCCGAGTGAAATCACGATGATCTCCGCGGACAGGATGAAGTCGGTCCGGATCGCGCCTTTCACCTTCTGACGTTCGATTTCCATGAAGTCGGCGTCAGGATCGATCAGCGCCTCGTGGAGCTCCTGCTTGTGCGTGCTCTCCTCCTCGGCGTGCAGAAACTTGTGCAGCACCTTCTCCACGCCTTCGAAGCACAGGAACGACCCGCCCAGCATCAACAGCGGCGTCACCGCCCAGGGCGCAACCGCGCTGATCAGCAGCGCCGCTGGTACGAGGATCAGCTTGTTGACCGCGGAGCCCTTGGCGACCTGCCAGACGACCGGTAGCTCACGGTTCGCACGCACGCCCGATACCTGCTCGGCGTTGAGGGCGAGGTCGTCTCCCAGGACGCCCGCGGTTTTCTTCGCCGCGACCTTGGTCATGACCGCGACGTCATCGAGCACGACAGCGATGTCGTCGAGGAGGAGGAACAGGCTGCTGGCCATGGGCGGTGCGATCCGTATCAGGTTTGGACAGGGCGAGTCTCGCGCGATTGCGTCGCGAGAGCAAAGCCGGGGCGCATCTCGTCAGCCCGTGGGGCGAACGTAGCCAATGATCGATATGAAGTGACTCACGGTTCCGCCCATGACGAAGAAATGCCAGATGCCGTGCGCATGCGGCATCCGCTTCATCTTGTCGAGGACGTAGAACACGACGCCGATTGTGTAGGCGAAGCCACCGATCGTCAGCCAGCGCACGCCTGCCGGATCGAGCGCCGCCTCAAGGCTCGCGAAGTCGAAGGCGCAGGCCCAGCCCATCCCAAGATAGATACCGAGCTGAACGATCTTGGGTTGCCGGATCGGCAGCGCTTCGAGCAGGATTCCGATGAAAGCAAGCGTCCAGATGATCCCCATGATCGCCCAGCCGCTACCATCTCGCAGCGTCACGAGCATGTAGGGCGTATAGGTCCCGGCGATCAGCACGTAGATGGAGATGTGGTCCAGCACCTGGAACAGCGCCTTGAGATCCGGCGGCTGGAAGCTGTGGTAGAGCGTCGACATGGTGTATAGCAGCACCATGCTCAGGCCGAAGACGGCGAAGCTCGTGATCATCCAGGGGTCGCGATTGTCGATGGCGACGGTCAGCAGCGCACCCAAGCCCATGAGCGCCAGCGCGGTGCCCACGAGGTGAGAAATGCTGTTGAGTCGCTCGCCGCGGTACACCCGTACTGCTCCTGTCGTTCGCGCACGGGACACGTTGCCTGAAAACAGGACTCAAGTCACCGGAAAAGTCCGGCTAAGCCGTTGATTTCACATTCGCACCGCGCTCCGCCGGAACGCTATACTCCTCGCTTCAGGCGTGCACCGAAACAGGGGAAGTGATCATTGCCAGCTACGGCAGTCGCCGACGGCTACCGGCACCCTTTTGCCGGATCGCGAGTCGACCTCGAATGAATTCACCAGGCACAAGGGGCCCGCGAGCTTGAGCCTGTTCGCCGAGCTCCAGCGGCGCAACGTGTTCCGCGTGGGTTTCGCCTACGCCGTCACGGCGTGGCTGATCGCCCAGGTCGCAGACCTCGCGGCCGATGCCTTCGCCGCGCCCGACTGGTTCATGCGGATGCTCATCGTGGTCCTCGCGTTGGGTCTCCCCCTCGCCCTCTTCCTCGCCTGGGTCTACGAGCTCACGCCCCAGGGCATCCGGCGCGAAAAGGACATCAAGCCCGAGGAATCGGTCACCGCGCATACGGGGCAGCGGCTCACCCGCATGACGATTGCCGTGCTGTCGATCGCGGTCGTGGTCCTGCTGGCTGACAAGTTCTTCCTGCGCACGCCCACCGATCAGGGGCCGTCGGCGACCCAGAGCGTCGACCGCTCGGTCGCGGTCCTGCCCTTCGATGACCTGAGCCCGGACGCCGACAACGGCTGGTTTGCCGACGGACTGACCGAGGAGCTCATTGGTGCCCTGACGCGCGCCCAGGACCTGCGGGTGGCTTCACGCACGGCGTCCTTCCGGTACGAGGACAGCGCGCTGTCGCCCGAGTCGATCGCCGGCGAGCTGGGCGTCGCCCATATCCTCGAAGGCTCGATCCGACGCGGCGGCACCGATATCCGCGTGACCGCGCAGCTCATCCGGGCCAGCGACGGCTTCCAGGTCTGGTCCGAGAACTTCGACGGCTCGGTCGAGGACGCCATCGCCATCCAGGAGCAGATTGCCCGGGCCATCGCGCGCGCCCTCGAGACCGCGCTCGATCCCGCGGCGCTCGAGGCCATGCTCAGTGCCGGGACGACTTCGGTCGATGCCTACGAGGCCTACCTGCGCGGCCGCGAGGCGGACCG
>JBCCZC010000136.1:0-12986 GCA_039188505.1 Pseudomonadota bacterium | reverse complement strand
TTCGGACCCAGGTCGTCCATGGCGCCCGCCTGGATCAGCGCCTCGATGACGCGGCGGTTCACCTTACCGAGATCGATCCGACGGCAGAAGTCGAGGAGATCCCGGTACGGTCCATCTTCTTCCCGGACCTCGATGATGGCGTCGATGGCGGAGTGCCCGACGCCCTTGATGGCTCCGAGGCCGTAGACGATCGTGTGGTCGTCGGACGCCACGAAGGGATAGCGGGAGCGGTTGACATTGGGCGGCTCGAGGTCCAGGCCCGTCGCCCGGGCATCGTCGATAAAATTGACGACCTTGTCCGTCGAATCCATGTCCGACGACATCACCGCGGCCATGAAGTCCGCCGCGTGGTGGTGCTTCAGGTAGGCGGTCTGGTAGGAGAGCAGCGCGTAGGCGGCCGAGTGCGACTTGTTGAAGCCGTAGCCGGCGAACTTCTCGATGAGGTCGAAGATCGACTCCGCGACCTGCGGGTCGACGTCGTTGCCCTTGGCGCCGTCCACGAAGGTGGCGCGCTGCTTCGCCATCTCCTCGGGCTTCTTCTTGCCCATGGCGCGACGCAGGATGTCGGCGCCGCCGAGCGTGTACCCGGACAGCACCTGCGCAATCTGCATGACCTGCTCCTGGTACAGGATCACGCCGTAGGTCGTGTTGAGGATCTCCTCGAGCGACTCGTGGGGATAGACCACGTCCTGGCGCCCATGCTTGCAGTCGACGTAGGTGTCGACCATGCCCGAGTCGAGCGGACCCGGACGATACAGCGCCACCAGGGCGACGATATCGTCGAAGCTCTCCGGCTTCAGTCGCCCGATGAGCTCCTTCATGCCCCGGGATTCGAGCTGGAACACAGCCGTGGTCTTCGTCGACTGCAGCAGCTCGAAGGTGCCCTTGTCGTCCATGGGCACCTTGTTGATGTCGAGCGGATCCTTTCCTTCGGCTCCGCGGCGCTTGTTGATGGCCGCCAGGGCCCAGTCGATGATCGTGAGGGTGCGCAGGCCGAGGAAGTCGAACTTCACAAGGCCCGCGGATTCGACATCGTCCTTGTCGAACTGCGTGACGACGCTCTCGCCGCCGGCTTCCGAGTACAGCGGGCTGAAGTCCGTGAGCGGCCCCGGCGCGATCACAACGCCACCGGCGTGCTTGCCGGCGTTCCGCGTCAGTCCCTCGAGCTTGAGCGCGAGTTCGACGAGCTCGCCCACGTCCTCCTCCGCACCCATCCGCTCGCGGAGCTCTTCCGATTCGGCGATGGCCTCGTCGAGCTTGATGCCGAGCGTCGGCGGGATGAGCTTCGCGATCGAGTCGACGTAACCGTAGGGATGGCCGAGCACCCGGCCAACGTCCCGGATGACGGCCTTCGCGTTCATCGAACCGTAGGTGATGATCTGGCACACGCGGTCGCGACCATAGTGATCGCCCACGTAGTCGATGACCTCGTCCCGCCGATCCATGCAGAAGTCGACGTCGAAGTCGGGCATCGATACCCGTTCGGGGTTCAGGAAGCGCTCGAACAGCAGGTCGTACTCGAGCGGATCGAGGTCGGTGATACCGAGCGCGTAGGCGACAAGCGATCCCGCGCCGGAGCCACGGCCGGGCCCAACGGGAATGTCGTGATCCTTCGCCCATTGGATGAAATCGGCAACGATCAGGAAGTAGCCCGGGAAGCCCATCTGATTGATGACGCCAAGCTCGAGGGCCAGGCGATCGTCGTACTCCTTTCGCTCGAGCCCCTCGGCGATCCCACGTCGCTCGACGCGCCGCTCGAGCCCGGCCTGGGACTCGAGTTCGAGGTGTGACTCGACGGTACGCCCTTCCGGCACCGGAAACTCCGGCAGGAAGTAGGTCCCGAGCTTGAGCTCGAGGTTGCAGCGCTTGGCGAGCTCGACGGCGTTGTCGAGGGCGCCGGGCAGGTCCGCGAAGCGCTCCTGCATCTCCACCGGACTCTTGAGGTACTGCTCGGGCGTGTAGTTGCGGGGGCGACTGGAATCGTTCAGCACCCGTCCCGTGGCGATGCAGACCCGCGCCTCGTGCGCGTCGAAGTCGTCGCTCCCCATGAACCGGACGTCATTGGTCGCCACCACCGGACAGCCCGCCTGGTTGGCGAGTGCCAGCGCCGCATCGTTGTAGCCCTCTTCACCCGGGCGGCCGAGCCGGGCGATATCGACGTAGAAGCGATCATCGTCGAACACGCTCATCCAGCGCGTCAGCGATTCCCGGGCCAGGTCAGCACGGCCCGTTGCGATGTGGTGGCCGAACTCGCCGTCACGGCCGCCCGCCAGCGCGATGAGTCCCGACTGTTCCTGCTCGACCCACTCCTGCTGAACCACGGGCAGGGTCTTGAGCTGGCGGTGCGCGTAGCCCTCGCTGAGGAGCCGCGAGAGGCTCAGGAAGCCGCCGTGGTCCTGGCACAGGAGCGTCAGCCGATACTGCTGATCGTCCTCCTCGGGCGACGCCACCCAGACGTCGGCACCGGCGATCGGCTTGATCCCGGCGCCTTCGGCGGCCCGGAAGAACTTCACCAAAGCGAAGGTGTTGTGGAGGTCCGTCAGCGCCACCGCGGGCATGCCGAGCTCGCCGACCCGCTTGATCAGCGGCTTGACCCGAATGGTGCTGTCCGCCAGCGAGTACTCGGAATGGACGTTCAGATGGACGAACATCGGTGTCGCATCGCTCCCTTGAATGTCAGAACAGATCGCCCTGGAGGCAATCACGCACCGGCGCAAAGCTGCGGCGGTGCTCCGGCGTCGGGCCGAAACGGCGCAGCGCGGCGAGGTGCTCCGGCGTACCGTAACCCTTGTGACGGTCGAACCCGTACTCCGGGAGCCGCTCGTGCAGCTCGATCATGTATTCATCCCGCGCCTGCTTGGCCAGGATCGACGCGGCTCCGATGCATTTTTCCCGCGCATCGCCACCGATCATCGCCTCGGCGGGCATCGGCAGGTCGGGGCATCGATTGCCGTCGATCAGCACGCGGTCAGGCGCGTCGCCCAGTCCCCGAACGGCCTGCTGCATGCCGAACATCGTCGCCGCGAGGATATTCATCCGGTCCACCTCGCTGCTCGACACGAAGATGACCGACCAGACCGAGTGCGCCCGAATCTCTTCGGCGAGCGTCGCTCGAACCTCGGGCTCGAGCTTCTTCGAATCGTCGACGTTCGACCAGTCGTGGGACGCATCCAGGATGACCGCCGCGACGGCGACCGGCCCTGCGAGCGGTCCGCGACCGGCCTCGTCGACACCCGCCACGGTCGTCATGCGGCCTCCAGCATCGAAGCGATGGCCTCGGCCGCCTGCTCGCTCGCATCCTGGCGCAGCTCGGCATGGATCTTCGCGAAGGCCTCGCGCATGGTTGCCTGGCGTTCGGCGCTGCCCAGGAGGTCCAGCAGCTCGGCCGTGACCTTCTCCGCGGTGAAGTTGTCCTGCATGAGCTCCGGCACCACCCGGCCACCCGCCAGCGCGTTCGGCAGGCTGTAGCTGTCGACGGCCATCCACTTGAGCGCGTGAACGATGAAATGGGTCGAGGGAGCGATGCGATAGACCACCACCATCGGCGTCCGGGTCAGGACGGCCTCCAGCGTCGCCGTTCCGGAAGCCACGATCGCGACGTCGGCTGCGGCGAGAAGCTCGGTGGATGCGCCCTCCTCGATTCTGACATCGACGCCCGGCGCTCCGGTGGCGACCTGCTCGCGAAAGACGTTGGCGGTGCGCTCGGACGCGGCAGGCGATACGAAGACCAGGTCCGGACGCTGGGCCGACAGCCGTCGGATCGATGCGACGAGTTCCGGCCCGATGCGGCTGAGCTCCGATCCGCGGCTACCCGGTAGAACGGCCACCACGGGGCGGTCCCGCGGCAGACCCAGCGTGTCGCGAAGGGCCACCCGGTCGAGCTCGGGATCGATCCGATCGGCGAGCGGATGACCCACGAAGCGCGAGGCGACGCCGTACTCCGCGAGGATCTCGGGCTCGAACGGAAACAGCGTCAGCATGAGGTCCGTGCAGGCAGGAAATTTCCGGGCGCGATCGCGGCGCCACGCCCAGATCGAGGGGCACACGTAGTGGACAGCGCGCATGCCGCGGGCCTTGAGGCGCCGGGCAAGGCCGAGGTTGAAGTCCGGGGCATCGATGCCGATGAACGCGGTCGCCTGCCACGCCAGCGCGCGGGCCGCCGTTTCGCGGCGGACCTTCAGCAGCCGAGGTAGATGCCCGAGCACCTCGGTCAGGCCCATCACGGACAGCTCGCTGGCGTCGAACCAGCAGTCCATGCCCTCGGCAGCCATGCGCGGGCCGCCGATGCCGGCAATCTCGATGTCGGAATGATGACGACGCAGGGCCCGGATCAGGTCTGCTCCGAGGCCATCGCCGGACGCCTCACCGGCAACCATGACCAGCCGCACGGCCTTCACCGCACGATGCTGCGCTTGCTTTCCTTGATGAAGGCCGCCATCGGGGCGATGTCGGCGTCCGTCTCGGCGACCTTCTCGAGCTCGACGAGGGCTTCGCTGAGCTTCAGGCCGCTCTTGTAGATGGTCTTGTAGGCGCGCTTCACGGCCGTAATCCGGTCGGAGTCAAAGCCCCGACGTCGCAGACCCTCGCTGTTGATGCCGCGGGGCTCGGCCATCTTGCCGGCGACGGTCACGTAGGGCGGCACGTCGCGATTGATGATGCTGCCCATGGACGTGAAGCTGTGATCTCCAATGCGGCAGAACTGGTGCACGAGCGTGAAGCCGCCCAGCACCACCTGATGACCGACCTCGACGTGCCCCGCGAGCGAGGCCGCGTTAGCGAAGATCGAGCCATCGCCGACGATGCAGTCGTGGGCGATGTGCACGTACGCCATGATCCAGTTGTCGTTGCCGATGCGGGTGTAGCCACCACCGTCCTCGGTGCCCCGGTTGAAGGTGCAGAACTCGCGGATGGTGTTGTTGTCGCCGATGACGAGGAAACTCTTTTCCTCGCCGAACTTCTTGTCCTGGGGATCGGTGCCAAGGGCCGAATGGGAATGGATCGTATTATTGCGACCGATCTTCGTCGGCCCGTCGATCACGACATGCGAGGCGACCGTGGTTCCCGCGCCGATCTCGACGCCGGCGCCGATGATCGAGAACGGCCCCACGCTGACGTCATCCGCCAGCTTCGCATCCGGGTGGATGACGGCGCGCTGGTCGATCATCGTTCTGCGCAGAGGATCTCGGCACTCGCGACAACGTCGCCGTCGACTTCCGCACGGCAATCGTAAAGCCCCATCTTCCGCAGCATGCGCTTCTGGGTCACCTTCAGCATCAGCTGATCCCCCGGCGTGACCGTACGCGAGAATCGCGCCTTGTCGATCTTGACGAGGTAGAAGAGCGGATTCCGGTCCGGATCCTGCTCGACTGAAAGCTGCGCGAGCACGCCCGAGGCCTGCGCCAGCGCCTCGAGGACCAGCACCCCGGGCATGACCGGGTGGTTCGGGAAGTGACCCTGGAAGAAAGGCTCGTTGATGGTGACGTTCTTGAGCGCCGTGAGCCACGTGCCCAGTTCATAGTCGACCACCCGATCGATCAGGAGGAACGGGTAGCGGTGCGGCAGACACTCGATGATCCGCTCGATCCGCACGGTCTTGTCATCGGCCATGTCAGCGTTCCTTCTTCAATCTGGCTACGGTTTTCGCGAGGTCATCGAGCTGACGGAGGCGCACCGCATTGCGGCGCCAGTCGCGGTTGGACTGCAGGGGCGTGCCCGACGAGTACTCACCCGGCTCGCGTATCGAATGGGTCACCAGGGTCATCGCGGTGATCGTGACCCGGTCAGCAATCTCGATATGGCCAATGATACCGGCACCGCCTCCGATCAGGCAATGGCGCCCGATGCTCGCGCTGCCCGCCACTGCTGAGCAGCCGGCCATGGCCGTGTGTGCGCCGATCCGCACGTTGTGGGCGATCTGGATCTGGTTGTCGAGGCGAACGTCCTCCTCGAGCACGGTGTCCTCGAGCGCCCCCCGGTCGACAGTAGTATTCGCGCCGATCTCGCAGTCATCACCGATGCGCACGCCACCGAGCTGGGGCACCTTGATCCAACCTGCTTCGGCAAACGCCAGCCCGAACCCGTCGGCGCCGATGACGGCTCCCGGGTGGATGATGACCCGGTCACCGATGCGAACGCCAGCGCAGAGCGTGACCCGCGCTTCGATCCGGCAGTCCCGCCCGATGACGACGTCGGGACCAACGCATGCCCCCGGACCGATCACGGTCCCGGCTCCGATCCGCGTGCCGGCCTCGACTACGGCCAAAGGCCCGATCGCCGCCGCGGGATCGACTTCCGCCCCGGCTTCCACCACGGCGCTTGGATGGACTCCGGGCGCTACCGCGCCGCCGCCGGCAAAGCGCGCTGCAAGGCGAGCGTAGGTCACATACGGATCCGGCGCGACGATACAGGGGACCGGGCAATCGACGGCGGCGTCCTCGCCGAGGATCACGAGCCCTGCCCGCGTCGTCGCGAGGTGCCGGCGGTATGTCTTGTTGGCCAGGAAGGTGAGCTGATCGGGTCCCGCCGCAGTGATGGTCCCGACGCCGCGAATCAGCGGATCGCTAGCACCACGCCATTCAAGGCCCGCCTCGACGGCGAGCTCGGAGACCCGAATCCCGGATTCACTCATGGGTCGTCGGTACCGCCCGCCTCCAGCGCCTGCTGCTGGAGAATCTCGATCACGTCGTCCGTGATGTCAACGGTGTCGCTGACGTAGAGGATGCGCGTGACCAGGATCAGGTCGTACCCGTTGTTCTCCGCGAACTGGCGCACGATATCGCCGATCTCCGCTTCGACTTCCTTCTGGACTTCGTTGACCCGGAAGTTGATCTCGTCGGCGAGGTCTTCCCGGTCGCGCTGAACCTGACGGCGCAGGGAACGGGCCCGCAGCTCGAGCGACTCCACCTGCTCCTCGGTCATGATGTCCGACTCGCGGATGAGACGATCTTCCATCTCGGCCAGGCGCTGCTCGTCCTCCTCGATGCTGACGTTCTGCGACTGGAACTCGTCCTCGAGGCGGGCCCTGCCTAGGGCGATCTGGGGCGAGTTGTTGGCGACCCGCTCGAAGTCGACGTAGCCGATCTTGGCCTGCGTCTGCTGCGCGTGGCTGGTCAGCGCGACAGCGAGGCCCAGCACCGCACCCGCGAGCGCCGCCGCGCCGCGCCATCCGCGGCGGCGGTCGGAGGCGTGGGTGGATGGCCGGCAACAGGTCATCTGTCAGAAGAAGTTACCGAAGGCGAACTGGATCGTCTCGGTCTCGTCTCCTTCCTTTTCGTTGAGCGGGAACGCCAGGTTGATCACGATCGGGCCGACCGGCGCCTGCCACTGGAGCGACAGACCGGTGGTGTAGCGGATGTCGTCCAATTCGAAGGCATCGAGATCCTCGTACACCTGGCCGAAGTCGAGGAACCAGGACAGACGGGTCGAGTTGCTGTCCTTCGCGAACGGGACCGGGAACGCGACGTCGAGACTGCCCGTGAGCTTGAGGTCGCCACCGAAGGGGCGGCCTTCGAGCACGATCGGTTCCGAATCGGGATCATCCGGGTCGCCCGGAATCGTCGTCGTCGTCCGCGGGCCGAGCGTGTTGTCCTCATAGCCACGAACCGAGCGCACGCCACCGGCGAAGAAGTGCTCGTAGAACGGCAGACCGTAGGGTGACTCGTCGAGATCGCCTGCCTTGCCGTAGGTGTCGCCGTAGCCGAGTTCGCCGCCGATGGACATCGTCAGGCGGCGGGTGATCGGGATATAGGTCCGGTTCGAGTAGAACAGCTTGTAGTACTCGATCGTGCTCCCGGGCAGTGCGACTTCCATCGACGCACGCTGCACCGAGCCACGGTTCGGGTTGAAGAAGCGGTTCCGGGAATCCCGCGACCACAGCAGCTCGGTGCGGAAGGTCTGCGCCGAATCCGCAACGCGAAAACCCTGGAAAAGATCGTCGGCCGGCTCGATGAGACCGTAGTCGAGCAGCTCGTTCCGGATCTCGTCGCCCGAGCCGGAGAACGGCGTGATCTCCGTGTCCTCGACGCCGATCAGGAAGCGCAGGCGATCGACCTCCGTGAGCGGGATCCCGAAGGACGTGGACAGCGAGATCGTGTCGGCGAGGAAGCTGGCGATGTTCGCCTCGCCCTGGTCCAGCTCCCGGATACTGAGCTGGTAGCCCACGCTCACGGCGTCATCGGTGAAGTACGGGTCGACGAAGGAGAAGTCGATCCGTTTGAAGAACGAGCTGTTGTTCAGGCTGATCCCGACCTGCTTGCCGGACCCGAGGAAGTTCTCCTGAGAAACGGAGATGCTCGCGAGCACGCCGGTCGTCTGCGAGAAGCCCAGGCCGAAGGTGAAGCTGCCCGCCGTTCGCTCGCTGATGGTCACGTTGATGTCGACCTGGTCCTCGGAGCCGGGCACCTTCGGCGTTTCGATGTTGACTTCCTCGAGGTAGGCGAGGCGCTGGAGGCGAAGCCGGGAACGCTCGACCAGGGCCTGGGAGAACCACCCCCCCTCGAACTGCCGCATCTCGCGGCGCAGGACCTCGTCCTTCGTCTTCGTGTTGCCGAAGAAGTTGACGCGGCGCACGTACACGCGCTGCCCCGGGTCGACGAAGAACGTGATCTTGACCGTCTTGTTTTCCTTGTCGAGCTCCGGGAACGGATTCACGTTCGCGAAGGCGAAGCCGATGTTCGCAAGCGTCGCGGTGATCGCGTCGGTGCTGGCCTCGACCAGCCGGCGGGAGAAGGTCTGGCCCTCGCGGATGAGGATCAGACGCTGGAGCGCCTCCGGGGCCAGCGTCGCGAAATCACCGGTCAGCTGCGTTTCGGACACGGTGAACAGATCGCCCTCGCGGACGTTCGCCGTGATGTAGATGTCCTTCTTGTCGGGGCTGATCGAGACCTGGGTCGACTCGATGTCGAAGTCGACGTAGCCCCGATCCTGGTAGTAGGAGCGCAGTGCCTCGAGATCGCCCTGGAGTTTCTCGCGGGCGTACTGATCGTCGTTCGTGTACCAGGAGAGCCAGCCCGCGGTCGAGGATTCGAAGTCCTCGAGGATCTCCTCGTCCGTGAACACCGTATTGCCCACGATGTTGATGTGCTTGATCTTGGCTGCGGTGCCCTCGTCGATGTCGATATCCACCTTGACGCGGTTGCGCTGCAGGGGCTCGACGTCGGCGTCGATGGACACGCTGTATTTGCCGCGGTTGTAGTACTCGCGAGTCAGCGACTGCTGGATGCGATCGAGCGTGATGCGGTTGAAGATCTCGCCCTCCATCAGGCCGAAATCGGCCAGGGCCCGCATCAGGTCCTCGGTCTTGATGTCCTTGTTGCCCTCGATGTCGATCTCGGCGATCGACGGACGTTCGCGGACACGGACCACCAGGATGTCGTCCTGCTGCTGCAGCCTGATGTCATCGAAGAACCCGGTGGCGAAGAGCGCGCGAACCGCTTCGGAGGCGGCCTCCCGCGTCACGCGATCACCGACCTCGAGGGGAAGATAATTGAAGATCGTACCGGCGGAAGTCCGCTCCAGGCCCTCGACGCGGATGTCCGCGATAACGAACTCGTCGAGCGCCCAGCTCGGGGCAACGCACAGCAGACCCAACAGGGCCAGGGCAAGCAGTCTGTTCATCGGCACCATAGTCCGCACCGGTCACCGGTAGCTGACTACCGGGGGCCGTAGGTCATCGTCACTCGGCGCTCGCCGCCCAGGCCCGTCCCCGCGGGTGGGCCCTGGCAGCAGGTGCCGCTCTCGCTTCAACCTGCGAAGCGTAAAACGGCCGCCGTAAGATCTCGTTATAAAAAGCTTTAGTCGAGAAGCCGCAGAATGTCGTTGTAGAACGTCAGCGTGACCAGACAGGCGAGCGCGGTGAGTCCGATGTACTGCCCGACGATCTGGGTCTGCTCCGACACGGGGCTGCCCTTGATCCACTCAATAAAGTAATACATCAGGTGGCCGCCGTCCAAGAGCGGGATCGGCAGGAAGTTGAGGATCGCCAGGCTCAGGCTGAGGATCGCGAGGAAGAACAGGAAGCGGCCGAAACCCGCCTGCGCGTGATCGTTCGCGAACTGCGCGATCGAGATCGGGCCGGAGAGGTTCGATAGCGATGCCTCACCCGTGACCATGCGGCGCATCAGCCCGAGCGTCGCGGTGGTCATCCGCCACGTCTCATTGAGGGCTTCTCCGATGGACTGCACCGGCCCGTGCCGGACCACCGTGAACAGTCGTTCGCCGGTGGCCCGTTCCGAGGCCGCAAGCTCCGGTGGGGCAATGCCGATCAGGAATGGCTGCTCCGGAGACTCCCGGCGGGGTACGATCCGTTCGAGTCGTCGCTCACCGGCGCGGTCGATCTCGACGGCGAGCGCCCGGCCGTCTCCGGCCTGGGCCTGGATCGCCACACCGAGGTCCTGCCAGTCATCGATCACCGTGTCGCCGATCTGCAGCACACGGTCACCGGCCTCGAGTCCGGCAGCCTCCGCGGCACCGCCCTCGACAAGGCCGCCGACCACCGGCTCGACGCGCGGGCTCCAGATGTCCAGCCCGACGAATTCCAGCAGCTCCTCCTCGCGGAAGTCGTCGCCCAGACGATCGAGCCGCAGCGTGAGGTCCCGCGAGATACCGCTGCCGTCGACGACCGTCACGTCGACGGGCTTGCGATCGAGCGCGAAGGGCAACAGTTCGATGTTCGCCTGGATCAGGGTCTCGGTCCGCGCGCCGTCGACGGACACGATCTGGTCGCCCCGCTCCATCCCCGCGTCCGCCGCAATGCCAGCGGGCGCATCAAATACGGCACGGACCTCCGGGACCCCGACCATGAACATCAGCCAGAAGGCGGCGATCGTGAAGACGAGGTTGAAGATCGGGCCGGCTGCGACGATTGCCGCGCGGGCCCCGAGCGGTTTGCGATTGAAGGCGCCGTCGAGCTCGCTGGACGCCACCGGCGCCTCACGTTCATCGAGCATCTTGACGTAGCCACCGAGCGGAATAGCCGCGAGGACGTATTCCGTCCCGTCCTTGCCGTTACGACTCCAGAGCGCCTGACCGAAGCCGACGGAGAACCGTAGCACCTTCACGCCCATGCGCCGCGCGACCCAGAAATGGCCGAACTCGTGGAAGGCCACGAGGAGCCCGAGGGCGACGATGAACCACCAGATCGATCCGAAGAAATCCGCCATCAGCTGTCCATTGCAGTGCGTGGGGCGAGGTTAACGCAACGCGCGTCCCGGCCCCGTGATATGGGGGCGCCTCGCAGGTGATGGAAGCCATGATAGCCATCGGCGACGGCGCCGCGTGTGGCATCGGTTTGCCCAGGCGGCCCGACGAGGCCGGAGAACCGTCGCCCACGCAGTGGCTTCATCCGGGTCCAATAATCCGCTCGAGGGCCCAGCGGCGGACTCCCGCCGTCGGCGTCAGCACGAATTCCTGGCCGCGAAAGGCCGACTGAAAGTAGCCATCACGCCAGGAACGTTCCGAGTGATAAGTGATGTCGAGACCACCGAAGAGCGCCCGTGGCAGAGCCCAGCGC
Source organism: Pseudomonadota bacterium (assembly GCA_039188505.1). GTDB lineage: Bacteria > Pseudomonadota > Gammaproteobacteria > Xanthomonadales > SZUA-38 > JBCCZC01. The sequence goes on along the minus strand of JBCCZC010000136.1, from coordinate 1,477 downwards.
GACCGGCTCATGCCCGGCGCCGTAAGCACGCGGTCGCCGCGCGAGGAGAGCAGCCCCGCCCCTGGCAATCCCGGAGGCGCCCCGTCGAGGTCGAGTTCGGCGGCAGCCGCGAACAGGACATTCCCGGCCCTGCCGAGGCGCTCCGGGCGCGCATGCGGGTGGCCGTGCAGCCACGGCGGCAGCGCACCGATCGAGTCGGGCTCGAAGCGCTCGCCGACCTGGAGATAGCCAAATAGCCAGTGCCGATCGGTCCGGGGGACGAATCGGAGGCGGCGGCCGTCCAGTCGCGTATCGCGAAACCAGCCGAAGAAGAGAAAGAGATCGCCGGGGCCGACGCCCTGGTCGAGCAGGTGAGAACCCGCGGCGCCGATCGATCCGAATGCCGGTCTCCAGCCCGTCGTCCGCGCCACCGAATTCCGGTCGAGATCGGGGTCGAGATGGCAACCGCTGGCCGCCCTGAGGCCGAGCTGGCGCATGAGCCGCGCCAGCGGCTTGCCGTCCGGTCCACGCACGGTGGTGAAGCGCTGCTCGTCGCTCGACGGAATCGGCAGCGACAGGAGCGTGCCGTCAGGCAGCCTGGGCGAGGGTCCGCCGCCGGCGGACGAGTCAAAGCCCTTGCGGCTGAGGATCAGCTTCAAGGCGCGCGCCTGCGTCGATGGCCAGCTTCACCGGGTGCGCGCCGAGCCGGTCCAGCCGGGCATCGAACGCGCGTAAACGGTCGGGGTCGGTCGAGAACGCGATGCCGAAGTCGCCGCCGCCCGCGCCGCTCGGCTTGTAGGCCACGCCCACGGCGGCGGCCGCTTCCGCGAGGCGGGCGTGGATCGGTGACACGATCGAGAGACCCGCGCGCTCACCGAACTCCGCGAGGCGCGAGCGATAGCGATCAACAACGTCCATGATGGCGTCCGCCGAGCCCTCCTCGAAGGCCGTGACCGCGGCTTCTGCCGTCGCCAGGAGCCGTCCCATGCGCCGGTCGTAGGCCGCCGGCTCCTGCTCCTGCCAGGCGCCCAGGCGGGCAAGAAACTCCCGGGTATCGGCGCTGCGGCGCGTCCAGACGGCGCGCCAGTGAAGGCCGCTCGGCATCGCGAGCGAGCGAGCCGGGCTCGCGACGCCACGGCGGTAGCCGATGACGCCTCCGTAGACGCTGGCCGCCACGTCCGCCCCGCTGCCCTGCCCGCTCTGGAACGCCCGGTGACCGGCGAGCGCCTCGGCAAACACCGCGTCCTGACCCCAGGCGGGCTCTGCGGCGCGCACGAAGGCGGCAGCTACCGCGGCGCTCGAGCCCAGGCCGATCTTGGCGCCCCGGTCGAAGAACGCGCCGGTATCGATCTCGGCGGCGAGGGGCCAGCGCGCTTCCGGCAGTCGCCCCAGGAGTTTGCCCACCAGCGCAAGCCGGACCTGGCGCTCGGGGCCGCAGGCGAAGCTCACCTGGCCACTCTCGCGGTCGAAGGTGACGGGCTCGGGTGCGAGCTGCGGC
>JBCCZC010000135.1:0-13000 GCA_039188505.1 Pseudomonadota bacterium | reverse complement strand
GCGAGTTCCTGCAAATCGGCAGATATGTCAAAACTTTCCTGGGCCTTTCTGTGAACTCCCCCTACTCCACCTGTCGCAAAAACCTGTATGCCAGCTAAGCTTGCACAAATCATGGTGGCAGCTACTGTGGTTGCGGCATCTTTTTTCTGTGGTCATCGCCATGGTCATCAGCACCGTGGTCGTGGTCATCGCCATGGTCATCGGCGCCGTGGTCGTGCTCATCGCCATGGTCATCGGCACCGTGGTCGTGCTCGTCGCCGTGATCATCGGCACCGTGGTCGTGCTCATCGCCCTGGTCGTCGGCACCATGGTCGTGCTCGTCGCCGTGGTCATCGGCACCATGGTCGTGTTCGTCGCCATGGTCGTGCTCGCCGCCGCCGTTCTCAGGCGCATGAATTGCATCGATTGCGGCGAGCGGCACGTGAACGGTCTGGTCTACCGGCGTTCCGGTCCGGGCCAGGATGCCGACCACGGTGAACGGATGCTCATCGTGATCGTGGAAACTGGTCTCGCCGATCCCGTGGGACACGATGATCGATGTGCCGACCGTGTAGCCCAGCGCCTCGGCGACCTCGAAGCCGACGACGGCTTCATAGGTTCCGTCGAACTCGCTACCCGAGGTCAGCTCGAGGGAGCGGCGGGAGCCGAAACGATAGTGTTCGAAGTACGCGTTGGTCGTACCCAGCACCCGGTAGCCGCGGTGCGCATCGCCCAGGGAGATCGGGATCGTCCAGCGAACCAGCGGGCTACCGGCGATCTCCTCGTAGCTCTCCCATGAGAGGTTGCCGGTCGGGCTGCCGACGCGGAACACGCTGTAGAGCAGCAGCTGCAGCGGTCCGGAGCGCGGACCGACGATCAGGTCCGTACCCGAGATCGTGCTGGCGAAGCTGGCGCGCGCCTCGGAGCGCACGCGTTCGACGGTGAGGAGCAGGGCGACGCTGACGGCGATCGAGAACAGCGTCAGCAGCGCAGTCGCGCGACGGTTGCCGAGGCTTCGCAGCGCGAGACCCAGAATGGCGCCGCGCTCAGCCATGGGCGGGCACCGTGTTGATCTCCGCCATCGAGATGGATCGGTCGAAGCGCCCGGCCAGGCCCGGATCGTGGCTGACGAAGAGGAGCGTGGTGCCAGCGCTGATGCACTGCGCGGTCAGCAGGTCCAGGAACCGCCCGCGCGCATCATGATCAAGTGCCGACGTCGGCTCGTCTGCGATCAACAGTTCGGGTGCACCGAGGAGCGCGCGCGCCGCCGCGACCCGCTGCTGCTGGCCGATGCTGAGCTGGCCCACCGTCCGGGAGAGCAGGCTGCCACCCACGCCGAGGGCCTCGAGGAGGCCTCGCGCCGACGCCTCGACCGACCCCGATTCGGCGGCCCGGGCAGAGCGCGTGCGCGAGAACCGGCAGGGCAGCACGACGTTTTCCAGCACGGACAGATAGGGCAGCAGGTTGAACTGCTGGAAGATGAAGCCGATGTGCTCCGCGCGGAAGTGATCGCGCTCGGCCTGGCGCAGGGCGCCGAGGTCCTGCCCCAGGACGTCGACCCGGCCCGACGCGGGTGCGATGACGCCGCCCAGCAGCCCGAGCAGCGTGCTCTTGCCGCTGCCGCTCGCGCCTTGGACGAAGACCTTCTCGCCCCGCTGGACCGCCAGCGCATCGATGGCCAGGAGCGGATCCTCGTTCCAGCTAAAACGGAGGTCCTTGATCGCGATCGCGGGCGCCGCGGCGTTGGCCGTCATGCCTCGCCGGCTCCCGTTTCGCGGGCGCATGTCCCGCACCAACCGTGGAGCTCGACGACGGTCTGACGGACCTCGAAGCCCGCGGCGGCAGCCCCGAAGTCCGCATCGTCGAGCGGCTCGGGTGGGTTCAGCTCGAAGACCCGGTGGCAGTGTTCACAGACCGCGATGACCGGGTTACCCGCGTGGTTGTGGCGGCAAGCGGTGTAGGCGTTGAGGCTCTCGATCCGATGGACCTCGCCCTTGGCGACGAGCCGGGACAGCGCGCGATACACCGTCGGTGGGGCGGACACGCCGACGGGCCTGAGCTGATCCAGCAGCTCGTAGGCGGTCAGGGCCCGGTCCGTCGCGCGCAGCGCGTCGAGGACCCGGTCCGTATTGCGGGTTGGCCGGGGCAAGGCGTTCCGATCGGCAGCAGTACGAAGCATCATTCTACAACGTGGTGGTCTTCCCGAATATCGTGACCATCGACCCCCCGAAAGCCGCAGACGCGCGAAACGTCGACGATCGATCGCCCGAGGCTTGCAGGGCCCGTCGCGCGGGTCATAATCCCAGCATTCGGCCCCGTGGAATCCCTATGTTCGACATCATCCGTGACCGCATCGTCGACGTGCCCGACTTTCCGAAGCCCGGCATCGTGTTCAAGGACATCACGCCGCTGCTGGCGGACCCGGACGCGTTCCGCGCGAGCATCGACCTGCTGGCCGAGCGGCTCCCCGCCGATATCGACGCGCTCGCGGGGATCGAGTCCCGCGGCTTCATCTTTGCCAGCGCCCTCGCCGCGCAGACGGGCCTCCCGTTCCACCTGGTCCGCAAGCACGGCAAGCTGCCCCGCGAGACGCACGGCGTGGAATACGCCCTGGAGTACGGCGTGGACAAGGTCGAGATGCACGTGAGTTCGCTCTCCGAAGGGCGGCGCTACACCATCGTCGATGACCTGCTGGCCACCGGCGGCACCTGTGCCGCGGCGGCACGGTTGGTCGCTCAGGGTGGCTGTACCGTCGTCAGCGCGCTGTTCCTCATCGAGCTCGCTGCGCTCGACGGTCGGGCGCAGCTCGGTCCGACGAAGGTGGACGCGCTCCTGACCTTCTGAGCTGAGGCGGATCCGGTAGCATGAAGCGGGGCTGCTGAGGAGGGAGATCATGGGCAGGCTCTTCGATCGGATCGATGCCGACATCCGCAGCTGGCTCGATCGCCAGCACCTGTTCTTCGTCGCGACGGCACCGCTGGCGGCCGACGGGTGCATCAATCTGTCGCCGAAGGGGCACGATGCGCTCCGCGTCATCGACGACCAGACCCTGGCCTGGTTCGACTATGGCGGTAGCGGGATCGAAACCCTCGCCCACCTTCGGGAGAACGGGCGCATCGTCATCATGCTGTGTGCGTTCGAGGGTCCTCCGAAGATCTTTCGATTCCACGGCCGCGGGACCGTGTTCACACCGGCGGACGACGGTTTCGAGGCGCTTGCGGCTCACTTCGACTTCAGCGAGCTGGGCGTACGCACGATCGTCCGGGTCGACGTCAAACGCATCGCGGACTCCTGCGGTTTCGGGGTGCCGCTCTTCGGCTATGAGGGCCAGCGGCGAACCTCGATCGACTACATGCGGCGCAAATCGGCAGACGAGATCCGGGACTACTTCGAGCGCAACAACGCCGCGAGCATCGACGGCCTGCCGGCCATGTCGGCCGATGAGGCCCGATCCTTTCGGCCCCCGGGCGACGATTAGGGTGATTGAAGCCGTGGCTGAAGTGGCCGCCGGCTGCCCGGCAGGCGGCTAGCCGCCGTCGCGAATTCGCTCGAGGGCGGCGAGGCGGCGGCGTTCGGCTGCCGTGAAGTCCGCTTCCAGTGCCGCGATGGCGGCAGCGCGATCCTCGATTCCGAGCCGAGCGGCGTCGATCCGCTCGCGCTCGGTGAAGTAGCGGTCCACCCGGTCCGACCAGACGGCACGCTCGCTGTCGAGTGTTTCGAGACGCTCCGCGGCCGCAACGCCGTACTGCGCCGCGCGCTGTTCGAAGCGGGTCGTCGCGTCGACGTCCAGCACCTCGAAGGCCTCGGTCTCCGCGACCACGTCGAGGTGGGCCAGTGCCCGCTCCCTGCCGATGACCAGGCGCGGATCCAGCGTCGCGTCGATCTCGTCGAGCGCCGCCTCGCGCTCGGCCGGCGAGAGCGAAGCGTCCTCGAGCACGGCGTCGCGCGCGAGGGTCGCCCGCGCATAGCGCTCCTCTGCGCCGAAGAACCCGGCGGCCATCGACTCGCCGAGCCAGCTGCGCCGGAGGCTCGCCAACGCATCGAGGCGGCCGGCGATGTCCGGTGTGGTGATGTCGTCCGTGGCCTGCAGGTACCCGAGGTAGCGCTCGAAGGTGTCGAGCACCGCCTGCGCCTGTGCCTCGTCCCCCGCGGCGAGGGCGATGGCGCGAAGCTGCCCGCGGATGGTGGCCAGGTCCTGCTCGCCGAGCGTCGTCAGCAGGAAGTCGTAGAGCCGGCGCAGCGACGCGTCCGTGACGAGGCGGCCGTCGGCATCGAAGCGGATCGCCCCGTCGATCTCGACATCGGCCAGCGAAGGCGGCAGCGCCACCCTGGCTGCGGCGAGCGAGCGCGCCGTCGCAGGGCCGCGCCCCACGGCTGCCGGTGCGGCCGGGACCGACGGCGTGGCCACCACGGCGTTCGTCCCGGCGGACGCCGGGGCCTCGACGACACCGGATCCCGGCGCGCTGCCCGGGCGCCACGCCACCGCGGCGGCCACCAGCGCGACCACGGTGGCCCAGGGCAGGGTTCGTCTCACTAGAGGCCGGCGTTCTTGAGACGGTTGGCGTGGGTGCGATAGACGGACGCGGGGTTCGGTGCAAACCAGCTTCGCAGCGCCAGCACCTGGTTGACCTCGTCGAGGTGGTTCCAGAAGTAGTCATCGCGGATCACGTCGCCGAGGTGCGACGAACAGCGCCCGACGAGACCATCGTTGGGCTCGAAGCCGAAGAACAGGCTGGATGCACCGAGGAATGCATCGGACACATCGAGCACGTTCGTCAGCACGCCCGTGCCGCCGAAGCTGTAGTAGCGGATACCGTTGACCACCTGGGCACCCTCGCCGCATGCCGTGCTCGGCATGCCCTGCGGATGCGCGGCGTTGAAGATCGCCGCGCCCTCGCTCGACAGGCTCGCCAGCGCGCCGAGGGAGTCCTGCGGATCGCTGTCGCCCGACAGGAACTCGATGAAGACGCCCAGGGCGTCCACGAGTCCGGCCACGAGGCCTTCAAGGCCGGAGCCGGGCTGGACCGCGGCGCGAAGGCCGTCGGCGACATCACTCCCCGTGTGTGGACTGCCAATACTGGTCACCGACGCGACCAGGTCTGGACGGACAGAGGCGACGTAGCGAATCGTTGGACCGCCGTGGCTGTGGCCGATCAGGTTGAAGCGGTCGTGGCCGCCGAGGGCCGCGATCGTCTCGAGCTCGGCGATAAGTTGCTCGCCCCGGACCTCGCTGAAATTGTTCGAGGAGACGTTGACGACGTAGACCGTCGCGCCGTCTTCCTCGAGCTCGGCCGGGATGCGGTAGAAATAATCATAGAGGCCGAAGAGCGAATCGAAGCCCAGCAGGCCATGGACCAGGACGATCGGGTGCCGGGTCTGTGTGTAGGTCGATGGACCCCACCACCAGAAGGCCTGAGCGGTGGTCGCGAACAGCAGTGCGAAGAGCGCCAGCGGCGCCAGAACGGATTTTCTCATTGTCATCCCTCCCCAGAGATGCCTCGATCCTAATGCGCGGAGAGAAACAAATCAAACGTTTGTTTGGAAGCGCGCTCGGGCGGCCTCGGGGCGAGTTTCCGCCCGTCCACCGCGGCCCTACTGCGGGCTGACCTCGGGGAAGAGCTCGTCGAGGGGCTTCGACTGACCGTTGTCGACGACCACGCGTGCATGGAATCGGCGCAGGCGGCGCGGCTCCGGCACCCCGCAGGAATGCGAGATGATGCCGACCTCCTTCATCAGATTCTTGGCGAAGTTCGCCACCCGCTCGGCCTTGTCCTCGGGCACCAGGCCACGCTGCAGCTTGCGATCGTGGGTCGTGATTCCGGTCGGGCAGGTGTTCTTGTTGCACTGGAGTGCCTGGATGCAGCCCAGGGAGAACATGAAGCCGCGCGCCGAGTTGACGAAGTCAGCGCCGACGCACAGGGCGAGGGCGACCTCCGTCGGATTGATCAGCTTGCCGGACGCGCCGATTCGGATCCGCTTGCGTAGATCATGGCGGGTGATCGCGTCGACGAGCATCGGCAGCGCTTCCCGCAGCGGCAGGCCAACGTCGTCCATAAGGGGCATCGGGGCCGCACCGGTGCCGCCGTCCGCGCCGTCGACCACGATGTAGTCGGGGGCCGAGGCAACGCCGCGCCGCTTGATCTCCTCGCACAGGTCGTCCAGCCAGCCGTAGGCGCCGATCACGGTCTTGAAGCCGACGGGCTTACCGGTCACCGTGCGGATCCGCTCGATCATGTCGAGGAGATCCTCAACGCTGTCGATCTCCGGGTGGCGATTGGGACTGATCGACGGCTGGCCCTCGGGGATACCGCGGATCTCGGCGATCGTCTTGGTGACCTTCTCCGCCGGGAGGATCCCGCCCTTCCCGGGCTTCGCGCCCTGGGCAAGCTTGAGCTCGAACATCTTCACCCGTTCGATCGCGGCGATCTCGCGGAGCTTGTCGTCCGAGAGGTTGCCGTGCTTGTCCCGCACGCCGTACTTGGCGGTGCCGATCTGGAACACGATGTCCGCGCCGCCCTCGAGGTGGTAGGGCGACAGGCCCCCCTCGCCCGTGTTGTACCAGATGCCCGCCTTCTTCGCGCCGGCGGACAGGGCGCGAACGGCCGGCTTCGACAGCGCACCGAAGCTCATGGCCGAGATGTTGAAGAACGACTTGGTCCGATAAGGGTGGGGGCAGTCCCGCCCGAAGGTGATCTCGGTGGGATCCGTCGCGTCCTCGTCGAGTGTCGGAAACGGGCAGTTGACGAACATGGGCGTGCCTTCGCGACGCAGGTCCCGCGTCGAGCCGAAGGCGACCGTATTGTCGATGTTCTTCGCAGCGCGATAGGCCCACGAGCGCTGGGCTCGATTGAAGGGCATCTCCTCGCGATCCATGGCGAAGAAGTACTGGCGGAAGAACTCGCCGAGGTGTTCGAAGAAGTAGCGGAAGCGACCGACCACCGGGTAGTTGCGGCGAATCGTGTGCGTCGTCTGGGTCACGTCGACGACGTACATGACGATGACGGCCGCGACGCCGATGCCTAAGGCGACGACGAAGATCACCGACGCCCATTCAAGAAATCGTAGGAAAAACAGGCCCAGCTCTGTCATGGCTCTCTCCCCAGGTTGCCCGACGGATGATGACCGACCCGGAGCGGGTAGGCCAGATCCTCTTCAGACCCGGATCCCGGAGAATCCATTGCGGGGACGGTGCCCGCAGTTGCGCTGGCGTGGTGCCGTTCGCGGCGTCAGCGCCGCAATCTCGGGCTCACCCCGGTCGGCCCCACTGGAGATCCAGCAGGCCGGCAACCGCTTCGTCGCGATCATCGGGCAGCGTGCCCTCGGCAGCTTCGGACGCCAGCGGAGCCGGGCGGTCGGCGAGGCGAAGCTCGCGGCTTCTGCGGCTACCACCGACCTCGCCCGACAGCAGCAGGCGTCGCTCCTCCGCCGTCATCGGCCAGCGCATCAGCGCGTTGCCGCCGCAGGTCGCTCGGCGCGGCGGCGGCGAAACAGCTTGAGCAGCACCGGGGCGATGCTGCTCTCCTGAACGCGAGGCGATCCCTCATGATCTTCGTCGTAGGGAATGCAGGCGGTTGTCAGAAAGGCCTTCTGCAGCGTCGCAGATCGTGATCCCGTCAGCTGGCGCACTTCATCGGAGTTCAGATACATGGGGCTGTCCCTGGCGTCATCGTTGTCCCCAAAACTAGCGCCAGCGGGTCGCGGCGAGAATGGTCGCTTCCACCAAAGTGTCGTGGAGACCGCCCCACGCTTGTGAACAAGTGTGACCGGGGAGAGAGCCCTAGCGGTCTTTCACCTGGCGCCGCGCGCAGCCGCTCGAGCGGCTGCGTGTCATTGCAGGACCCAGGGCAGCGCCGATCGCGATGCCGATGCCGATGCCGAGGCCGATATTGTCGAGCGCCACGCCGAGGCTGACGCCGATGGAGATGCCCACGGCAATACCGAGGGCCAAGCCTTCGTGTCGTTGTTTGCTCATGGGCAGCAGGGTAGCTGTCTCGGGCGCCGCGGGCGACGGCTGAAAGTCATCCGAGCACAGCGGCTCAGTCGCGGCCGAGGCGTTCCTCGATGCGCTGCAGGGATGCGCTGATGGTTCCAAGAAGCGCCACGACGCGGTCATCCGTCGCCGCCGGCGCTTCGGCAGGCGTCGCCGCCGGGGCGGCGGACTCGATCATCGCGTCCCGGGCGGCCAGCGTCTTCTCTCGGAAGCCCTGCGCATCAATGACGCCGGTGAGGCCGACCAGCGCTCCGGCGCCCGACTGGCCCGCGGTCTCCACGGTCAGCTTCTGGACGTTGAGGGCGCGCATGATCGGGCCCTCGACCATGCCGAGATCGGTGATCTTGTCGAGCGGCACGGTCTTTTCGACGCGTACGAAGATGCCGCGCTTGACGATCAGGCGGCGCGTCGTCAGGGTCGCGCTCATGTTCGCGAGGTAACGCCCGGTAGCCCACAAACCGATGGCGAACCAGAAGATCAGCAGCGGGATTCCGATGATCGTCACGACGAAAATGACGGCACCGGAAAGAAGCCAATAGGTCTTTACCGCGGGATTGAATTCGGCTTCGGCGATGACCTGCTCGTCCTTCATGATGCGCGCTCTCCGGTTCTCCAGTCGCCATGGTGCAACCGCAGGTCCGACCTGTCGAGGGGGTTGATCGCCTCCCGGTCCACGCTCCCTCGATGTCAACTCTCGTCAAATCGACGGTCGGGTGTTGTACGGACTCGTCTGAGCGGCCAAGCTGGCGAGCGGGCACGGATCAACTCAGGAGAAGACGCCATGGCGTCGAAGCGCAAGGTCATCGACTTGCTTTCAGGATGGACTCTGACTCTCGGGCTGCTTGTTTCAGGGCTGGCCCACGCCGGTACCATCGCCGGTAGCGTCGAGTCCGATTCGATGTCGCCGATCACGATCGGCAGCGTCTTCATCTATGACGACATGGGCTTCATCGTCGACGAACCCTTCCTCGACGGCATCGGCGAGTACGTATCGGTCGATCTGCCCGACGGCACCTACTACGCCGCCACCCGCAACGCCGAAGGCTTCATCGACGAGTACTACGACAACGAGGTCTGCAACGTCGATTGCTTCCTCGTCGCCACCACCGGCACCCCGATCATCATCTCCGGCGGTAACGTCACCGGGATCGATTTCGCGCTGACCCCCGGTTCGCGCGTCAGCGGCACCGTCACGGACGAATCCATGAATCCGCTGGTGGGTGTGCAGGTCTGCGTCATCTTCGACACCGAGCCCTTCGATCCGACCCCCGCATGCGGCTTCACCGACGCGATGGGCGACTACATCACGGAAGGCGGGCTTCCGGATGGCGATTATTCGGCGTTCGCGAATCCCGATCCGATGACGGGCTTCGAGGGTGAGTTCTTCGGCGGTGACCCGCTGGCTTCGATGAACCCGGACCCGACCGGTTTCACGGTGTCCGGTGGCGACGTCACGGACATCGACTTCGAGCTCGGCATGGGCGGCGGCGGCATGCCGGCCGGCAGTATCCAGGTCGACGTCGAGCGGGCCTCGGACATGGCGATCGTCGATGGCGGTGAGTTCTTCCTCTTCGACGACTCCGGCGAGGAGATCGCGAGTTTCTTCATTGATCGGCCGATGGATGGTGGCCTGATCGACGATGTGGAGCCGGGCGATTACTTCGGCGTCTTCGAGCCTAATCGGACCGAGAACCCGAATCTCATCGCGCAGTACTTCGACGGGATCGACTGCGACCTCTGCGACGATCCGATCGGCGCCGGGGCCACCCCGTTCACCGTGAACGACGGCAACACGACCACCGTGGACTTCTCGCTGGCCGCCGGCTTCACCGTTTCCGGCAACGTCACCGATGGCGGCGGTCCGCTCGAGGGCATGGAAGTGTGCCTCGCAGACAGCATGGGCAACCCGCAGCAGCTGTGTGGTCTCACCGACGCAGGCGGCGACTACACCACGGCGCCAGCGGCGGCCGGCACCTACTTCGCCGTGGCCTTCGACCCGAACGACAGCTTCGTCGGCGAGGTGTTTCCGGAGGTTCGCTTCGACGGCACCAACGCGACCGACGGGACGCCGATCGTGCTCGGCCCGGACCAGACCGGCATCGATTTCACCCTCGATCCGGGCGGTCGTATCGTCGGTACCGTCCTCGACGGCATGGCCAGCCCGCTGCCCGACCTGGAGGTCCAGATCTTCGACGCCGCCGGCAATCCGTTCGCCTTCGGCGGACCGACGGAGACACCGGGCATGTACGCAACGGAGCCCGTGCCCAACGGCGACTACTACGTCTACGCCCGACCGATCGGCGGCGATGAGTTCATCGTCCCCGAACTCCACGACAACGTGCCGTGTCCGGATCTCCGTGGCTGTGACGTGCTCCTCGATGGCGTCACGATCGCCGTGTCCCAGGGTTCGGATACGGTTCGCGACTTCACCCTCGAGCGCGGCGGCAAGATCACCGGTACCGTGCTCGACGACATGGCCGGGCCGCTCGACGCCCGGATCATCTTCTTCGATGCGGCGGGCAATCGCGTCACCGCCGTCAAGACCGAGCCCGGCGACGGCACCTTCTCCGCCGTGCTGCCGGTCGGCAGCTACTTCGTCGGCACCGAGAACCAGGACGCGCTTGCGGACGAGCTCTTCGACGGCGCCGCCGGCTTCCCCTGCACCGTGGCCGGCTGCTCGGGCGACGCCCCGGCCAATGGCCTGGCCGTGAACGTCACCGAAGGCGTCACCGTCGGCAATGTCGACTTCGACCTCGCGCCCGGCGGGCCCGTGAACTTCACGGTGTCCGGCAATGTCGATGCCATGGTCGACGTGCCGCAGAAGATGCTGGCGTCGATCGACGTCTGTCTCCTCAACACCATGGGCGGCGAAACGGGACTGTGCGGCGTGACCGATGCCGCCGGTGACTACCTCATCGAGTTCGTGCCGCCGGGCGACTATCTGGTGCGCGCCGTGGATCCGACGGAAGTCCGGGCCGCCCAGCTCGCCGGCGGCTTCAACTGCGCCACACCAACGCTGTGCGATTTCGGGATCCCGCCGCTCACGGTTACCGCGAACGTCACCGGCGTCGACTTCCTGCTGCCGCGAACCGGCACCATCGAAGGCCAGGTTCTCGACGCGGAAGGCGCCCCGGTCGGCGGCGCCACAATCCGCGTCTTCGTCTTCGGCGGCCCCCAGGCCTTCGACACGACGACGGCACTGGACGGCACCTATGCCACGGGCCCGCTTGGCCCGCGCGACTATCAGGTCGTCGTCGAGGGTGCGGGCTTCCCCTCGGAGCTCTTCGACGACGTCACCTGCGCGGATGACTGCTCCGCCGAACTCGGGACCCAGGGCGCCACCGTTTCCGTCGGCGCGGGCTTCCCGACCGGCTCCATCGACTTCGCGGTCGCGCGGGAATCGACCGTCGTCACGCCGCCGCTCGACGACAACAGCGAGCTCGGCACCTCGATCGCCGTCTGCGGCCAGCGCATGTTCGTCGGCGTGCCCGGGGGCGAGAACATGGGCGGCCTCGTAAGCGGGGTCGTGCAGGTCTACGTGCTCCAGGGCGGCGAGTACGTCTTCGAACAGACCATCGAGCCCTCCGGCGGCACGACCGGCGACCGCTTCGGTTTCGCGCTCGCCTGCACGCTCGACTTCCTCGCCGTGACCGTGCCGGGGAATGGCGGCGGCGGTGCTGCCGGCAAGGGCCGGTCGCAGAAGGGCTCGGTACTGATGTTCAACCTCACCGGTGGTGCGGCAGCCGAGGTCCAGTCCCTGGTCGCCGGGAATCTGGGCACCGGCCAGACGACCGAGCAGGCCGGCTTCGGCACGTCGGTGGCCATGAGCGGCGCCTCGATGGTGGTCGGTGCGCCGGCCACCGAAGGCGGCGGCGCGGCCGTCGTCTACCGTCTCGATCCCGCCGCCAGCACCTGGGGCGAGGAAACCACCCTGTCCGATCCGGACGGCCAGGACGGCGACGATTTCGGTGCTGCGGTCGATGTCGATGGCGGTTCGGGCGTGATCATGGTCGGTGCGCCAAACCAGGAGGACGACTCCGGAATCACCACCGGCCTCGCCCAGCTGTTCGAGAACGCGGCGGGTACGAGCGACTGGACCAACGTCGGCAAGTTCACCAACGCCGACGCCCAGGAGGGCGACCAGTTCGGGGCATCGGTATCGATCAACGGCAGCACGCTCGTTGTCGGCGCGCCCGGGGACGATTCGGCCGGCGAGAACGCCGGCGCGGCGTCGATCTTCACCTTCGACGGCAACAACACGACCTTCGTCACCGAGCTGGTGGCCGACGACGGGCAGGCGGGTGATGGCTTCGGCACCGCCGTCGATCTCGATTTCCCGCGCGTCCTCCTCGGTTCTCCGAATGCTGACGGCGCCGAGCCCGACTCGGGCGTGGCCTACCTGTTCGAGTTCGACGGCACCTGGCTCCAGACCCAGCAGCTGCCGGGTGCCGAGGGCGGCGATGGTTTCGGCAGCGCGGTTTCGCTGACGGAAACCGGCGTCGTGGTCGGCGCGCCCGGGGCCAGTGCCGGCGGCACCAACCGCGGATCGATCACCGCGATCGTTCCCGGCGAAGTCGTGTTCCGGTCGTCGTTCGAACGGGAGTAGGTGACGAATGCGCGCCTGTGGCGGTAAGGTGAGGGGCCTCGTCCGATGAAGAGACCAGCCCCCGGGGCAGAGTGATGGGCACGGAAGTCTATCCTTCGCTGAAACTGTTCGTGGACGCAGCCGTGGTGCATACCTTCGAGCTGCTGCCCGGTCAGCACGTACTCGGGCGGCGGGACGGCAATGAGGTTCAGCTTCTCGACAATGCCGTGAGCTCGCGCCACGCCTTGATCACCGTGCTCGAGTCGCCCGACTTCCCTGGCTATTTCGACGTGATGCTCGAGGATCAGGGCAGCCGCAACGGCACGCGCGTCAATGGCGAGCCCGTCCAGAGCCACCAGCTGGAGCATGGCGACATCATCACGGTCGGGCGCACCCAGCTGCGCTACTCCGAGCCCGGTGGCGACGAAACCGGCGATACGGGCATC
>JBCCZC010000134.1:0-13155 GCA_039188505.1 Pseudomonadota bacterium | reverse complement strand
GGTTCGGACCACAGTCGCATGAATTCCGGGAGCTGCCGATCGTCCAGCTCGTGGGCGGCCAGCACGCCGAGGCGACGGCTGAGCATCATGAAGCGCTCGAGGATGACAGCTCGGCGCATCCAGGCCACCCGTTCCGTATGGGGCGTTGCGGCAATCGCCTCGAGCGCCGTGCCGAACCAGCTCGAGGCGCTGCGGAGCTTGTTCCAGTCCCACCGGGCGTTCGTCACGCCTTGCGGGTTGTTGCGGTAGAAGTAGTACGGCGTGTCGACCTGCTGGACGACTTCAGCAACGGCGTAGAGCCCGATCGAAAACAGGGCGTCCTCGCCGATGTCGAGATCCTCCGAGAAGCGCATGCCGTGCGCCGTCACCAGGGAGCGGCGAATCAATCGGGCCCAGACGTTGTAGCGAAGACTCGCGGGGTCGCTGGACGACAGCGTCACGCGACGCGGTGGGGGGGACTGGGTCCACTCCGGGTCCGACCGGTCATCGCGGTGGAAGCCGAATTCCGTCAGATCGGCGGCGTTCAAACGCGCTGCAGCGACCAGTTCCTCAAGCATCCCCGGGTTCGGCCACCGATCGTCGCCGTCAAGGAAGATCAGGTACTCGCCGCGGGCCTCCGCCAGGCCGAAGTTTCGTGCCCGTGACGCGCCGCCGTGCGCGTCGAGTCGGACCGGGCGGACGCGCTCGTCGGCGTCCGCCAGAGCGGCGATCACGGCGTGGGTATCGTCGGTGCTGGCATCGTCGACGACGATGAGTTCCAGCTCCTTGAGGGACTGATCGAGAACCGACCGGAGACAGGCCTCGAGGTGCGGGCGGACATTGTAGACCGGCACCACGACCGAAACGGCCGCGACGCGACGTTGTTCTGCTGGGGACATACTGCTTTCCGGGGCGGGGTTACCGGCTGACGCGCCAAGGTACCACTGCCGTCCACCGCCGCAAAGCCGCAGCGGCGATGACAGGCACGAACCCGCCCTCGCTACGCCCGCGAACGCGCCGCTGCGGGCCAGAGTCGAGCCCGGCGTGCCGGCCCGAATGTCCGGTCAACTTGAGGAAAGTTTGAAAAAAATGTAAAATCAAAGGCTTGCGCTAATACGCGTCGCTAGCGAGGAGTAAGGCCATTTCTATCGAACAGGGTGCTTCCGTTATTCATCCCCAGCACGGCGTTGGGCAGGTCGTTTCCATCGATCCCGAGAGCTTCATGGGCGAGGAGCCCAGGCGCTTCGTCAAGCTCTGGTTTGCCCGCGCGAAGCTCAACATCATGATGCGTCCTGCGGCACTCGAAGATGAGGTCCGCGAGGTCATCAGCGCCGCCGAGGCGAAGAAGGTCCTCAAGCACATCGAGACCTGCGACAGCACCATGAGCCAGCAGTGGAAGACCCGCACGGGTCGAAACGAGAAGGCCATCGCCTCCCACGATCCCTTCGAGTGTGCTCGGGTCTACAAAGGGCTTTCCCGCTTTCAGGCTGAAGGCAACAATCTGCGTGCAGCTGACCGCAAGCACATGCAGACCGCATTCGAGCTGCTGGCCGACGAACTCGCCGCCGCGCTCGACAAGCCGATCTCGGAAATCGAAGTCGACATCCGGAAGCGCAGCGAGGTCTGACGCTTTCGCCCGGGCCGGCGGCGAACCGCCGCCGGCGCCGGATTACAGCCACTTCCCGACGCCCGGTGTTCTTCCGGAAAGCGCCCGTAATACTCCTAGCTTCAGTTGATTGCGGGCGCGACGGGTAGTCAAGGCGTGTCCGCTTCCGGTATCGCAGCGCCGGTGTCGTCATCGCTTTCGCCGCACTCGGCGCCGTCTGCAGCGCCGTGCCGATCCGCCAGCGAGACCTGGCACGATGAGCCGGTGTTGTCAGGGGACTGGCAATTTCCGCGCGCGGCAGCGCGCCCCACGATCCAGCGTCCGCCTCAGACCCTTGCGTCGGCGCTCGGGGACCGCCCGAAGCGGACGGTCCCCACCAGCGTCAATGGTCTGGCGCGGGCTGGCTCTCCCAGGTCAGATCCTCGATGAGCGGCAGTCGGCCGCTCTCGCCGATCATCCGGTCCGGCAGCAGCAGGTAGGCATACCACCGGCCAAGCTCGGTGTTCCTGAGGACGACATCGAGGACCCCGTTGCCATCGAGATCGCGCACGGCTCGGAACTCCCAGATCGGTCGCGGCGATAGCAGCAGGCGGCCGCCGGAAACGGGCGCGCCGGTGTCGTCGAACGCGTACACATGCCAACGCAGGCTGGTGGCGTTGCGGAGCAGCACGTCGGCGATACCGTCGCCGGTCAGATCCGCCATCATCACGAAGCGCCAGTCGGGATTCCGGGTCATCTTCACCCGGCTGGCGCCCACGACAACCCCGGCGTCGAAGCTGAAGGCCTGCCAGGATTGCCGGTCCGCATGTCGCAGCAGCAGCTCGGCAACGCCGTCCCCATCGAGGTCGCCGAGGCCCTGGAAGGTCCACGGCAGCAGCTGGGTGACGCCGTCGAGGGGCTCGAGCTGCCCGGAGGAGGACAGGAAGGCCAGCCAGGCGCCGGTCGCGTCATCGCGGAAGACGATATCCGCCTGGCCGTCGCCGTCGACGTCGGCCGCGCCCCGGAAGGTCTGGCCGGTCGCCGGGCTGATTTCAAGATCCACGAAGTCGATGACCGAGCCATCGGCCGCCGCGAGCAGGTACACGCGCCAGGCAGAGGTCACGGTATCGTTCAGGAGCAGATCCGGGTTGCCGTCACCGTTGAAATCCGCGCGGGCGACGGCCTTCCAGGAAAGATCCTCGGGCAAGGCCGGCATGCGTTCGGCCACCACGAAATGCCCATCGATCTGGTAGGCGAGCCAGGCCCCGGTATCGCCATTGCGCAGCTGGATCTGCGCCAGCTCCTCGAAGGGCCTCCCCGATCGGAAGCCGTCATCACCGCTGCTGAAGGCGGAGCATCGTTCGCCTATGCAGGCCTTGACCCGGTAGAAATAGACCGTGAGTGGGTCCCCGTCGAAGTCGTCGAAGGTCAGCCCAGAGGTGAAACCGATCGGCGGCCCGCAGCTGCTGGCGCGGTTCGTGGGGCAGCGATACAGGTCGTAGCGGGTCGTGTCCTCGACCGCACTCCACTCGACCATGACCCGATCGGTGAAGTCGCCGTCCGTTGCGACGACCGTCTCCGGGGGATCCGGCGGGTCTTCGGCCCGGAAGCCGGTGTCAGCGACGCTGAAGTCGGAGCACCCGCCCTCATTGCAGGATGTGACCCGATAGAAGTAGACCACCCCCGGCTCCGCCTCCGTGTCGTTGCACGACGTGCGGTCGGTAATGAAGAAGGGCGTGCCGCAGCTCGAGGTTTCCTCGGTCGTGCAGCGGTAGACCTCGTAGTGGTCCGCGCCGTCGACGGGATCCCAGAAGATCACCACGCTGTTGCGGGTCGTGCCGTCGGTCGCCGTGGGAACCGGGGGCGGCGGCGGCTCGATACCGGCATTGCCAGCGTCCGGCGCGCTCAGCGCCGAGCAGCTCATCGCGTCGCAGCCGGCCACACGGTAGAAGTAGATCACGCCCTGTTCGACATCGAAGTCATCGAAGCTCGTACCGTCGGGCAGTCGGATCGAGAACGTATTGTCCGCCAGCGTCGCCAGCGACCCGTTCTGCGCGTCGACCGGGTCCTCGTAGAGCCGGACCCGGACCGCCACGGGTTCGAAGAGGGCTGCAGGGATGACCGAGGCCAGGTTGAAGCGGATCTCGTCGTCGGGCCCGAGGTTCGTGCCGACTGCCGAGATGCCGACGATGATCGCGCCCGCATCGGCGCTCCCGAGGGCGAACTGGCAGTCCGCACCGCTGGCGCCCGGGGGCAGGCAGGAGAAGTCGGCAGCACCCGGCAGGCCGCCGCCGTCGAAGGCACCGTCGTCGATATCGACGCGGAGGAAGCGTTCGTCACCCGAGCCAATGCCGAAGCCCAGCGCGAAATCCAACTGGCTTTGCGCAATCGGCTCGTCCGGACAGCTCGCGAGGTCCGCCGTGTCTCAACGATAAAGCTCGTAGCCCGTGGCCCCCGCCGAAGCGGTCCAGGTCACGCCGACGCGGTCGATGAAGTCGCCGTCGGTGGCGGTCGGGGCCGCCGGAACCGCGGGCGGAAGCCCCTTTGGTCCAGGGGATCCCTCGGCAGCGGCGAGCGGTGAGACGAGCAGCAGGGCGGCTGCCGCCACCCGACGCAGGATCTTTCGGTGCGTCACGGTTCCCTCCGTTCGGCACGTGCGGCCTGGCCGTCGTGGCGACACCACACGGGCCCGTGCATGAATCCCCAGCATAGCGTAGTTGGTCCACCGACGCCGCTGGCCGTCTTCGGGTGTGCGGGTACCGCGGTGGGAGCAGGTCTTGCCTATGTGACTTGAATAATTTAACCTCGGCAAAAATAAATAAACCAAGGTAAAAATATGAACGCGTTCCTGGCCTTCGACGGTCATGACTGCCGCGCCGCCGGCGCGCTCGAGACGGTGGCCGATTTCCTGCGCGAACACCCGACGACGGGTGACGGTCGACCCTGGTTGATCTTCGAACCCTCTTCCGGTCGGCAGATCGACCTGGACCTGCGGAGGACCAATGCGGAACTCGCCGCGGAATTCTCGAGCGAGGATGGCGATGTCCCCGTGCGCACGGGTCGCCGCGGGCGCCCGAAGCTGGGCGTGGTCGGGCGCGAGGTGACCCTGCTGCCGCGCCACTGGGCCTGGCTCGAGCGCCAGCGCGGTGGCGCCTCGGCAGCGCTGCGTCGCCTCGTCGATGAGGCCCGCAGTGCGGGCGGCAGGCGGGACGGGCGGCGCGCAGCGCAGGACCGGACCAACCGCTTCCTCGGCGCGATCGCCGGCGATCTCGCGGGGTTCGAGGAGGCAATCCGCGCGCTTTACGGCGGGGACCGCGCCCGCTTCGACGCCGAAACGGCGGCCTGGCCTCCGGACATACGCCACTACGCCACCGCGCTTGCCGCCGGTGCGTGGCCGGAGAGCTGCTAACAATTGTCGACATTTGCTGACTTGCGCTCACCTTGAGCCTCCAGCACAGTGGGATTCGTAGGGGTTCGCCCAAGGCATCGGAGGCCGGGAGCGCAATGAGATCAGGCAGGGTGGTCGCCATGCTCCTCGCGCTCGTTTTTGCGGGCGCGGGGTTCGGACAGACACCGGCGGTCATCGTCGACACCGCCATTCTGCCGGCCACGCCGACGGGCTTCCTCGCACCCTTCCAGACGATCACTTTCCCGCAGCCCTTCGCTGCGGGAGTCACGCCGGTCGTCGTGGTGATGCCGACCGATGAGAACTGCACGCCGGGACCCAGTCGACCGCCACCCCCGGTCGCGGATTGCGAGCCTGCCAACGTTCGCATCCGTAACGTTTCCAACACGGGCTTCGAGGCGGTTCAGATCGAACCGCCCGACGGATCAGGCGGCTGCGCGGGCTATGGCGGCTGCGACAACGCGCACTTGTCGATGACGCTCCACTATATCGCTGCGGCCCCGGGTGCCTACCCGCTTCCCGACGGCACGCAGATCGAGGTCGGAACTGTTTCAACGACCACGTCGCAGGACAACATCCCGGGAGGTGGGCCTCCGAACGGCTGGGTCAATGTACCGTTCACGGCCGCGCTCGGCGGGGCTCCGGTCCTGCTGACGATGGTTCAGACCGTCAATAACGAGTTCGTGCCTCTCGGTTATCTCACCACGTCGGAGCCCTATATCGGCACGGCTGTCCAGGGCATCAACGCGGGCGGCTTCCAGACCGCCGTCGAGCTATTCGAGGTGTCATTCATCGATCTGCCACCGGTCGGTCTGAACAGCCCGGAGACGATCGGGTGGATCGCGTTCCCGAACAGTGTTCGCAGCACCCTCGACGACGGCAACGGCAACATGATCGGCTGGGGAACGCTGTCGACCCCGCGCAACATCAAGGGCTTCGAAGCCGACGTCGGTGCGATCCCGGGGCAGTGCTACAACAACAGCGTCAACGGCGTGCCAGGAACGGTCTCGAGCCCGATCGCGGTTGTCTCGAAGGACACGCGCCAGGGCAACAACGGCGGCTGGTTCCGCCGCTGTAATCTGGCCACTGCTCCCGGGGCTGGGAGCACGACGAATATCACCGTCGGCGTCTTCACGGACGAGGATCAGGACCGCGACATCGAGCGTCAGCACCAGGGCACGGAAGACGCGAGCATCGTCGTCTTCGGCGGGCCGCTCGTGACGACACCGGTCTCGCTCGCGACGTTCGAGTCTCGGCGCGACGGGGAGGACATCCACCTTGGGTGGGTCGTCGCCGGCGAGGTTGCCAATGCGGGTTTCCGCGTCCTCGGTCGCCGCGGCGACGGACCGTGGCTACCGCTGCATTCCGATCTCGTCCCCAGCCAAGCGATCGATCAGCGCGAACCCGAAGCCTATGCCATCACGGTCAACGCGCCCGGGATCACGGAAGTCGTGCTAGAGGATCTCGATACGAACGGACGAAAGTCCCGTCGCGGTCCGTTCCGCGTCGGCGAACGCCACGGCGCCATGCCGCGGGACGTTGCGATCGACTGGCGTCCGGCCCGCGCCGCGAAGGCGGCGGCCCGACCGAAGACGATGCAAACCGACGCCCGACTGTTCGTCGATACCACCGGCATCCAGCGGGTCACTCACGCCGAACTGCTGGCGGCGGGTGTGGACCTGACCGGCGAGCGCGTGCGTCAGATCGCGGTTGTCGACGAGGGTATCGGCGTTCGGCGTTTCGTGGCCGGGGAAAAATTCTGGGATGCGAGCAGCTTCGTCGAGTTCGTCGGGACTGCCCGCGATGCCCTCTACGGCGACGAGAACGCGCATGTCCTGACGGTCGATCGTAGCCTGGCCGTCGTGGCCCAGGAGCGTGAGGGCGCTTTTGATCTCGGCGCGGATGCCGTGCCGGAAGCGGTCACGATCGCCGCTGCCGACAACAACCGCTACGGCTTCACCTCACCGCTGGCGGACCCCTGGTTCGACGTTGAGCTGAGCACGATCCGATCACGTAGCGCGACGCGCGTGTTCGACGCCGCCGACGCCGCGGCGCCCGAAGCCGTGCTCGAGGCCGACATCTGGGGCGTCACGAACTTCCCTGACGTCGCGCAGGATCACCACGTCCAGCTGAGCTTCGACGGCGAAATCGTCGCGACGCGCCGCTTCGACACGGGCGCGGTCACGTTGAGCGCGCCCGTCGTGCTCGGGCCGGGCCCGCAGGAAGCGACGATCGAGGTGCTCGATGATTCTGGCGCCCCCTATTCACTGGTCAACCTGGAGCGCGTCGCGCTGACCTTCGAGCGGCCGCCGGTGGCGAGCGACGGCCGCTGGGTGCGCTCGACCGGCGCGGGCAGCAAGGACGATCCTGCAGACGACGCCGCGGCTGAGAAGGCAACCAATGTTCTGGTCTCGGGCTTTGCTACGCCCTCGGTCATCGCCTGGACCCGCGACGGCAAGCGGCGCGTGGTGCCCGAGGCCGCTGCGACGGGGTCCGGCGATTTCGCCATCACGCTCTCGCTCAAGCGCCGGGACGCGGCCTTCGCCGCGGACGAAGCCGCACTCCTGCGGCCTCGAATCGAGGCGGGGCTCCGGCGTCCGGCGACACCGGTCGCCGTTGATTACCTCATCATCGCGGCGGCTCCCTTCGCGGCGGCGGCCGAGGCCATCGTACCGCTGCAGGAGGTGAGGGGGCTCAGGGCTGAGGTCGTCGATCTCGACGGCATTTTCGCCGCGTACTCCGACCACGTGCCCGACGCCGACGCGATTCGCCGGTATATCGCCGAGAGCTTCGGTGACCGCTTCGGCTACGTGCTCCTCGTCGGTGATGACAGCCACGACTACCACGACTACCTGGGCAGTGGCAGCGTGAGTTTCCTGCCGACGTCCTACAGCGCCGTTTCCGAGCTGATCCGTTTCGCGCCCACCGACGCCCTGCTGGGCGACGTGGACGGTGATCAGGTACCCGATCTGGCCGTCGGTCGACTGCCGGTACGCACCGTGGCCGAACTCGAGGGCTGGATCGCCAAGCGTGCCGCCGTCGAGTCCCATGTCGGCGCGGCGCTGTTCACCGCTGACCGGAAGGTGTCGGTCATCGAGCGTGATGATGAGTTCACCATCCAGTCGCAGATCCTCGAGCAGTCGCTGGGTGCGCTGACCGACGTCGCGTACCACACGGAGCTGGGCGCCGCCGGCCTCAGGGCAGCGATCGGGGACGCGTTTGCGGGTCGCTACCCGCTCGTGAATTTCGTCGGGCACTCGTCCTTCGGCCTCCTGAGCTTCGATCGCGTCCTCGACGTACCGGCGGTCAACGCCCTGGCGCCCGGAGATCTCGTGGGCACGCTTGCCGCCTGGGGCTGCTGGAACGCCTACTTCGTCTCACCGACGATCGAGGATCTCGGCAGCGCGCTCGTGCGCAGACCGGACGCCGGAGCGGCTACCTTCGTCGGGTCCTCGACCCTCGTCGATGGCGATGCGAGCCTGCTGCTGGCCGCCTACTTCTTCGAACGGGCACGCGATCCGGCGCGGACCGTCGGCCAGGCGCTCATCGAAGCCAAGCAGCGCCTTGACCGCACCCGCCCCGGCTCCACCGACGCGATTCTCGGCATCACGATCCTCGGTGACCCGGCCGACGAGCTGAGGGTCGAACCGGCGACACCCTAGGGCCCGGCGAGGGCCCGACAACGTTCTGCCGGCCAGACCCGCTTGATCCATGCCGGGGCGGCGAGCCTGCGTTGCTGCGCATGGGACTCAGTCGGAGCGGCCGTTCTTGTTAAGATCCCCGCACTCTTTGTGAGGGGAACACCATGACCCAATCCCGATTCTGGTTCGCGGCGCTCGTCGCCGCGGCGGTCACCTGCGCCGCGAGCGCCGACGATCACGAAAGCGATGCCTCCGGTATCTACGCGGGGCTGAAGATCCGCGACATCGGCCCGGGCATGGCGTCCGGGCGCATCAGTGATTTCGCCATGCATCCCGACGGCTGGCACGTCTTCTTCGCGGCGACCGCGTCAGGCGGGTTGTGGAAGACCAGCAACGGCGGGATCACCTGGCAGCCCGTGTTCGACAACGAGGGCTCGTACTCGATCGGCGTCGTCGAGATCGACGAGGCCAACCCCAACGTCGTCTGGGTCGGCACCGGCGAGAACAACAGCCAGCGCTCCGTGGCCTTCGGGGACGGCGTCTACAAGTCGGTCGACGGCGGTCGCAGCTGGAAGAACGTGGGCCTGAAGGATTCCGAGCACATCGGCATGATCGCCATCGATCCGAGGGATTCGGATACCGTCTACGTCGCCTCCCAGGGGCCGCTCTGGAGCTCCGGCGGCGACCGCGGTCTCTACAAGACGCTGGACGGCGGCGACAACTGGGATCGTGTGCTCGACATCGACGAGCACACCGGCGCGAACGAGGTGCTCATCCACCCCGACCGCCCGGACACGCTACTCGTCTCGACCTATCAGCGCCGGCGCCACGTGTGGACGCTGATCAACGGCGGCCCCGGGAGCGGTATGCACCGCTCGACCGACGGCGGCGAGACCTGGCAGGAAATCACCGCGGGCCTGCCCCCGCACGACATGGGCAAGATCGGGATCGCCTACGCGCCCTCGAATCCGGACATCGTCTACGCGGTGATCGAGACCGACGACAAGCACGAGGGGACCTATCGCTCGACCGACTTCGGCGCGAGCTGGACGAAGCAGTCGAGCTACTCGGCGGGCAGCCCCCAGTACTACAACGAGCTGATCGTCGATCCGCGCAATCCCGACCGCGTGTACTCGATGGACACCTTCATGATGGTGACGGAAGACGGCGGGAAGAACTGGAATCGGGTCGGCAGCGCCCACAAGCACGTCGACGAGCACGCGCTCTGGATCGATCCCGCCAATACCGATCACCTGATCACGGGCAACGACGGCGGTGTCTACGAGTCCTGGGACCGCGGCGCGAACTGGCGCTTCGTGCAGAACCTGCCGATCACCCAGTTCTACCGGGCCACGCCGGACAATGATTTCCCGTTCTACAACGTCTACGGCGGCACCCAGGACAACGCGACCCTGGGCGGACCCTCGCGGACCTTCTTCAAGCACGGGATCGCCAATCAGGAGTGGTTCGTCACGCTCGGCGGCGACGGTTTCAAGACCCAGATCGATCCGGACAATCCCGACATCGTCTACTCCCAGCTCCAGTACGGCGTCATGGCGCGCTACGACCGGACGACCCGCGAGCGCGTGCTCATCACGCCCATGCCGCGAGCGGGCGAGAACGCGCCGAAGTGGAACTGGAATTCGGCCTTCATCATCAGCCCGCACGACGGCAAGCGGCTGTACTTCGCGGCCGAGAAGCTCTATCGCAGCGATGACGGCGGCAATTCCTGGCGTGCAGCCAGCCCCGATCTGACGCGCCAGCTCGATCGCAACGAGCTCGAGGTCATGGATCGCGTCTGGAGCGTCGACGCCGTGGCCAAGAACAACTCGACGTCGATGTACGGCAGCATCGTCTCGCTGGCCGAAAGTACCCTCGCCGAGGGACTGATCTATGTCGGTACGGACGACGGGCTCGTGCAGATCACCGAGGATGGCGGCGACAACTGGGCGCGGATGGAGAAATTCGGCAAAGCGCCGGAGATGAGCTACATCAGCGACCTCGCCGCATCGCTCCACGATGTGGACACGGTCTATCTCACGATCGGCAATCACAAGCGCGGTGACTTCAGCCCCTACGTGTTCCGGAGTACCGACCGTGGCAAGCGCTGGACGTCGATTGCCTCGAACCTGCCGGAGCGGGGCTCGGTGCACACCATCGTCGAGGACCACGTCGATCCGAACCTGCTGTTCGTCGGCACCGAGTTCGGCGTCTTCTTCACCCAGAACGGCGGCGAGAGCTGGACCGAGCTCAAGGGCGGCATGCCAACCATCGCGGTCCGCGACCTCGAGATTCAGCGACGCGAGAACGACCTTGTGCTCGGCACCTTCGGGCGCGGCATCCGCATCCTCGACGACTACACGCCGCTCCGGACGTCCGTCGACACCCTGCGCGGGGAGGAGGCCGTGCTGTTCGCGGTCAAGGACCCGTGGCTCTACGCCGTCGAAGACTACTTCGGCTTCGGCACCAAGGGCTTCCAGGGCGCGAGCTTCTACACCGCGCCAAATCCGCACTACGGTGCCGTCTTCAGCTACCACCTCCGAGACGGCTTCCCGACGCTGAAGGAAACGCGCCGGAAGGCCGAGCGCGCTCGCCAGAAGGACGGCGGGGACAATCCGTATCCGAGCTGGGACGCGCTCCGCGCGGAGGCCAGCGAAGAGAAGCCGACGCTGATCTTCACGATCCGCGACGCCGGAGGCGAGATCGTGCGCCGCATGACGGGGCCGGCCGGGAAAGGTCTCCACCGGGTCGCCTGGGACCTTCGCCTTGCCGATCCCGCGCCGGTCAATCTGAGTCCGCCCGGTTTCCGCGCACCCTGGGCCGATGATCCGGTCGGGCCCTTCGTAGCGCCCGGCGACTACACGGTCACGATGGCCGTGCGGCAGGGTGGCGAGCTCCGCGAGCTTGGTGGGCCCCAGACCTTCACGGTCAAGGCGCTTGATCGCGGTCTCTTCCAGCCGGACTCCCTGACCGACCACGCCCAGCGCATGGCCGAGGTCGCCGACCTGGCCCGCGCGGTCGCCGGTGCCGGTCGCAGCCTCGGGGATCTCCGCGGTCGCATCAACCACCTCAAGGTGGCGCTGCGCGACATGCCGGGTGCCGATGAGTCTCTCGAGCAGCAGCTCCGTGGCGCCGAGGCCACGCTCCGGGAGGTCAGTCTGGCCCTGAACGGCGACCGGGTCCTGGCTCGCGCCGCGGAGCCGCGACCCGCCTCGATCAACGCTCGCGTCGGCATGTTCCAGTCGGCCTACTGGTCGACGCTCTCGGCGATCTCCGACAACCATGCCGACTCGATCGCCATTGCGGAACGCGAACTTGGCCCGGTGCTCGAGCAGCTGCGCGAGGCCGATGGCGCCATCAGCGCGGTGGAAGACGCCATCGCCGGCGAGGCACGCTGGACGCCCGGACGCATTCCCGAGCGGTAGCCATGGATCGCGAGGTGGCCGGCAGGTCGTCAGCAGGCGTGCTGCTGGCGGCCGCGCTGGTGAGCTTCGCGGGCGCAGCGCCGGCCTTCGAGGTCTTCCCGATCGCCGGCGGCGGCGTGCTCAAGTGGGGCGACTCCGTACCGGGGACCCCGGGCGGAACCGTGACCTGGAGTCTCCTGCCCGCTGGTATGCCGGGCGATTCCGCGTTCTGCGGGACTGCCTGCCCGGACACCAGTCGCGCGACGGTGCAGGTCGAGATCGCCCCCGGGGCCGGTTTCCGAGCGATGACACTCGAGGCGCTCCTGCCGGAGATCGAGGCGGCCTTGCAAGCGTGGTCCGACGCGACCGGGCTTCGCTTTGCTCGGGTCGCCGACGCGGCGCGCCCCATCAATCATCCGGCTGCCGATCGGGGCGACATCCGCTTCGGGATCTTCGCTTTTGCTGCTGGTGGCGGCGCGGTCGGCTACGCGCCACCACCGAATGGTGGCACCGGGGCCGGCGACGTTCTTCTCAATGCCAACGCGTTCTTCCAACGCGCGCCCGGTCCGGAGGGTGATCCCTATGACCGCACCTTCGCGCCCAACGATCTGGTCTCCCTGCTCGTGCACGAGGTCGGGCACGCGATCGGGCTCGACCATCCGCCGGTGGACGGTCGCTGCCCGGTGATGCAGGTCGACGCCGCCTGCGCCGGGCGGATCAACCGGGCGCTCGATCCGGACGACCTGGCGGGCGCGCGTTTCCTCTATGGGCATCTCTTCGGAGACGGCTTCGAGCGCTGAATCACGCCCTTTTTGTTGCAATTCGTGCGCACCGAATTCCGCCATTCAAACCGGCCGAACGACCCCTCGTCTATGCCGGAAGTCATGGTGAATTCGTATGTAACCCCTTATGGCAGCAGGAATTCTGACTAAAGGCCCATGTGCGAGCCTCGCTCATGTGGTGTCATTCGCGCCGCCTGGTGAGGCGACAGAATGACAGCGGCGGGAAGGCAGTAACCTTTCAGGCCCCATAAGCGTCTCACCCACGAAGACACCGTCAGTTGACAGCGCCGCGGCGCTGTCCAGCCCGAAGGGATGGGACGCACAATGTTCAGGAAGTTCATCAAGTTCACCGCACCGG
>JBCCZC010000133.1:0-13177 GCA_039188505.1 Pseudomonadota bacterium | reverse complement strand
GTCGGTCGCTCATCTCACGCTCCCGGCGGAAGGCGAAGCGCACGGCATCCGGGTCGTCGCGGACACGGGCGCGGGCAGCGGTCGGCTCGACATCCGCGAGCTGTCGGTCGGGGGCCAGGTGCTCGAGCAGCTACAGCTCGGCTGCGACCGGCTCCGCCTGGACGCCGCTGGCTTCGGCTGCGCCGGCCGACTCGAGGCGGCAGTCCCGGAGGCTGACGCGGCATGGGCTGCCGCAATCGATCTCTCCTACGCGAACGAGACTCGAGCCTTCGCCCTGGAACTGACCGGGGAGGGTGCCCTCGCTGGACTGCAGCTGACGGCCGAGGGTGGGGCCGCAGGCCTCACGGAGGCCCGCCTGGGTTGGGCCGACATCCGCCTCGCGGCACTCCCCCTGGCGATCCCGGATCTCACGCTCTATGGCGGCACCAGCGCCGGGGAGATCGTCCTCGACGGGGCGTCTGCCACGGTGTCGGGACGCGCCTGCGTGGCCGACATCGCCTTCGACAGCAGCGACGGCAGGCTGGGCGCCGCCGGGCTCGGCCTCTGCGGCGATCTCGCGGGGCGCTACGCCGAAGGCGACGGCACGGTGAGCCTGGCCCTGGCGGAGCCACCGACGGGCGAGGTGCTCGTCGATCGCTTCTATCTCGACCTGCGGACGGTAGAACCGGAGCTCGAGGCCACCGTGACCATCGCCGAGCAGGCGCCGGAACGGCTCACCGCGCGCTGGCGTGACGCGACGGCGGGCGAAGCGCGGCTGGACGCGACCGGCCTCGACGATCCGACGTCGATCGCCTGGCGGGTCGACGTCACGACGCTCGATCTTGCCAGCGCGGCTTCGACCTACCTGGCCTCGGCTCTGGAGGCCGCGGGCCTGGCCTCGCTGCGGCTGGAGGGGCGCTTCGGCGGAACCCTGGTGGGTCGGGGTACGGCCCTGGCCCACGCGACGCTCGAGCTCGACGGCATCGGCATCGAGGACGGCGGGGGGCGAGGAACGGTCCAGGGGCTCTCCGGGCTGCTCGACTACGACGCGGAAGGCGACTCGGCGGATTCTTCCCTGACCTGGGCGGGGGCCTCGCTCTACCAGCTCCCGATCGGGGCCGCCACGGTGCGTTTCTACGTCGGCGGCCGGTCCTTCCAGCTCCTCGACCCGGTGCGTGTGGACGTCCTCGATGGCGCCCTGGACCTGCGAACGCTCGCGGTCGACGGCCTCGACGCGGAGACGCTGGCCGTGGACTTCGAGGCGGAACTCGAGCCGATCGCGCTGCGACCGGTCTCGGAGGCGCTGGGCTGGCCGCCGCTGAACGGTACCCTGTCAGGGACTGTGCCGCGGGTGACGCTGCGTGAGGGGGTGCTGGCGATGGGCGGCGCGCTTGAGCTCGCGCTCTTCGATGGTCTCGTTCGCGCCGAGAATCTCCGCGTCGAGCGCCTGCTCGGTGTGCTGCCGACCTTCGCGGCGGACCTGACGCTCCGCGATCTCGATCTGCAGCAGATGACGGGCGCGTTCTCCTTCGGCGAGATCACCGGCACGATCGGCGGGCAGGTGCAGGGTCTCCGCCTTCTCGATTGGGAGCCTGTGGCCTTCGATCTGGTTCTCGTCACCCCGGACAGGGACCCGCGGCGTCACCGGATCAGCCAGCGCGCCGTGGATAACCTGACCAGCATCGGCGGTGGTCCCAGCGCCGTCCTGTCGACGACGTTCCTGCGCTTCTTCGAGGACTTCGACTACCGGGGCCTCGGGATCCGCTGCCGCCTCCAGAACAACGTCTGCCGCATGGGCGGGGTCGGTGATGCGCCCAACGGCGGGTACTACATCGTCCGCGGCGCTGGCATTCCTCGCATCGACGTCATTGGTTATTCCCGGGAAGTGGACTTCCCGCAGCTCCTGCGGCGCCTCCAGGCGGCAACCGAATCAGGACTCCCCGATATCGATTGAGCGGCGGGTTAAGCTTGGCTTCAGCTGCCGGGCGTAAGCTACAATCACGTCCTGCCTCTGAAGGAGTGGCGCGTGAAACCGATCCGTCTGCTGTCGCTGGTCCTCGTGGCCGCTTTCTTCGTGGCCGCGTGCGTCACCATCAACGTCTATTTTCCGGAAGCCGCCGCCGAGGAGGCCGCCGATCGCTTCATCGAGGACGTGATCGGATCCGAGGGAAGCGAAGACGCGTCAGATGCGACCGACGGCCGCGGTGCGCTGCGCCTGAATCCGCTGGACTGGTTTTTCCCAGCAGCCCATGCGCAGGTCGACATCGACATCAACACGCCGGCGATTCGCGCGATCCAGGCGCGCATGGAGTCGCGCTTCCAGCAGGACCTCGTGGGCTTCTTCTCGTCCGGAGCCGTCGGCTTCACCAATGACGCGCTCGTGGCGATCCGGGATCCCGCGAGCCTCCCGCTGGCCGATCGCAACCGGGTCCGGGCGCTGGTGAAGGCGGAGAACGACGACAGGAATGCCGTCTACCGCGAGATCGCGGTTGCCAACGGCCATCCCGAGTGGGAAGGCCAGATCCGCTCAACCTTTGCGGAGCGCTGGATCGCCAACGCCCGCAGCGGTTGGTACTACCAGGATTCCGGCGGGAGCTGGCGCCAGAAATAGCGCTGCCCCGCCCCGAACAGCCGCCGGTACCGGCGGCTTTTTTCGTTGAACGATGGCCAGAAAGAGACGCAAGCTTCCAACCGAACCGATCGAGGCGACGATCGAGGACCTCAGCCACGATGGCCGCGGTGTGTGCCGTGTGGACGGCAAAGTCACCTTCGTCCACGGTGCGCTCCCCGGTGAACAGGTTCGCTTTAAGCTGACCTCGCGCCGCCGCGACCTCGACGAGGGCGAGGTCGTCGAGGTTATCGCAGCGGCGCCCGAGCGCGTCGAGGCGCGCTGTCCCCACGTGGGGCAGTGCGGCGGCTGCGCTCTCCAGCATCTGCCGCCGGAAACCCAGATCGCACGGAAGCAGGAGACCCTGCTCGAGAATCTTCGACGCATCGGCGAGGTCGAGCCGACCGCCGTCATCGCACCGCTGACGGCCGCGAGCTGGGGCTATCGCCGTCGGGCTCGCCTGTCGGCGCGCCACGTCGCGAAGAAGCACCGGACCCTCGTCGGCTTCCGGGAACGCGCGGGCCGCTTCGTGGCCGACCTCCAGGAGTGCCACGTTCTGATTCCGGACGTGGGCTTTCGCATCGCGGAGCTCGGCGCGCTCCTCGACCGGCTCGAGGCGCATCGAGATATACCGCAGATCGAGATTGCCGCCGGTGACGACACCACCGTTCTCGTCATCCGCCACATGGTGGAGCTGTCAGGACCGGATCGTGAAGTGCTGGCGGCGTTCGAGGAACGCACGGGTCTCCGGGTGGTGCTGCAATCGGGCGGGCCGAAGTCCCTCGTGGCGCTTCGCGGCGACCTGCCGCGGCTCCACTACGCGCTCGGCGACCTCGAACTCGAATTCACCGCCACCAACTTCGTCCAGGTCAACGCGCCGCTGAACGCCGCGATGGTCGAGCTGGCCGTCGATAAGCTGGCGTTGGAGGCCGGGCAGACCGTCGTCGACCTCTTCTGCGGCCTGGGCAACTTCAGCCTGCCGATCGCCCGGCGCTGCGGCGAGGTCCTGGGCATCGAGGGCGACGATGAGCTCGTGGCCCTGGCCGCCCACAATGCCGCGCGCAACGGCATCGAGAATGCCCGCTTCGAGCGCGCGGATCTGCGAGAACCGATCACCCTGCCGGCCTGCGACCGGGTCCTCGTCGACCCGCCGCGGAGCGGTGCGCTCGATGCGCTCGGCGCCATCGCGGCGACCGGTGCGGAGCAGGTGGTCTACGTCTCCTGCCACCCGGGGTCCCTGGCACGGGACGCCGGCTTGCTGGTGCGGGAGCATGGCTTCACGCTGACGGAGGCGGGCGTCATGGACATGTTTCCGCACACCGCCCACGTCGAGTCGATCGCGGTCTTCGACCGGGGAGGCCGGTCATGAGCTATCTCGTCATCGGCCTCGAGGGGGAGACCCTGACCGCCCGCGAGCGCGCGTGGCTCGCGCGCGACGAGGTCGGTGGCGTGATCGTTTTCACCCGCAACTTCGCGTCGCCCGACCAGCTGGCTCGCCTGCTTGATGCGGTACGCGCCGTCGACGCGGATTCGCTCGTCGTCGTCGACCAGGAGGGCGGCCGGGTTCAGCGCATCCGCGAGCCCGCGACGGTGCTGCCGCCGCTGGGGCGGATCGGCGCGGCCTTCGATGCCGATGCGGGTCGCGGGCTCGCCCTGGCGATGGCCCACGGTCAGCTGATGGCGAGCGAGATGCTTGCGCTCGGCATCGACATGAGCCTGGCCCCGGTGCTGGATCTCGACCGCGGCTGCACGGTGATCGGTGACCGGGCCCTGCACGCCGAACCGGATGCCGTGAAGGGGCTCGGCGCCGCGTACATCAAGGGCATGGCGACGGCGGGTATGCAGGCCTGCGGCAAGCACTTTCCCGGGCACGGCTCGGTCCGCGAGGACACGCATCTCGAGGTGGCCGTCGACCCGCGCGACGAGCAGACGCTGCTGGGAACTGACATGGTGCCCTTCACCGTCAATTGCCGCCGGCAGCTCACATCGCTGATGATGAGTCACGTGGTCTATCCCGCCTGGGATCCCGCGCCGGCGGGCTACTCGAGCCGCTGGATCCAGGGGATGGTGCGCGAACGGATGGGCTTCGAGGGCGTCGTCTTCAGCGACGACCTGGGCATGGCCGCGGCCTGCGGTGTCGGGGGCTTCGAAGCGCGGCTGCACGAGGCGATGGACGCGGGCAGTGACCTGGTGCTGGTCTGCCGGCCTGCGGATACCCAGGCCTGCTTCGCAGAGGTGAAGCGCTGGCCCGAGATTCCTCGCGATCGCCGCGGCGAACTGCACGGAAGGCGGTCGGTCGACTGGCAAGAATTCGCGGCGAGCGCCGAACGGCGCGAGCTGCAGGAGCAACTGGAAGGACTGTGATGGAAGACGAAGTCATCAATACATTGGGCGACTGGATCGGCAACGACAACTGGATGATCCTGTCCTTCGCGATCCTGCTCCTGAGCCTGCTGTTCGACTTCATCCAGCGCCAGATCCTCGCGCGGATCGAGCGCCGGGCGAAGGAGACGGAAAACCTCTGGGACGACGCCTTCATCAACGCGCTGATCCGACCGATCAGCCTCCTGATCTGGCTCTTCGGTATCACCATGGCCGCCGAAGTCGCGTTCCGCCAAGGCGATCGCTCGGTGCTGCCCTACATCGACATCGTCCTCCAGATCGGGCTCGTCCTTTCGATCACCTGGTTCCTGATCCGCCTCATCGAGGGCGTGGAGAAGGCGTTGATCGTGCGCGCCGACGCGGACGACGAGGACGCGCTGGACCGCACGACAGTGGACGCGCTCGGGAAGCTCGTCCGCATCTCCATCATCATCACGGCGATCCTCGTCGTGCTGCAGAACCTGGGAATCAGCATCTCCGGTGTGCTCGCCTTCGGTGGTATCGGCGGCCTCGCCGTCGGCCTGGCGGCCAAGGACATCCTGGCCAACTTCTTCGGCGGTCTCACCGTCTACCTGGACCGACCCTTCAAGGTCGGCGACTGGATCTGCAGCCCGGACCGGTCCATCGAGGGCGTGGTGGAGCACATCGGCTGGCGGCAGACGACCATTCGAAAATTCGACAAGCGACCGCTCTATGTTCCGAACTCGACGTTTACGACAATTGCGGTCGAGAATCCCTCGCGGATGACGAACCGGCGTATCTACGAGACCATCGGCATCCGCTACGACGATATCGCCCAGATGGACGCGATCACGGTGGCGGTGAAATCGATGCTCGAGAATCATCCGGAGATCGACCAGAACCAGGCGCTGATCGTCAACTTCAACGCCTTCGCGCCCTCGTCCCTGGATTTCTTCATCTACACGCTCACGAAGACGACGGACTGGTTCAAGTACCACGAGATCAAGCAGGACGTGCTGCTGCAGATCGAGGGCATCATCGCTGACCACGGTGCCGAGATTGCCTTCCCGACCTCGACGGTGCACCTCGGGTCGACGCCGCCGCAGTTGGCCGGGATCGAGCGCGAGCAGGAGCGGGAGGCGTGACGCTGAGCCTCCCGCCAAGCGCCCGCGTGCTGGTCGAGCGTGACGCGGTGGAGGCGGCCTACGACCGCCTCGCGGCGGAGATCGCGGCCGACTACGCGGGTCGTGAGATTCTCCTGCTGGTGGTGATGAACGGGGGCGCCGTCGCCGCGGTCCACCTCGCCGAGCGCCTGGATCTACCCGTGGTGCTCGACTACCTGCACGTGACGCGCTACCGCGGCGGCACGCGGGGCGGGGTGCTGCACTGGGTCGCGCGGCCGCAGCAGGACCTTGCCGGCCGGCACGTCCTGGTGGTGGACGATATCCTCGACGAGGGCAACACGCTCGCGGCGATCCTGCAGCATTGTCGCGACGCCGGCGCGGCGTCCGTGCGGTCCGCGGTGCTGGTCCACAAGCACCACGACCGGCGCATCGAGGGCGTCGCCGCCGACTACATCGGCCTCGACATCGACGACCACTTCATCTTCGGCTGCGGCATGGACTACGAGGAAGGCTTCCGCCACCTGCGCGAGATCTGGGCGGTGGAGCCTGCATGACCGACCTGGTCGTCATCGGCGGCACGGGCGTCTACGGCATCGATCGGGTCCAGGACGTCGAACGGGTCGCCGTCGACACGCCGTTCGGCCCGCTCGAGAGCCCGCTCCTGCGCGGGTCCTGGGGCGGCCGTCCGGTCGCCTTTCTCGCTCGACATGGTGAGCAGCATTCGGTGCTCCCGCACGAGGTGAACTACCGGGCGAACGTGTGGGCGGTCGCGCAGCTCGCACCGCGTGCCGTCGTGGCGGTCAACGCCGTCGGGAGCCTGGACGATCGACTTCCTCCCGCGGCGCTCGCGCTGCCCGATCAGCTGCTGGACTACACCTTCGGGCGGGCTTCCACCTTCTACGGCGACGTGCCTGAGGCTCCGATCCACGTCGACTTCACGCATCCCTACGACGGTGGCCTCCACGCGGCCGTGGCGAGGGCGGCTGGCGACGACCTGGCCGTGAGCCGTGACCTGGTCTACGGGGTCACGCAGGGGCCACGGCTCGAGACCGCGGCGGAGATTCGCCGCATGCGCCAGGACGGCTGCGGACTCGTCGGCATGACGGGGATGCCCGAAGCGGTGCTCGCGCGCGAGCTGGGGCTCGCCTACGTCAGCCTTTGCCTCATCGGCAACTGGGCCGCGGGTTTCCGGCCCGACGAGCCCGAGATCACGCTCGACGAGGTCCTGGAAAACGTCAGCGCGGCCATGGAAAGCGCGCTCGGCGTCATCGAGCGCCTCCTCGTCCGTGCGCTCTGACACCGCACCGGGCGCCGTCCGTCCCGCCCGCCCCGGGGAGGCCGAGATCCTGAGCGCCCTGGCCATGCGATCGAAGGCACACTGGGGCTACGACGAGGATTTCATGGCGCGGTGCCGGGACGAGCTCGCTGTGACCGCCGCGGAGATCGAACGTCACCCGACGGCGGTGGTCGAGACCGACGGTCGTCCCGCCGGCTACTGCCAGCTGCGACCCACCGATACCGGCGGCGAGATCCTGGCGCTGTTCGTTGAACCGGACGCGCTGGGGCAGGGCCATGGCGCCGCCCTCATGGCGTGGGCCCTCGAGCAGGCTCGCGGACTTGGCTGGTCCGAGCTGACCGTTGATTCCGACCCGCACGCGGAGCCGTTCTACCGCCACTGCGGCGGCATACGCATCGGCGCCGTCCCGTCGGGATCGATCCCCGGTCGCGAGCTGCCGGTGCTCCGCTTCGAACTCTCCACCTGAGCTACACTGCCGCATCGCCCGCCGTCGGAGCCCGCCCATGGTTCGCCTGCTGTTCTTCGTCCTCGTCCTGAGCGTCGCCGGCGGCGCGGCCGCCTGTGATCTGCTCATTCGCGGTGGCACGGTCTTCGACGGCTCGGGCACGCCCGGCATCGTGACCAACGTGGTGGTGGCCGGCGACCGCATCGCCGGCATCGGTGACGACGCACCGGCTTGCGCCAGGACCATCGACGCGACCGGCCATGCCGTGGCGCCGGGCTTCATCAACATGCTGTCCTGGGCCACCCAGTCCCTGATCGAGGACGGGCGGGGGCTGTCCGATCTCCGCCAGGGCGTGACGCTCGAGGTCATGGGGGAGGGTTGGTCCATGGGCCCCCTGAACGACGCCATGCGGGAGGACCGGCTGGCGCGCCAGGGCGACATCCGCTTCGAGATCCCCTGGACCACGCTCGGCGAGTACCTCGACCACCTCGTGGAGCGCGGGGTCTCGGTGAACGTCGCCTCCTTCGTCGGCGCCTCGACGGTGCGGATCCACGAGCTGGGCGAGGAGGACCGGCCGCCGACGGCCGAGGAGCTCGAACGCATGCGCGGCCTCGTTCGCGTCGCCATGGAAGAGGGCGCCATGGGCCTGGGTGCGTCGCTGATCTACGCGCCGGCGTTCTATGCGGACACGGACGAGCTGGTGGCGCTCGCGGAGGTTGCCGGTGAATACGGCGGCAGCTATATCACGCATATGCGCAGCGAGGGCGACCGCCTCCTCGAGGGAGTTGCCGAGACCATCGAGATTGCCGAACGCGCCGACCTGCCGGCCGAGATCTACCACCTCAAGGCCGCGGGCGAGGCGAACTGGGGCAAGCTCGAGGAGGTCATCCGGACCATCGAAGCGGCGCGGGACCGCGGCTTGGCGATTCGCACGAACATGTACACCTACACCGCGGGCGCCACCGGCCTCGACGCGGCCATGCCGCCCTGGGCGCAGGCGGGCGGGCACAACGCCTGGGTCGAGCGGCTGCAGGACCCCGAGATCCGAGCGCGCGTCGTCCAGGAGATGCAGGCGCCGGCCGAGGGCTGGGAGAACCTCATGCGAGCGGCGGGCTCCGCCGACCGCCTCCTGCTCGTGAGCTTCAAGAATCCAGACCTCAAACACCTCACCGGGCGGACGCTGGCGGACGTTGCCGCAGAGCGCGGCCAGAGCCCGGAGGAAACGGCGATCGACCTCGTGATCGAGGACGACAGCCGCGTTGGGACGGTCTATTTCCTCATGTCCGAGGAGAACGTGCGCCGGCAGATCGCGCTGCCCTGGATGGGATTCGGTTCGGACGGCGGCGCGCCGGCGCCGGAGGGCAACTTCCTGAAGTCGAACCCCCACCCGCGAGCCTACGGCAACTTCGCTCGACTCCTCGGCCGCTACGTCCGGGACGAGGGCGTGATCGAGCTGCGGGAGGCGATCCGCCGCCTGACATCCCTGTCGGCCGATCGCCTGGGGATCGGTGATGAGCGCGGGCGGCTCGCGCCCGGGTACTACGCCGACGTGGTGATCTTCGATCCGGCGACGATCCGCGACAACGCGACCTTCGCCGAGCCGCACCAGCTGGCCGAGGGCGTGCGAGATGTGTTCGTCAACGGTGTGCCGGCGCTGCTTGACGGCGAGGCGACGGACAACCGTCCCGGGCGGGTCGTCCGCGGGCCCGGCTACCGGAGTCGCTGACTACCGGCTGGTAATGGCGGCGCGGATCGCTTCCCGCGCTGCTTCGAACGAGAAGTAGCGCTGCACGTTCTCGAGGCCGCCGTCGGAAAGACGGTTCCAGACCCCCTCGTCGCGGTAGGCGCGCACCACCTGGCTCGCGAACGCTTCCGGCTCGTCGGCCACCAGCACGTCCTCCCCGGGGCGGACGAACATGCCCTCGACCGCGGGCGTGGTCGCCACGACCGGCTGGCCGTAGCTCATCGAGCTGTTGACCTTGCCCTTGACGCCCGCGCCGTAGCGCAGCGGCGCCACGGCGATGCGACAGCCGTCGAGGAAGGGCTCGATGTCCTCGACGAAGCCGTGGAACTCGACGCCATCGAGGTCGCCGAGCCGGCGCACGTCCGGCGTGGCCTTGCTGCCGACGATATGGAAGACCACATCGTGCAGCTCCCGGCGCACGTGGGGGAAGATCTCGGTCGCGAACCACTGCACCGCGTCGATGTTCGGCGGGTGCTGGTAGCCTCCGACGAACAGAATATTGGCGCGATCGGCCCAGGTACGGCGACGACCGTGCACGCGATGGATGTTCGAGACCACGGCGACGTCGAGGTCCGGGGCTTCCTCGGCGAGGAAGGTCTGCTCGTAGGGACTCACGACGAGTGTGACGTCGCACCTGGCGGCAACGCCGAGCTCCTGCTCCCGGGTCTTCGTGGCGGTCTCGGCGAGCTTCTCATCGTCCTCGAGCTCGGCGAGCCTGCGCTCGCGCAGGAAGTGGAGGTCGACGGTGTCGAAGAGCAAGCGCGCGCCGCGACAGTGCCGACGCAGCAGCTCGATGTAGTTGGTCGCGACGTAGTAGCGGCTCAGGATGACCACGTCGAAGCTATCCCCGGCGTCCTCGAAGAACTTCGGTGAATGATCGATCCACGGGTGGTGCCAGGCTTCGACGCCGAGCCGCTGCAGGTCCGCCGTGT
The DNA here is from genome assembly GCA_039188505.1 of Pseudomonadota bacterium. Classification (GTDB taxonomy): domain Bacteria; phylum Pseudomonadota; class Gammaproteobacteria; order Xanthomonadales; family SZUA-38; genus JBCCZC01. The sequence goes on along the minus strand of JBCCZC010000133.1, from coordinate 2,705 downwards.
AGCCTTCGACCCAGGCGCGGTTGTCGGCGAAGAAACTCACCTGGTAACCCAGCTCGCGCAGGATCTCCATGATGTGGACCATGCGCACGGACCCGGAATCCTTGTCCGGCTCGGGGGTGCAGGCGTCGATGATCAGCGCGCGGCGCATCCGGCCGTGCTCACGCGCTCGCAGGATACTCGTTCCAGGCGGGTTCTGGCGCGCCAGTGCGCCCGCCCACTTCTCCAGAAACTTCGCCTGGTTGATGACCTGGTAGCGCTTCGTGCCCGACGACGTGTCGGTGCCGGAGGTGATGCCCTCGAAGTGGGTCACAACGGATGCGGGCTGATAGTAGACCTTGAGTCCGTGGTCGCGGACCGCGAAGGCGAGATCCGTGTCCTCGTAGTAGGCCGGGGCATACCGCTGATCGAAGCAGCCGAGCTCCTGGAACAGCTCGCGCCGGATCATGATCGCGGCACCGGAGCAGTAGTCGACCTCCCGCACGAAGTTGTAGGCCGGGTGATCCGGATCCTCGAAGCGGCCGTAGTTCCAGCCGGAACCGTCCGCGAAGACGATGCCCCCGGCTTCCTGCAGGCGACCGTCGGGGTAGACGAGCTTCGCGCCGACCAGGCCCGCATCGGGATGGGTTTCGAAGGTCTCGAGTAGCGCGTCGAGCCAACCGTCGGCCACGGCCGTGTCGTTGTTGAGGAAGACCACGTACTCGCCGCGGGACGCTTCCGCGCCGCGGTTACAGGTGCCGACGAAACCGAGATTCTCGACGTTCTGCAGATGCGTGATGCCCTCGATGCGGGGCAGCTCCGTGACCGTCTCGTCGCTCGATGCGTCATCCACGACCACGACCTCGAAGCTCGCGGCAACCGTCGTTTCCAGCAGTGACTTCAGGCAGGCGTAGGTATGGTGGTAGTGGTTGTGGACCGGGATCACCACGGACACCTGGGGGTTGGCGACGGCCGGAAAGGCCAGCGGCCGGTAGTCGGCGGTGAGCTCCGGCGCCGCCGTGACGGTTGGCGTCGGCTTGGGCCGACGGATCTCCTGTTCGATGCGCTCGACCGTGCCCTTCACGCCGCGGACCTCGATGCTGCGCTTCGTGCGCTGGGCCAGGGAGGCGGTGCGACGGCCGCGCATCAGCACGGTGTCGAGCGTGCGACGGGTGAGGCGCGCGGCGAAACGCAGTGGCTTGGTCAGCCACCAGCTGCGGCTGTTCACGACCTCCGTGAAGCGCTCCGCCATCTCGCGGTGGTCGTTGAGGGCGGCTTCGCGCGCCGCGGTCATGTCCTCGAGGCGACGGCCGAGGTCGGCGACGTTCGCGTCGGACTGGGCGAGCTGGTGCTCGACGGCCGCGCGCCTGTGCTCCTCCTCGGCGAGGAGGTCCTTCAGCTCCATGGCCCATGCCGTGCGCTCGTCGAGCTCACGCTGCAGCCGGGCGAGCTGCCGTTCGAGGCGCGTACTCTGCCGTTCGAGGCGCGTACTCTGCTGTTCGAGCTGGCGTGCCCAGGCGGTCCGTTCCTCCAGCGCCGTCGAGCGCTCGTCGAGGCTTCGGCGGGCTAGCTCGAGCTCGCCGTCGAGGCGCTGCGCCCACTGGGTGCGCTCCTCGAGCTGCCGACTGATGCGAAAGCCCCAGGCGCCGCGGCGCTCGAGCTCGGCTTCTTGCGCGGCGACCCGCTGCCGGGCCACGTCGAGGGCGCCAAGCTGGGCGAGATCTTCACCGGCCAGCATGTAGGTCGAGAAGAACTGCGGCTCGGCCAGGGAGGCGGGCTGGGGTGCTGGGTCGGGCCGGGGCAGCAGTTCGCGATAGGCGGCCCCCATCGCGTCGATGTCGTCGATGCTGAGGTCGCGGATCGCCTCGCGCCAGGCGCCGAGGGTCGCGTGATCCAGCTTGCCGAGCAGGGTGCCGAAAGCGTCCGGGTCCGGTTCGATGAGCGTACCGGTACGGCCTTCCTCGACACGCTCGATAAAGGCGCCACGCCGGGTGGCGACGACGGGCACGCCAAGGGACCAGAGCTCGCTGAGGGTGTAGCTGAAAGTCTCGGAGACCGTCGACGCCAGCAGGGCGAAATCCGGCCCGATCTCGCGCAGCAGACCGGGTAGTGCCTCGCGCTCGTACTGCAGGATCACGTGGGCGCCGGCGAGCCCGAAGAAGTCATGGCCATCGTGGCCTGCGCCGACCAGATAGAAGTCGGCGCGGTCGGCGTAGCGTCGGATCAGTGCTGCGACGAAATCCTTGCCCTTGCCCGCGCCAATGCGCCCCGGGATGACGATCCGCCAGCGCTCCTCGCCCCGGCCTGCAATCGCTTGCGCGTCCTCGAAGGCGCGAAGTCCGTGTGGGATGAGGGCGATATCCGCCGCACCGAGCGCGGGTTCGAGGCGGGCGAGATTCCGTAGCACGGACCGGCTCGGGGCGGCCATGCGGACCTCTGGGCGGGCCAGGGCAGCGAGCCACGCGTCGCGCAGCGTCTGCCATCGCTCCGGCGCGAGGTCGCGGAACCACTTGCGGTGCCGATCCGGGCCCTCGAGCCGGGCGAGATCGAAGGGCGCCTCGTCGGCTTCGAAGGCCACGTCGAGATTTGGCCAGAGCGGAAAGTAGTCGTGGCAGACGACGAGCGTCGGCAGGCCCGTCTCGAGGACGGAGATGCTGTGCCCGATCACCGACGAGACGATGACCTGGCCGACCCCCCACTCCCGCAGGATGACCTGGACCACGGCCTCG
>JBCCZC010000132.1:0-13177 GCA_039188505.1 Pseudomonadota bacterium | reverse complement strand
GGCGCTGGAGAAATCCTGTAGATCGTCGACATACGGCCGCAGGTGGTTTATTTCATGGAAGTGATAGCCCGTCCTGTCGTAGACCGGGCTCTGGCTGATGTCCTCACCTTCGAACTCGAAAGCGTAGCCGTTCATCTTCAGACGAAAGTAGCTGAAGACGTCCTCGTACAGGGCATCATTGATGCGCCTGATCGCAGGATGGTCCTGATGCTCCGAGAAATACTCGAGCACATCCTGGTAGTACGGCGTGTCCTTGTAGGTGATGCTGTCGGCATAGGGGCCGCTCTGGGAGAACTCGGTCAGCGCGATCGCGACATTGACCAGCTCATAGACCTCCGGGATCAGAATCTTGATCGTTCCCCGGTGCGCGTCCTGATAGGCCTGATCGAACACGGCCGCGGGCGGCGTAGGCAGTTCCCCCGACACACGCTGGTTATGTGCGACGTCGTTGTAGACGATGACGAAATCCTCGCTATCGCCCAGCCCGACGGCGATGCAGTGCCGATCGATCTCCGAGACGAAGCAGGCTTCCTCGGTCGAATCGGGACCAACATCCAGCTCCAGGGTGTCAGGATCCAGCTCGGCGTTGAGCGTCCACTCGATGGATCGACCATCCGGCAACTCGACCTGAACGCTTGGGGCGTCAGCCCGCATGATATGAGGCGCCTGATCCGCGGCAGCCGCCTGCAGCAGGATCACCAGCAGAAATTCGTGCATTAATCTCCCCCTTGAAAGCAGCGATCGCGGACCGCCGCGATCGCCTCGATTGACGTCTGACCAGAGCCCTTCAGCTCTGTCATTGCGCACCTAACGAACTCACCAACGATATTGTTACACTTTCGGCTTCTGCCCTCTATTTATATATTTGATTCAATGGTTTGTTAGCCGTTCTTCTCAACTACTGGGGATCATCGACGGGCACTTCCAACCTTCAACCTGGCATCGCGCGGCCGCGTCGGCCGTGGGCATGTCCCCGGACGAATCGGGCGATTGGCGGGAGTGGATCGCGAGCGGTTTGCGAACGACGGTGATCCCCGCGGACGAGCTGCGGGCGCCCGCGGCGGCGAAGCAGAGCCCTTGCGCGGATTGAAACACCCTACCGGAGTAGAGGATCGGAGCTGCCGAAGGGCGCGCCTTGGGACTGTCCGGAGCGCACTCCGGCGGAAAGCATCGCACTGCCAGCCGCCCAGCCATCGACTACCGCAGCGCTGGGTACACGCTCAGGTTCTCACTCAGGTCTCCCGCGCTACGAGGAATGGCGTTCGAGGACCACCTGTCGCCCCTGGTTCCGTCCGGCGGCCTTGGATGCGTAGAGCGCCTGATCCGCTTGCGCCATTGCCGCTTGCGCGTCATCGCCATGATCGGCGGTCTTCAGGCTGAACGCGCCGGCGGAAGCGGTGAGAAAGCCAATGGGTGAACCCGCATTGGGAATCTCGAGGGCACGGATCTCGACCAGCACCTGCTCCATCAGCTTGCGAACGCCGCCGGGGCCAGTGGCGGGCAGCAGGATCACCAGCTCCTCACCGCCGTACCTTGCGACCAGATCCGCAGGTCGATGGGCAATGGCAGACAAGGTCTCTGCGACGGCTTGCAGGCACTCGTCGCCGCGGGCGTGCCCGTAGCGGTCGTTGATGGCCTTGAACCAGTCGAGATCGATCAGGATGACAGACAGCCAGGTGCCCGCCCTGGCCGCGCGACGCCATTCCTGATCCAGCGCGTCGTCGAAGCCGCGGCGGTTGGCCACGCCGGTGAGGCCGTCGACGAAGGCCAGGCGCGCGAGCTGGTCTCGGGCCTGCTCGAGATCCCGTGTCTTGCGTGCGAGCTGCTCGAGGATCTGCTGCTGCTCGGCCATGGCGCGGTCGAGATCGGCGGTCCGTTCGGCGACCCGTTGCTCGAGCGTTTCGTTCAACTCTCGAATCGAGGCGCGCTCCCGCTGAACGTCCTCGAACAGCGTCGCGTTCTGGAGGGAGATGGCGGCCTGGGAAGCGAGGATCTCCAGCAGCGCTGTGCGGTCCGGCGTGAACGCGCCAGGCGTCAGGTGATTCTCCAGATACAGCACTCCCACGAGGCTCGCCTGCTTGAGGAGTGGTAGGCAGAGCAACGAACGCGGCCGCTTTTCCCCCTGCAGATAAGCATCGTCTCGGTAGGGATGTTCCCCGCCGGTGTCATCGATCATCACGTGCTCCGTCGTTCGCAGGACATAGCCGAGAACGGATTGCGACAGGCCTGCTGCCGACGCTTCGTAGCGCTGGTGATTCACCTGAACGCTCTGGAGTCTGGCGGTCGCCTCGGCGACGATCTGAGGTACGTCTCCGGTGAGCATCAGCAGCCCCCGATCCGCGCCCGCATCCTCGAGTGCAAGCCGGAGCAGTCGCTCCACCAGCCGATCGAGGACGATTTCGTTCGAGACAGCCTGGGAGGCCTCGAGGATCGACGCGAGGTCGAGGTCTTCGATACGCGTTCCGGCGGTGCCGAACTCGACGTCGTCGCTCGCCGGTCGATGGTCTCGATCCAGGCGCGCAACCAGCGCGTCGGCGCCCCAGCGCCCGTCGGCCGAGCGAGCGCCGGCCCGGCAGGCGCCGGCGTTCCGCTCGAGCCCGCGCCGGTGGTAAAACCGCGCCGCGAGTTCATTGGCGAGTCCCTCGTTCTGAGCGAACCCGTTCTCGGCCGCGGATTGGATCGCCTCGTCATAGTGCTGCATCGCAACGAGATCGTGCCCCCTGATGCCGGCGATCTCTGCAAGGAGCAGCTTGTGACGGTGACCATAGCTCCGCGGGCAGTTCCGGGCCCAGAAGGCGAGTCGCTCGACGGCCTTGACGAGGGTCTCCTCGATTGCCGGTCTGCGCGCCTCGTCCGCGAGCGGATGGAGAGAACACAGGACCAGCGCGTGGCAGTAGTGGAAGGTCACCTCACGGGGGCCCGAACGCAGCGCGTTGACCGTGGCGGCGCATCGATCCGCCGCTACCAGCGCCTCTTCCCATCGGTGCGCGAAGACGAGCGCCTCGAGGCGGGTGAGATGGAGGTTGGCGACCCCCGTGTAGAAGCGGGCCCGCCCCATGATTTCGAGGCTGCGATCCTCGCTGAAATTCTGGTCCTCGAGGCTGCCAAGTGCCGACGTGGCGCCGCGGAGGCACCGGGCGAGCTGGCGGGCCGCCAGGATCCACTGGCGCACGGGCTCGTTTCGAGTCTCTCGCGAGAAGTCGGCATACCTGCCCGTGATCTCCAGGACCTCGTCGAGCGCCCGACCGCTCTCGATCGTGATGGTTGCGATCGCGCTTGCATGGTAGTTGGCGAAGACGAAGTCCCCGACCTCCTGGCACGCCCGCATACCCGCCTCGAAATAGGGGAGGCTGGTCGTCATGTGGCGCCGGAAGGGATTCACATGAGCGCCCTGGACGTAAAGGAGCATGCCCCGACGCTCGATATCCTCGAACTTCTCGTTGAGCCGCAGCGCCAGATCCGCGAAGGCGAGGCCGCTGTCGACATCGCCCCGGGAAACGAGCGCCGATCCGAAGGAGATGTAGGTCATGCAGCTCGCGGGCGTGTTACCCCATTCCAGCGCGGTCATGAGTGCCCGGCAGTAGATCAGCGGCGCCAGGGCCTGGTGGGCGTTGTAGGCGCACGCGCCGACGACGGCGAACAGGCCCATGATCGCTCTTGCCCGTGCATCGGTAGCGACCGGGAGCTGTTCGAGATCGGCGATGGAACGCTTCGCGAGCTGCTGGTGAACGCGCCGCTGCTCGGCGCGATACGCGTCGTGGATGGCCTCGCGCTGCGTGGGCAGTACGACGCCAAGGAGAGCCAGCGCCTCAAGCCCAAACGCCAGGGCTTCCTCGACGCGACCGACGCCCTGATGCAGCAGCATCCAGCGGTGCAGGATCTCCGCATGGTGGAGTTCCGAAGCCGCGTGGGCGCGCATCGTTTCGAAGAGCTCGGAGGCGCGCCCGGTCGCGCCAGCGACGAATTCGCATTCCTGGAGCGCTAGATGCAGATCCAGCGTTGGCCGGTACGCATCGCTCCATGCATCGGCCGACAGGAGTTCGCACGCGCGGGCGAAATGCTTGCGGGCCGCCACGAAGGCCACCGCGCTGCGGGCGCGATAGCCGGCGCGGGCATGGAGCCGCCCGAGTTCGCTCCGCTCGCTCTCCTGCTCGATGAGCACAGCGCCCTGGTCGAAGTGATCCACGATCGCGAAGATCCACTTGTCCAGCTCCTCGGCCGGCAAGCTCCCGAGGAGCTTTCGTCCGATCTCCAGGTGCCAGCGGGGCCGGTCGGCTGGTGGAATCAGTGAATAGGCCGCTTCCTGAATCCGGTCATGAGCGAACCGGACCGTATCGTCATGCAGGGTGAGGAGCCCGGCCGCCAGCGCCTCTTCCAACGCGGTCAGGGTGGCGCGTTCGTTGCCGCCGTTGATGCTGGCCAGCGTCTGCAGCCCGGCTTCGTGTCCGAGGCAGGCCAGGCGTTTGATCTTTTCGAGAGCGACGGCCGGCAGCCGGCGAAGCTTCACGACCATCAGGTCCACGACGTTGTCGGTCACGTCCAGAACGGTGATGGCGTCGATGTCGGCGACCCACCGTCGCGAGCTCCGATCGAAGACCAGCAGCCCGTCTTCGGCGATGGAGGCGAGAAACTGATGGACGAACAGCGGATTGCCGCCCGTCTTGGCGTGGACGAGCTCGGATAACCGGGAAACCTCGGACTCGGCGCAGCGCGTTGCGTCGGCCACGAGGCGCAGCACATCGCCGGCCGCGAGGGGCGCCACCTCGACCTCGAGGATCGGCGCGCCAGCCCGACGGATGCGCTCGACGCCCAGCCGAACTGGATGCTCCGCGCCGACCTCTTCGGTGCGGTAGCTCCCGATGGCCAGCACGTGGGGCAGATCCGAGCGCGTCGATAGGTATTCGAGGAGCCCGAGGCTGGCGAGATCGATCCACTGCAGATCATCGATGACGATGACCAGTGGATGCTCAGTGGTCGCGACGGCCGCGATGAAGTCCCCGAAAACGGTCAGAAACCGATTTCGGGCTTCGGTGGGACCGAGCGCCGGTAAGCTGGGCTGGTCGCCGAGCAACCATTTCAGCTCGGGCACGATGTCGGTCATCACCTGGCCGTTGCGGCCCATCGCCGTCGCGATCGCACGCGTCCAGGCCGCGACTTCGGCCTCCGATCGGCGAAGGATCGAGCGTACGAGCCTGCCAAAGGCCATCCCGATCGTGGCGAGCGGCACGTCGCGGCGCGCCTGGTCCGCCTTGCCGGCAACGAAAAGGACGCTCCGGAAGCTCGATTCACGCGTCAGTTCCCGCACGAGCGCCGACTTGCCGATCCCCGCCGGTCCGGCGACGAGCGCCAGTTCGGAGCGGCCCGTCGAGACCATCCGGTCCAAGGCGTCCACGAGCGCTCGGCGTTCCCGCGCGCGGCTGTAGAGCTTCTCGGGGACTCGCCAGCCCGCTGGAAAGTCCTCGCTACCGAGGGCGAAGCGCTCGATGTTCCCATCGGCCCCGAGCGCCGCCCAGGCTCGCCGGAGGTCGGCCTCGACCCCAGCGGCAGACTGATAGCGCTCCTCGGCGTTCTTGGCCAGTAGCCGCAGGACGAGGTCGGACAGGATCGAGGGAATCGTCGTGACGTGTTCGGACGGGTGCGCCGGACGCCGGGCGATGTGCGCATACACCCAGTCAAGTGGCTCGTCGGCATCGAGCGGGAGGACGCCTGTGAGCATCCGGTAGAAGATGACGCCCAGGGAGTAGAGGTCGCTCCGCGCGTCGATGGATCGATTCATGCGACCCGTTTGCTCGGGCGCCATATAGGGCAAGCTGGTGCGCCCTCGCGGTAGCGCCTCGTTCGGGCTGGTCGGGTCGGACGAGAATTCGAGACCGGTCAGGGTGGCACGATTGCCGTCGAAGCGGATGTTCTGTGGTTGCAGGTCGCGATGGAGCACCCCGCCCTCGTGGAGCTCATGCAACGCTGCGGCGACGGCGCTGGCGACTTCGAGAAACCACCTTGTCGGGACGGGGCCGTTGAGATGCGACTCGAGAGTCGGGACAACCTCCCCACCACTTTCTCGCCTTTCCTTCTGCGAGCGCGCCGTGGCGATGGCGGTACTCCGGTTGCCGCTCGTCGTCCGACCGTCTCGATCAGTGTTGTCCAGCACGATGGCAGGCTCCTCGGGGTCAGCTGCTCCCAAGGATTGGCCGTCTATGTGGAGTCAATATGGAGAGCGTCGAAGGAACGGGTCTCTGATGGAGCGCCTGCTCGAGCGTCGCGTGGCATCAGCGGCGCGCACAACTCGAAGCCGGCGCAAGAACGGGCCCCTGATTTGACACGGAGGTACCTTGGTACCAAAATAACATGCAGCTCTGATGGACATGGCGGCATGGCTTTCGCAAATCTGCACCGACTACTTTTGGGGGTAATGCTCATGGGTTCGTCAACTGCCGTCTTCAGCGGCGCCAATGGCTTCGCAGACTTCGACGCCATGACGGTGTCGCGGCTGGGCTCGTTCGAGCTGGAGCGCCCTCCCAAGGAGGCATTGCCGCTCTTCACCGCGCCGGGCGAACGGCTCTGGGTGCCGGGCTGGGAGCCCGTGATCCTTCACGGCGACGGCTACGAGACCGGCACGGCGTTCATCACCGAACACGGTGAACACACGACCTACTGGCTCGTGATCGACTACGACGTCGGCGCAGGCCACGCCGCCTACGCACGGGTCACCCCAGGCCTGCACACGGGCACCGTAGACGTCTCGATCGCCGAGAACGGCTCCGGCGGATCAAGGGTTACGGTTACCTATCAGATGACGGGGCTCAGCGATCACGGCAACGGTGAAGTCGAGCGGTCCTACAACGAGGTGGCCTACGCCGAGATGATGACGCACTGGCAGTCCCTGATCGTGGAACACGCCGCCGCGATCGACGCGCACCTCGGTCGCTAGCCGCCAGTCTCATGATCCCGGGTCGAGGGCTCGCCTAGCACGACGGGAGATCCCAGGTAAGCAGCGGCGACCGCGGGCAGGCCGGTCAGGAAATATCGAGCTGCGTGCTGTTCGGCCGGAAGACGCAACGCGAACGATTCATCCTTGTGTGAGCGCCAGCGCTGCACCGCTGATTCCGGGGCGATATTGCGGGTAGTCGCGGCTGCCCGGCCCCGGCTCGCGAGCGGGAACCGGGCTCCGCGAACGGGCGTGGGGAATCGACTCGCGGTCCCCGCCAGGGGCGTGGTCGAGGGAATCCGTCCTTGATCTCCGCTGATGGCCGACCCCCGCCGCGATCGCGGGACTTCAGCGCGCGCGAGTCGACAGGTAGAAATGCCAGAGCAGCCTTGCCGCGATACCCCGCTCGCCTTGCCAGCGCCCACCGGTGGCAGTCAGCTGGTCGACGTCAGACGCCGGCAGCAGTTCCTCGATGGCACGTCGCAACGCGAGATCGCCGGGCGGCCAGGCGTCGGCGCGGGCCTGGGCAAGCAGCGTGTAGGTCCATGCCGTCCACGGACCGATCCCGGGCCAGCGCGTGAGTTCAGCGATGAGCACCTCGGTTGAAGCCTCGCGAAGCCGCCCTAGCCGTAGCGAGCGAGACCGCACGGCCTCAGCGAGCGTTGCGCTAGAGCGCGCCTTAGCGCGGGTCAGGCCCAGCTCGCGCAGACCTTCCGCGCCTGCAGCGGCGACCCGGCGCGCCGAGAGTCCCCCAAGCTCCGCCTCGACGCGCTTCGCGAGCGTCGCCGCGGACCGGACGGAGACCTGCTGCTCGAGGATGATGCGGAAGAGCGTTTCGTAGCGTTCGGGACGTTTCCAGTAGGGCGGCATGCCGTGCCCATTGAGGATCGAGCGGATCTCGGGGTACCGGTCCGCTAGGGCCTCGGCCCGGTGCGGAAAGCGTTCACGTGTGAGCACATCCATGGCGCAACCGTGCGCCGCCGCGGATGAATCGACGATGAAGTCTCCGCGGAAACGCGCAGCCCGAGAAAGACACCTGTTCAGGTTGACAGTGACTGTTTATAAATACAGTATCTGTCCTCACCCCTCGATAGCGCTCTGATGTCTCGCCTGACAACCGTCGACAAGTTGGCCGTGCTCGCCGACGCCGCGAAGTATGACGCCTCGTGCGCCTCGAGCGGCGCGCAGAGACGCAGCTCCCGCGGAACCGGCGGTATCGGCTCCACGCAGGGGATGGGCATCTGCCACTCCTATGCTCCGGACGGTCGCTGCATCTCGCTCTTGAAGGTGCTGCTCACGAACTACTGTCAGTACGACTGCCTGTACTGCGTCAATCGCATCTCCAGCAACGTCCAGCGCGCCCGATTCCGGCCCGCGGAGCTTGCCCAACTCACGATCGACTTCTACAAGCGCAACTACATCGAAGGTCTCTTTCTCTCGTCGGGCATCATCCGCTCACCCGACTACACGATGGAGCAAATGGTGGAGGTCGCGAGACTGCTGCGGGAGGAGCATCAGTTTGCAGGCTACATCCACCTCAAGACGATCCCCGACGCCAGTCCCGAGCTTCTGGCCGTGGCGGGGCGTCTGGCAGATCGCCTCTCGATCAACGTCGAACTGCCGAGTCGATCGACGCTCAGGACGCTCGCCCCCGAGAAGGACGCTTCCCGGATTCGGACGGCTATGGCGCAGGTGCGCGTAAAGCTCGACGAGCAGCGCGCGGAGCGAAGCCGCCATCGCAACCCCCGGGCGTTCAAGGCGACCGGCCAGAGCACGCAGATGATCATCGGCGCGGACAATTCCGACGACCGAAAGATCCTCAGGACCAGCGCGTCGCTCTACGCAGGCTACCGGCTGAATCGGGTCTACTACTCAGCTTTCAGCCCGACACCGCACCCCAGCAGCCAGCTCCCGCCCGAGCCGCCGCCGCTCCAGCGTGAGCATCGGCTCTACCAGGCCGACTGGCTGCTGCGCTTCTACGGGTTCGAACTCGACGAGATCATTGCCGGCGGAAAGGCGGGCATGCTGGATCTCGATGTCGATCCCAAGCTCGCCTGGGCGCTGGTGCACCGCGAGCGCTTCCCGGTTGACGTCAACCGTGCGCCACGCGAGATCCTGCTGCGCGTGCCCGGCCTTGGAACCCGGAGCGTCGATGCCATCCTGCGCGCCCGGCGAACAACCGCGCTCCGGCTCGACGACATTGGCCGCCTGACAGCCTCGCTGGCGAAGGTCCGGCCCTTCATCGAGACGCGCGGCTATCGTCCGCGCACGCTGGAGGCCGACGGCCTGCGGGCTCGCCTGGCGACCCCACCGGCGCAGGGCGACCTGTTCGCGTGAGTGGTCTGATCTCGATCGTGCTCGACGAGCCGACCGACTACGACGCGTGGCGCTCGCGGGTGCGCGAACTCATTCAGGACGGCATTGCTCCCGAGCAGGTGAGCTTCGGTAGTGCGGGCTGCAGCGGCGACCTCTTCGGTGCAGCAGCGCCTTCAGCGGGCGCCAGGCGGGCACTCCGGCGCTCCAGCGAGGTTCGGGTTCCACGCAACTTCCCGAAGCTCGCGCGCCAGGTGCTGTGCCATCGCGACGCGGGGCGACACGCGCTGCTCTATCGCTTGCTCTGGCGCGTCCAGGCCTCCCCACGGCTGCTAGAAAACGAGGCAGATGGCGACGTGCATGCGGCGAAGCGGCTCGCGCAGGCGGTCCGGCGCGACGTCCACAAGATGAAGGCCTTCGTCCGCTTCCGGCGCGTCGAGACCGAAGAGGGCGAAGCGTTCGTCGCATGGTTCGAGCCGGAGCACTCGATCGTCAAGCTTGCGGCAACGTTCTTCGCCGAGCGCTTCGCCGGCATGCGGTGGTCGATCGTAACGCCGGCATGCAGCGTCCATTGGGACGGCCAAGCACTGGCGTTCGATTCGGGGGCCCGCCGCCAGGACTGCCCCGACGATGATGCGCTGGAGGCCCATTGGCGCGTCTACTACTCGAGCATCTTCAATCCCGCACGGTTGAAGGTGAATGCCATGCGCGCGGAGATGCCGAAGAAATACTGGAAGAACCTGCCGGAGAGTCGGTTGATCCCGGAGCTGACCCGAAGCGCCGAGAGGGCCCAGCGCGCCGCGCCTGCGGGCTCGAGTCCGTCGGCCGCGTCCGCGCGCCGCCTCGTGGCAGCCCAGCCGCAACAGACCGTCGCCGTCGAAGGGCGTCCTGACTCCCTCGCCGCCGTGCGGGCCGCCGTCAGCCAGTGCGCGCGATGCGACCTCTGCCATTTCGCGACGACTGCCGTTCCCGGTGTGGGCCCCGCCGATGCGCCCATCATGGTGGTGGGCGAGCAGCCCGGCGACCAGGAAGACCTGGCCGGGCGACCCTTCATTGGTCCGGCGGGGCAGGAACTTGATGCAGCCTTGCTTGCGGCCGGGATCGATCGGGAACAAACCTACCTCACCAACGCGGTGAAGCACTTCAAGTTCGTGCCGCGCGGCAAGCGCCGCATCCACCAGCGGCCCACGTTCGGAGAGGTGGACCATTGCCGCTGGTGGTTAGACCTCGAGCGCGAGATCGTCGCGCCTCGGATGACCGTCGCCCTCGGCGCGACGGCCGCGCGGGCCGTACTGGGCCGAACCGTGAGCGTCACGGCGGAACGGGGGCGAGTCATGGGCGATGCGCGCACCGGTGGCATTGTCGTCACCACGCACCCGGCGTACCTGCTGCGCCTTCCGGAACGAGAAGCCGTCGAGCAGCGGCGGCGCTTCGTAGCGGACCTGCGGCTGGCGCAGGAGGTTGCCGAAGCCTGACCTGGCGCGGTCCAGGGAGGTGGTCCGCTTCGACCGTTCGCCTTTGCCAGGGGGGCAGGCAGGGCCGCGGGGGCGATCACCGTTCGAATAGGCGACGTAGCCTCGCAATGGCTGTTCGAATAGCAGCCTCGCCATAATGCGCAAAGCTCAGTCTCAGGCAGTTCTGCCCGCGCCCATCCGGCGAGCACAGTGGGCCTGGTGTAAAGCCGGTCTGCAGATCCAGCGCGGCGGACTTCAGTGAGGCCGTGTCGACCGACCCGTCGAATCGCAGCCACACGAAGTAGCCTCCCGCAGGTGTGCTCCATGTCGCGAGTTCGGAGAAATGCTCTTGGAGCGCGGAATCCATGGCTTCCAGCCGGGACCGATAGGCAGATCGGAGACCCTCGATATGCGCGTCGAGACGTCCGTTCGCCAGCGCGTGGCGCGCGATATGCGAACCGATGTGATTGAGCGCACCGCCGCTGTTGATCACCCCGTCCAGCGAGATGCGCTCGAGGAGGGCGTCGGAGGCCTGCAACCACCCAAGGCGCAGGGCGGGCGCCAGGATCTTCGAGAACGAACCCAGCGAGATTACCGCACCGCTGTCGACCATCGTGCCCAAGGCCGGCGGCGGCGCATCGTAGTAGTGCAGAAGCTGATAGGGCTCGTCCGCGACGATGATCGTGCCGTACTGCTGTGCCAGCGCCACGATGGCGGCTCTCCGCTCGGCGCTCGAGCAGATCCCGGTCGGGTTCTGATAGCTCGGAATGGTGTAGAAGAACGCGGGGCGATGGTGTGCCAGGGCCACCTCGAGAGACTTGAGGCATGGCCCTTCATCATCCATGTCGACCCCGACCAGATTCAGGCCGTGATCGCGCAGGATCTTGAATGCGAGGAAATAGCTGGGATCTTCGACCAGGACCGTAGCCCCGGGCCTGGCGAAAACGTTCGCGACGAGGCCGAGCGCCTGGGAGTTGCCGCCGGTGACCAGCAGCTCGCCTGCCGACGTTGGCGATCCGTAGTGCCGCGTCAGGAAGCGGGCGAGCTGCTCGCGAAAGCGCGCGTCGCCTTGCCGCTCGCCATAGTTGAGATCGAACGGGTGCGCTGCGGCGAAGAATGCTCCGCTTGCGCCGCGCAAGAGATCTACGGGGAGGAGATCAGCTGAGGGTTGTCCGACCCCCAGATTGATCGTGCCCTCCGGCGGCGCGCCGTCGAAGGTCGCGTGCCTGCTCATGGGCGACCGGTGTTCATGCTGTTGGCGGGCATTCGAACTCTGTGGACACAGCCCTGCGGACCTGCCCCCTAGAGGTACTGCTCTGGGAAGTAATGCGGCACCTCCTTCTTGATCCCCTCCGCCTGCTTTTCCAGCTCAGTCATCATGGCGCGGACGCCGTTCTCGGTTTCCCCAATGATGAAGCCGCCGAGTCCCAGCAGCTTGTAGAACGGGCGGTTGGTGGGCTCGCCGGCGGCGATGAGGAAGCGCGTCGGCTGGTTCGGATCAGACCGGAAAACCGAGAGCGTGCCGCCATCATCACCGAGGATCATCATCCGCTGTTCGCCGAGCTCCTCTTCATTGACCTTCATGCCGCCTTCGATCGGGAACAACATGCCATTCATGGTGCGGGGCAGATCCAGTTCGAGGGACCGGTCACTCAGGAGTTGAACGTAGGCATAGATGATGTCGCGGTGAGAAAAGGGCTGTGGCGCCTCGAGCCCACAGAGATTCCCCGCCATGACTCTGACGATGTGATCCTCGCTGGCCAACACCGGGAGTTCGTCCGGCTGGAGAATGACGGTTCTGACGTCGGTCTCATCGGTGGCATTCCAGACCAGCTGCACGAATTCGACCACCTCGTCGGCGGCCGTGGTTTCCGGTGTGGCGAACTCGTGATGAAACGCCTGCGACCCGGCATGAACGTAGTACAGCCCGCCGGGATGAAGCTCGTGATCCGATTCTCCGGCCAAGCTGTCCCAGGCTCCCCAGGCCCCGGTGGAAGGCAGGAAGCTCATCGCAGTGAGGCCGAAATGGGGATGCGGCCGAAAGGCAGACTTGCCGCCCGTCCGCGTCTTCACGAAATCGAACAACACGATGGGATCGACCTGATCGACTGCATGCTGCGTCCCATTGCCGTCGATATCCGTGGTGCCGATCAGGCGCAGGCCGAAGTCGCCCAGTTTCGAAGGCTCGATGATGCGTGCGGATCGCGGCATGTTGTTCTCCAGCGAGTCGGGACCCTGGGGTGGATGAAGTGTATGACATCGGTGCGCCGGGCCGGCATGGAAGGGCCCGATCGCGGCGACTCGACCGTCCGAACGACCGCCCGATGGGTCCTGTCGATGAATCACGACGAAGCAGTATCGCGTTTGCCGCCTCCGGCAGGGTCGGCTACGTTGCGAGGTCTCGGTCTTCCTCCAACGTGAATCACCGGGTCGAGCGCATGGCCACCTGGAGGCATGCAAGGTCGCGATCGCCGCAGTGCATCGG
>JBCCZC010000131.1:0-13457 GCA_039188505.1 Pseudomonadota bacterium | reverse complement strand
CTCGAGCCAGACCATCTTGGTTTCCGGACGAAGGTGACCGCGCAAGGCTTCCGCATCGCGCAGATCGACGAAATCGAAGTCCAGGCCCGCCGAACGCTTGCGGACCCGTTCGAACAGCCGGAAGGTGCCGCCGTAGAGGTCGTCGAGCGCGACGACGTGATCGCCGCTGTCGAGGAGCTCGAGGACCGTCGACGTGGCCGCCATGCCGGAAGCGAAGGCAAAGCCCGCGACGCCACCTTCGAGATCGGCCACGCAGCGCTCGTAGGCCATGCGGGTCGGGTTCTGCGTGCGCGAGTACTCATAGCCCTGGTGGTCGCCCGGGCTGCGCTGGACATAGGTCGATGTCGCGTAGATCGGCGGCATGATCGCGCCGGTCGAAGGATCGGGAGACTGGCCGGCGTGGATCACGCGCGTGGCGAGATCGTGGCGACGGGTCTGGTTTTCGTCGGTCATGCTGGTGCTTCCAGGTCGGCGCGGCGCCCGCTCAGTCGAAGCGGCGTCGCAGGTAGTTCAGAAGATCGATGCGGGTGATCAGACCGAGGAAGGCCTCGCCGTCTTTCACGATGGCGACCTTCCCCGAGTCGAAGATCGGCAGCAGCTCGCTGAGCGGCGCATCGACGGAAAGGAAATCGAGTTCCGTGGCCATGGCGCTCGAGACCGGCTCCGAGAAGCGATCGTCGCGGTCATAGACCTGCATCAGGATGTCGGATTCGTCGATGATCCCCACGATCCGCTCGCCGTCGAGCACCGGCAGCTGCGAGACGTCGTACAGCTTCATGCGACGGTAGGCGTTGTTCAGCGGTTCGTCCGGGCGCACGACGACCGTGTCGTGCTTCCAGTAGGGACGCATGATCAGATCCCGCAGATCACCGAAGTGGCGGCGCTCCTTGAAGCCGTTGTCGAGCATCCAGTAGTCGTTGAACATCTTCGACAGGTACTTGTTGCCCGTGTCGCAGACAAAGGCGACCACCCGCTTGGGCTCGCTCTGCGAGCGGCAGTAGCGCAACGCGGCGGCCAGCAGCGTGCCCGAGGAGGATCCGCCGAGGATGCCCTCGCGTCGCAGCAGTTCCCGGGCCATGTCGAAGCTCTCCTGGTCGGACACGGAGTACGCCCGGGTCACGCGCGTGAAGTCGCTGATCGTCGGCAGGAAATCCTCGCCGATGCCCTCGACCATCCAGCTGGAGCTCTTGCCGCTGAGGGTGCCCTCGTTGATGTACTCGGTCAGGATCGAGCCCACGGGGTCCGCAACGATCAGCTCGACCTCCGGCGCGACGCGGGCGAAGAAACGCGACAGGCCCGTCATGGTGCCGCTGGAGCCGACACCGAACACCACGGCGTCGAGCTCGCCTCCCATCTGCTCCCAGATCTCGGGCCCGGTGCTCTTCTCGTGAGAATCCGGGTTATCGGGATTGCCGAACTGGTTCACGAAGAACGCGTTCTTCGTCTCCTCGGCGATCGAGGCAGCGAGATCCTGGTAATACTCCGGGTGGCCCTTGGCGACATCGGAGCGGGTCAGCACGACCTCGGCCCCCATGGCCTGCAGATTGAAGATCTTCTCGCGGCTCATCTTGTCCGGAACGACCAGGATGAGCTTGTAGCCCTTCTGGGCCGCGACCATCGCCAGCGCCAGCCCGGTGTTGCCGGCCGTACCTTCGACCAGCGTCCCGCCGGGCTGGATCCTGCCGTCTGCCTCAGCCGCCTCGATGAGGTTCAGGCCGATCCGATCCTTGATCGAGCCGCCAGGGTTCTGGCTCTCGAGCTTGAGATAGAGCTCGCAGGGCCCGGTGTCGAAGTGGTTGACGCGAACGATCGGCGTGTTCCCGATCAGTTCGAGGACCGAATCGTAGACGTGCATGGCATCTCCCCGGAAAAATCCGCGCGGACAGTAGCCGAAGCCGGTGGCCAGATGCAACATGCCCCGCGGTGGCGGGGCATGTCGATGAATACGGTCGTATCGCCGCCGTCACGGCGGCAGTCGATCAGGCAGGATGCGCTTCCTGCGTATCGAGCATTCGAGCCAGCTTGTCCTTGGCCCAGAGCTTTTCCTTCTTCAGCTTGACCAGCTGGAGGTCTTCCATCGGATGAACGCCTGCCTCAGCATCGTGAACCTGCTGGTGCAGCGACTGGTGTTTGTTGAACAGTCGACGAAACTCGATGTTCTCCGTAAGCATCTGCTCTACCAGTTCCTGGCGATTCTCGAACATGGAATCCACCCTCCTCGTGTTTGGAATTGAACAATAGGTGTCGGGGCGACCGCCGGAGCCCGGCTCGCATCTGTGGAAAATGTTCTTGGTGCGAGCGGTTGCTCGCTGAATGGATGCGGGGCGGTTGCCGACAACCGCCTCAATGCAAGCCTCCGTAGAGACACGGAGTCGCTGGCTGAAGCTGCTGTTTGGGTTGCCGGGTCATGCGGGTTGGTCGCAGACGGGGCCTCAGTGACTGAAAGTGCTGTCTCCCCTTCATGAACCCTACCGCAACACGCCCCGCCCAGGCAACGATCGATTCACCATCGAGACCGGCTGCCGGGCGACCTCCGAAGCGACCGCGGTCCGGCGCTGCAAGGGCCCCGACGTTCAGCCTTCTCCGGCCTTGAGAATGATGATCTCGACGCGCCGATTCTGGCGTCGCCCGACCTCGGTATCGTTACCGGCAATCGGAAACTCCTCGCCCAGTCCCACCGCCTCGAGGCGCCGGGTCGGGATGCCCCGGTCGACCAGCGCGTCCCGCACGGCCTCGGCCCGCTGCTGCGACAGCGTGAGATTGAAGGCCTCCGACCCCGTGCTGTCCGTGTGGCCCTCGATGCTCACCCGGCGGTCCGGGTAGCCTTCGATGAAGCCGACGAGGCGCTGAAGATTGGCGAGCGACTCCTCGCGCAGCTCCGCCTGGGACTTTTCGAACAGGACGTCGCCGAGCGTGAACATCAGCCCTCGATCCGTTTCGAGCGCCTGTAGATTCTGGAGCTGACGGCGTAGCGAACTGATCTCGGCGCCGGCCAGCTCGGCCTCCTGCCGGGCCAGATCCGCTTCCCGCGCCCGGGCGGCGGCCAGCCGATTCGCCTGGTCGGCCTCCTCCTGCGCCATGCGCGCCGTTTCCTCGACTTCTCGCGCGCGCTCCATCGCGGCCTCTCGCTCGGCCAGCGCACGCTCCGCTTCCTCGGCCGACGCGATCGACTGCAGGCGCAGCTGCTCCGCCTCGCGGCGAGCACGGTCGGCCTCGGCAAGCGACGCCTCGACGAGGATGCGGTCGTACTCGCGCTGGAGCTCGATCAGACGCTCCTTCTGCTGCCGTTCCGCAGCCCGGGCCTCCGCGATGTCCAGACGGCGCTTGGCGACGTAGGCGAGGTGGGCGCGCACCTCCGCGTCGGTGCTCGTCGTCGTCTCGAGGGCCATGAGTGCTTGCCGGGCAGCATCGAGCTCCGCGGCGGCGTAGGTCTCGAGCGCATCCTCTTCGACGGCGCGCGTCATCTTCAGCCGGACCTGCTCGACCTCGAGATCACTGGCGGGCGCGGTTGCGCAGCCGATCAGCACGAACGGAAGCGCGACCAGGAGCAGCGCCCTCACAGCTCCTCTCCGGAGGTGAGGTCGGAGCGCAGCTCGGCGTTGGCGGCATCCTGGCGACGCACCGCCTCGCGAGCCTTGGCCGCGGCGGTCTTCGCCATGGCGAGCTCCGAATTCACGAGGGATTGCTCAAGGAGTCGCGCCGCCCGCGCGTAGTCCCGCTCCTCGACGGCGAGGCGAGCGCCGGCCAGCTTCTCGCGCGCGAACCGCAATTCGATCGGTGCGTGTTCCTCGGCATCCGCGGCCTCGGCGGAGGCAAGCGCGCCTTCGGCGGTGCTGCGGAGACCGTCGGGTGGCGGCGTGGACGCGCAGCCGGCGAGGAGAATCGCCAGAAGGGCGCCAGAAAGGGCTGTGCGGGCTGTGATCATGGTGCGGGCGGGCCGGTTCGAAGCCCGCATAGTTTCCAGATGCGGTCCATGAATTCAAGGATTGCGCGCTGACGGTATGATTTTGTAAAGATTTCCTTAATATAGGGCAGAGCGGGGCGCACCGCGCCCGG
Organism: Pseudomonadota bacterium; assembly: GCA_039188505.1. GTDB lineage: Bacteria > Pseudomonadota > Gammaproteobacteria > Xanthomonadales > SZUA-38 > JBCCZC01. The sequence goes on along the minus strand of JBCCZC010000131.1, from coordinate 9,401 downwards.
GGGACCATCAATCGCGCACGATCGCGCGCCAGGCAGGGGCGAGTATGGACATCGGATACTTTCTCAAGCTCATGAAGGAGAAAAGCGCCTCGGACATGTTCCTGTCCACGGGCGCACCCGTGAGCATGAAGGTCGAAGGGCGGATCATGCCGCTCGGCAAGTCGGGCCTGCCTCCGGGGATGGTCAAGAAGATCGCCTACTCCCTCATGAACGAAGGCCAGGTGCCCGAGTTCGAGGAAAACTGGGAGCTGAACCTCGCGATCTCGCTGAAGGACGCCGGCCGTTTCCGCGTCAACGTCTTCCGTCAACGGGGCGAGGTCGCGATGGTCATCCGGGCCATCAACAGCGAAATCCCAGCCCTCGAGGACCTCCATCTGCCGGAACTGCTCACCGAGATGGTGATGGAGCCACGCGGCATCATCCTCGTGGTGGGCTCGACGGGCTCCGGCAAGTCGACGACGCTCGCGTCGATGATCAACTTCCGCAACGAGAACAAGACGGGGCATATCCTCACGATCGAGGACCCGATCGAATTCCTCCATCGCCACAAGAAGTCGCTCGTCAATCAGCGCGAGATCGGCATCGACACCAAGAACTACAAGAACGCCCTCCGCTCGGCGCTCCGGGAGGCACCGGACGTTCTGCTGATCGGCGAGATCCTGGACACCGAGACCATGGAGGCGGCGATTTCCTTCGCGGAAACCGGTCACCTCGTGCTGGCGACGCTGCACTCCAACAATGCCGACCAGACCATGGACCGCATCCTGAACTTCTTCCCGGAGCAGGTTCACAAGCAGGTCCTGCAAAGCCTGTCGCTCAACCTCAGGGGTATCGTGTCGCAGCGCCTGATCATGGCCAAGAACAGCAAGCGCCGCGCCGCCATCGAGATCCTGCGCAACACCCCGATGATCCGCGACATGATCCGCCGCGGCGAGATCGCGGATCTCAAGGACGCGATGGACAAGTCGCTGGACGCGGGGATGCAGACTTTCGATCAGGCCCTCTACAAACTGTACAAGGACGGCGTGGTCGAGCTCGACGAGGCGCTGCGCAAGGCCGATTCCCCGGACGGCCTGCAGCTGAAGATCAAGCTCTCGGAGGGCGCGGGTGACGATGGTGACATGGGCCTGTACGACCCGTCGTCCTACTGATCATCGCTCGGTTTCCAGCGGCGCGGCTGAGGTGCGTCGATGAGCAGTCTTGAGCTCGGGCAGGAGATCGCGAAGCTGATCTTCGATTCGTTCGCCGCCTACAACGACGAGTTCCGGACGATCACACAGACGACGCGACGCTGCTTCGAGCAGCGGGACTGGCACGCCATGCGGGACGCCGCCAAGGATCGCATCGAGCTCTACGACCGCTCGATCGGTCAGGCGCTGGCGGCCATCGAAGATCGCCTGGGCGACCGGCTGCACGAGGAGAAGATCTGGGAGCACTGCCGCAGCCACTACCGCGCGCTCCTCGACGACCGGATCGATCGCGAACTCAACAAGACCTACTACAACTCGATCAGCCGCCGCGTTTTCAAGACCGTCGGGGTCAATCGCAAGATCGAGTTCGTCGAGGTCGAGGCGGGGCCCATCGACCACATCCGCGAGCGGGTCAGCATCACCCGTTACGGCTTCGATTCGAGCGTCGGCGTGGCCTGCCGCCGGATCCTCGAGGACCATGCGCTGGAGGCGCCATGGCGCGACATCGGTGACTGCGCGGCCTACATCCATGGCGAACTGCGCCGGCAGCTTGCGGCTCACGGCGGCACGGGTGCCATCGAGGCCGCCGAGCTCGTGGAGCCCCTCTTCTTCCGCAGCACACGGGCCTTCATCGTGGGGCGACTGGTCCTGACCGAGGGCTCGGTCCCTTTCCTCGTCGCGCTGGTGCATTCGCCCGACGGCATCGAAGTCGATCGCGTGCTCACCTCCACCCTCGTGACCAGCGCGCTGTTCAGCTATTCCCGATCCTACTTCCACGTCGACGTCGAAACCGTTGGCGATGTGGTGGCCTTCCTCCGCGAGATCCTGCCGCGCAAGCCGATCGAGGAGCTGTACGCGACGCTCGGCCGGGCCAAGCAGGCCAAGACCGAGCGCTACCGGGCCATCCAGCGCCACATGGCGCGCTGCGACGAACCGTTCATCGTGGCGCCGGGCAGCAAGGGCATGGTCATGGCCGTGTTCACGCTCCCCTCGCTCGATGTCGTCTTCAAGGTGATCCGCGACCAGTTCGCACCACCGAAGACGGTGACGCACGAGGAGGTGCGGGAGAAGTACACGCACGTCTACATGCATGACCGTGCCGGCCGACTCATCGATGCCCAGGAGTTCCGGGAGCTCAGCTTCCGGCGCAATCGCTTCACGGAGCCGGTTCTCCGGGAACTCCTCGAGGAGTGCGGCGACCGCGTGTCGGCGGACGGCGACGACATCGTCATTCACCATCTCTATATCGAGCGCCAGCTGATCCCGCTGAACCTCTATGTCGGCGACGCTGACGAAGCGGAGCTCGAGCGGGTGATCATCGACTACGGTCAGGCCATCCGGGACCTGGCCGCCACGAACATCTTTCCCGGCGACCTGCTCTTGAAGAACTTCGGGGTGTCCTCCCAGGGCCGCGTGATCTTCTACGATTACGACGAGCTCTGCCCGGTGACCGACTGCAAGTTCCGCAAGATGCCGCGCCCGCGCAACGAGATCGAGGAGCTCTCGGGTGAGATCTGGTTCGAGGTCGGACCCGACGACATCTTCCCCGAGCAGTTCGTCTCCTTCCTCGGCCTCCAGGGCGATGCCCTCGAGCTGTTCAAGCGCCACCACGACGAGGTTCTCACCGCGCGCTTCTGGCGCGAGATCCAATCCTCGCTCCGGGACGGCAAGGTCTTCGACATCAAACCCTACCAGGGCGGACGCACCGGCTTCTGAGGCCGCCGGCGGACCTTCACAAATGTGAAGAATTCGCCTGTGACGATCGACATGAGAAATGGCGCGGTCTCTATCTATAATGCAGGGGCCGTGGCGCGGCGCGCGCCACTTTCGCAACACTCGTCAGTGCAAGGGAGATCCAGATGCAATATCTGAAGAAAGGTCTCGTCGCTTGTCTCCTGCTGGTCGTCTCGACCGCAGTGCTCGCCAAGCCGACGGTCGAGGACCTGTTCAAGAATGCAGCGTACACCTCCGTGACGGTCTCGCCGAACGGCAAGTACCTCGCGGCCATCGCGCCGGCCAACGACCGCCGGAACATCGCGATCATCGATCTTGAGGATCGGTCGAAGTCCAAGTTCATCACGGGCCTCGAGGACCAGGACGTCGCCGGTTACACGTGGGTCACCAATGACCGCATCCTGTTTGGCATCGATGCCGACGGCGCCGAAGCCGTGGCCATGTATGCCGTGGACCGCAAGGGCGGCCGCATCAAGACGCTCATCGATCCGTTCGCGGACATCGACGGCGTTCCCACGAGCGGCATGCCGACGCCGGGCATCCTCGACACCCTCGAGGACGACGAGCGTCACATCCTGGTCTCCTACGACAAGCGCCGCGTTGGCTCACCGGACGTCTACAAGGTGAACATCAAGAACGGCGGCATGAAGATGGTCGAGCGGAACCCGGGTACGGTTTCCGGCTGGATCACCGATCATGACGGCAAGATCCGCGGCGCCGTTGCCCAGGACAAGCTGATGGTCGAGACCTGGTATCGGGACACCGAGGAAGACGAGTGGACCGTCGTCGATCGCTACAACTGGGACGATCCGAACGGCATCTCCCCGCTGTTCTTCGATTACGACAACGAGCACTGGTTCGTGGGTTCGAACCAGGGCGAGAACACCTCGGGCATCTACCGCTACAACCCGAAGACCAAAGAACTCGGTGATCTGATCTTCCGCCACGAGGAAGTCGACGCCGGCGGCCTGATGATGTCGGAGAAGTACGAGAAGGTCCTCGCGGCGACGTACTACACGTCGAAGCCGCAGTGGGTGGGCATCGATGAAGAGTTCACCGCGATGATGACCGGCCTCGAGAATGCCTTCCCCGACAAGGTGGTCAGCATCGCCAGCCGTGACAAGGCGGAAAACCTGATGGTCATCTCGACCAGCAGCGACACCGACCCGGGCGGCTACTTCCTGTTCAACCGCGAGAAGGCCGCACTGGAGCCGCTCGTCGACCGCATGCCCTGGATCGATCCGTCGCAGATGACCGAGATGAAGGCCATCAGCTACACGGCCCGCGACGGCATGAAGATCCACGGCTACCTGACCCTGCCGAAGGGCAGCGATGGCAAGGATCTGCCGCTGATCGTCAACCCGCACGGTGGTCCCTGGGCCCGCGATTTCTGGGGCTTCAACCAGGAGCACCAGTTCTTCGCCAGCCGCGGCTACGCCGTGCTGCAGATGAACTTCCGCGGCTCGACGGGCTACGGTCGCGAGCACCTCGAGGCCGGCTACAAGCAGTGGGGCCGGACCATGCAGGACGACATCTCGGACGGCGTGAAGTGGGCTGTCGAGGAAGGCATCGCCAACGAAGATCGCGTCTGCATCTACGGCGCCAGCTACGGTGGCTACGCCACGATGGCCGGCATGACCTTCACGCCTGAGCTCTACAAGTGCGGCGTGAACTACGTCGGCGTGACCGATGTGGCCCTGCTCTTCGAGACCATGCCGAAGCGCTGGAACCTCGCCGCCGAGCAGATGAAGATGCAGGTCGGCGATCCGGACACGGAAGAGGAATTCCTGGAAGCGATCTCGCCGGTGAATCACGTCGAGAACATCCAGGCGCCGATCTTCATCGTCCACGGCCGCAAGGACCCGCGTGTGAGCATGAAGCACGCCGATCGCCTGCGCGATGAGATGGAGAAGCACAACAAGCCCTACGAGTGGCTCGTGAAGAACAACGAAGGTCACGGTTTCAGCAAGCAGGAGAACCGGATCGAGCTCTACACCAAGATGGAGCAGTTCTTCGAGAAGCACATCGGCAGCAGCGGCCCGTAGGCCGCCCTGCCCGGCGAGCATCGCGCTCGCCAGCTGAACGCAACCCCGTCCGGCGCGAGCCGGGCGGGGTTTTTTCGTTCAGGCGGAGGCTGAACCGCTTGATGCTAGCAGCCTGTCGGAGTTAACGCTTTGATATGGCAAGTGAATTTGGCGAGCTCTGCGAAACTGATGCAATATTTGGACAAGGCTGAGAGCCCGGGAGAGGAACAGAGCCATGAAATCGAAGCGCAGGACACTGCTCAAGCTCGTCGGTGGCACGATTGGCGCAACCGTCGCGGGGGCCGGAGGCGCCGTCGGCTGGCTGTTCTGGCAGTCCCGCGAACGACCGCTGCACTACAGCTTTGCTGCGGCGTCCATGTCTCCGGTGGCCCTCGAACCGACGCCCGACTGCGCGGGGTACGAGGCCACCCGGGCGCAGACCCAGGGCCCCTACTACACCCCCGACACGCCGCACCGGAGCAATCTTCGGGAACCGGGCATGGCCGGACTGCCGCTGGTGGTCGAAGGGCGTGTCCTCACCACGGACTGTCTGCCGGTCCCCGGGGCTGTCCTCGACGTGTGGAGCTGTGATGCCGCGGGCGTCTACGACAACGAAGGCTTCCGCCTCCGGGGTCACCAGTTCACCGACAACGACGGTCGTTTCCGCCTGGAGACGATCAAACCTGCGGCCTACACCGACTTCGGCTTCTCCCGGACGCCGCACCTGCACGTCAGGGTCCAGGGCCCGGGGACCCGTTTGCTGACCACGCAGCTCTACTTCCCGGACGAACCGATGAATGCCAGCGACGGTATCTTCTCGGAATCACTGCTTATGGCAACGACGGAAACCGACGGCGACCTCCACGCCCGCTTCGACTTCGTCCTGCGTCCCGCACCCACACGCACAGCCTGAGCGACGGGGGGATCGAGTGCTTGGGCGGATGCACGGGTCGCAGCAGCCCGCGTTTCCCCCTTCCCAGGCTCGCTTCCACCCTCGATCGTGGGAAGCCGCGAGAGCGAAGCGCTGCCGGGGCCGGCGAGGTGGTCGATCGCGTGAGGAGCATGGCCAAAGCCATGCGACGAGGGGGATCGGGCGCCTCGACGGGTTCGGGGCCGCTGCAGCCCGCGAGTTCCCGCGATCGAGGGTCGCTACGAGCCTGCAGGGTGGGCAAACGCTCAAGCGAGGCGCCTTGGGTGCCGTCCAGGGGTTCGATAGCGTGAGGAGCAAGGCCCGAGCCATGCGACGAGGGGGCTCGGGCTTCTGGACGGATGCCCAAGGTGCCGCAGCGAGCGTTTGCCCGCGCTGCAGGCTCGTCAAGTAAAACGGTAGCCGAAGGCGCTGATGGCGCTTTCCCAGCAGGTGGCGACGAACGCTGCGGTGTCATCGTCGTAGTAGTCGCGGTAGTCGCGGTTACCGCCGACGTTAAGGTGCGGAAGTCGCGCTGACGGGATGCCGAGCCGCTCGCAGACGACGTCATAATCCTCCTGGAGACGTTCGACGCGGCCGACGAGGTCGACGCCGATATCGCCGTCGGGACCGAGCAGCATGTCCACCTCGTCACCGTCGCGGCGACCCGATTGATAGCGGACGAATTCCGGGAATCCCATGCCGGCCACGCGATCGCGGCGGGCGTGGCCATCACAGCCGCGAACGTACTCGTATTCGGAAACGAGGCGCTCCCACGGATTGCGCACGAAGGCGAACTTGAAGTAGCTCGCATAGCGGTCCGGCGGCATGGTCTTCCAGGCAGCCCGGAGCGGCGCGTGGGCCCGGAAGGCGTGCCGATGGTAGTCGCGCACGAGCCCGAGGCGGCTGAATCCTCGGGTCACGAGGTTTCGACGCCGCGGCAGTGCGTATTCCTCGAGCTGGGTACGGATCGACGTACCGGCAGCGCGGCGCACATGGACGAAGACGAATTCGTGGGAGTCGGAGATCAGCACGGCGGCAGGGTCAGCAGAACCGCGAAGAGAATAGCGACACCTCCACGCCTTGACCAGTCGTTACCAGCCGATCGGGCGCCGGTCGCGGAAGAAGCCGCCAGAGGGACCGGAGTCGTCGAGGGTCGCGAGCCACAGCGGCGTATCCGCACCCTCCGCGACGGACCGGTCCGCCGCGTCGCCGCCCATGCGCGTGCGGACCCACCCCGGGCAGCAGGCGTTGACCTTGACCCCCGGCGGCAGGTCCGCGGCGAGCTTCACCGTCACCGCATTGAGCGCCGCCTTCGACACCGCGTAGGGCAAGGGCCCACTGAGGCCCTCGGTAAAGCTGCCCCAGCCCGAAGAGACGTTGACGATCCGGCCGAACCCGCGCGACACCATGCCCGGCAGCAGGGCCTGGGCGAGCGCGAGCGGTGCCAGGGCATTGCTCTGCATCGCCGCCTCGATCTCCGCGGCGCTGAAGTCGAGCCCGTCCCCACGATGCAGCACGCCCGCGTTGTTCACGAGAACGTCGACGGCCCGGTCCGCGAGCGCCGCGCCGCAGCGTGCCACTGCCTCGGGGTCCGCGAGGTCGACGGCCACGACGTCGGCCGCAGCGAGTTCCGCCGCGCCCTCCGCCGCGCCCTCCGCCGCGGCGCGACCGCCGTCGGCATCCCGGCAGGCCAGGATGACCGCCATGCCCTGGGCGGCCAGGCCGCGCGCGACCTCCCGACCGATGCCTCGATTCGCTCCGGTAACCACTGCCGTTCGCGTCATGGGGAGGGACTCCTGTTCGCTTCGCCACGGGAAACCGCGAGCGTGCTCGATTGCGCGATCCGACGCAACGCCGCCGTGGATGCGATCCTGCCGTCACTGGACGCTCATGCCCGTCGGCTATGCTGGCCGCCAGGTCAATCGGAGATTCAGCCATGCGAAGGAACGTCGTAGCCCTGCTCATCGCGGCGGTCGGTGTATCTGCCCACGCCCAGACCACCGTCGAAATTGCGCCGACGCGCGACAACACGCTCTACGAAGACAGTAACGGAGCGCTGAGCAACGGAGCCGGCTCGCACATCTTCGTGGGTCGTATCCAGAGTGGCGGGCTGCGCCGGGCCGTCCTCGCCTTTGATGACCTGAGTGCGATTCCCGAAGGCGCGGAGATCGTGGATGCCAGCATTACCCTGCAGATGAACCGATCGATCGTCGGCGACGTCCGCATCACCGCGCATCCGCTAACGGCCAGCTGGGGTGAGGGCGATTCCAACGCATCGAACCAGGAGGGCGGTGGCGCTGATTCTGCGTCTGGCGATGCGACCTGGATCCACCGGAGCTTCGACACGGAAACGTGGAGCGCGCCGGGGGGCGATTTCGATAGCGCCGCGGTGGCGGTCAACGACGCCGTGGGCAGCGTGGGCACCTACAGCTGGCAGAGCGACGGGCTCGCAGATCTCGTCGCGGGCTGGCGCTCCGGCGCTGCGGCAAACAATGGGCTCATCTTCATCGGCGAAGCCGGCATGGCCACGACTGCCAAACGCTTCAGCAGCCGCGAGGGCGCGAACCCGCCGGTGCTGACCGTCACCTTCCTCGATCCCGAAGGACCGCCGCCGGTGATCGTGCGTCTGTCGGGACTCTGGGCGGACCCGTCGCTCCTGGGCGAGGGTTTCAACATCATCGAGTCCAGCGCGGGCATCACGGTGTACTACTTTGGCTACGCGTCGAACGGCGAGCGGCTCTGGCTGATCTCGGAGACGCTTCCCGTCGAGGCGGCCGTCGAGCAGACCCTGAGCTTCACCCTGTTCCTCGGTGCAGGCGGCACCTTCGACGCGCCCGAGTCGGGGCCGCCGATCGAGTGGGGTCGCCTCGAGCTCACGCCGCTCGGCTGCACCGCGGCGCGCTTCGAGCTGATGGGAACGGACGGCAGCAAGGTGTCGAACGCCGACCTGCTGGCCTCGATCAGCGGCGTGACCTGCGACGATTCGGCCACGCGGTGATCACTCACGCGGCCGGCCGCGGCCGGCTGATCAGCCAGACGAGCAGCGGGGCCCCGAGCCCCGCTGTCACCACGCCAACCGGCAACTCCCGGTTGCCGAGGATGACGCGGGCGAAGGCATCGCAGGCCACGAGGAAGGCGCCGCCGAGCAGCATCGAACCGGGCAGCAGCCGGTGGCGTGCAGCGCCGAGCCAGCCCCGCACGATGTGGGGCACGATCAATCCCACGAAGGCAATCGGACCGCACAGCGCCACCGCCGCGCCGACGCCGAGCGACCCGACGCCGAGACCGATGGTCCTCAGCGAGCGGATATCGACCCCCTGGGTCAGCGCTTTTTCCTCGCTCTGCGCCAGCGCCGCGAGCGCGCGGGCGCGGGAAAGCAGCAGGAGCCACGTCAGCGCGGCGAAGGGAAGCATCAACAGCATCCGGTCGTAGCCGACCTGGGCGAGGTGGCCGAGGGACCAGCGCACCGCCTGCACCGTCGCGCTCATGTCGGCGGTAAATTTGAGGCCGGCGCTCAGCGCTCCCGCGGCCAGCGAGATCCCG
>JBCCZC010000130.1:0-13488 GCA_039188505.1 Pseudomonadota bacterium | reverse complement strand
GGCGCGCCCTATCACGTACTGGCCCATGCCGTGGCCGTTGTGGCCACATCGACGTGGGCGGCCATCAAGGGACGCGAAGCGCTCGCGGTGACGTGGAGCGATCCGATCCATGGCGACGAAAGCACCGAGTCCTTCGACAGGCAGTGCCGGACGCTGCTCCAGAGCGAGGGACAGGTGGTCCGCGACGACGGCGATTTCGACACCGCGGCGGCGAATGCGGCCAGGACGGTGACGGCGACCTACGAGATTCCCTTCGTTGCCCACTGCCCGCTGGAGCCGCCGAACTGCCTCGCGCACGTCACGGAGGACGCCTGCCACGTGATCGTCGCCACCCAGATGCCCTCGGGCGTTTCCCGGGGCATCCACTCGGCCCTGGGCATCGACCGCGAGAAGATCCGGGTTGACATGACGCGCGTCGGCGGGGGCTTCGGGCGGAGATTGACCGTGGACTACGCGGTCGAAGCGGCGCTCATCTCGAAGCAGGCGGGTCACCCGATCAAGCTGGTCTGGACCCGGGAGGACGATCTTCGTCATGACTTCTACCGGCCGGCTGGCCACCACGAGATGACCGCAGCCCTCGATGCCGAGGGTCAACCCGTCGCGTGGACCCAGCGCCTGGCCAGCGCCAGCAAGTACTACCGACGGCCCAACATGCCGGACGAAAACCTCTGGCAATCGGAGCTCTACGCCGACGACTTCCCGGCCGCGATCATCCCTAACCTCCGGCTCGAGTATTTCCCGGTGAAGTCCGGGATTCCGCGCGGCTCCTGGCGCGCGCCCGCCCACACGGCGAACGCCTTCGTGATCCAGAGCTTCCTCGACGAGATCGCCGCTGCGACCGATCAGGACCCGCTGGCCCTGCGTCTCGACCTGCTCGGCGAATCCCGGGAACTCCCCTACGGCAACCACGGCGGTCCCACCTTCAATCCTGGGCGCCTCTCGCGGCTGCTGAGATTCCTTGCCGAGGAGGCTGACTACGGGCGCGAGCGACCTGCCGGTCAGGGGCTGGGGCTCGCGTGCCACTTCACCTTCGGCGGCTATTCGGCCCACGCCATCGAGGTCGCCGTGAGCGATGCCGGCGAACTGTCCATCCTGCGCGTCATCGGTGCGATCGACTGCGGCTTCGCGGTCCACCCGAATGCGGTGATCGCACAGATGGAGGGCAGCACCATCGACGGACTGTCGACCGCGCTGAACCTCGAGATCACCATGGCAGCCGGACGGATCCGGCAGTCCAACTTCCACGACTACCCGCTCCTGCGACTGGCCGAGGCGCCGTTGACCATGGAGATGCACATCCTGCCCTGGGACGAGGAGCCGACGGGCGTCGGCGAGATCGGGATTCCGACGGTTGCTCCCGCGCTGACCAACGCGATCTTCAACGCGACCGGAAAGCGCATCCGGCGACTACCGATCGGAGATCAGCTCAGGGCCTGAGCGGCCCGTCCAGCGGAAGTGGGCCGGCGAGCGGTTGCCCCGGCATCGCGGATGCATCATGGTGCTTCCTTGCGCAGCCGAGGAATCAGCCCCATGAGCGACGAGCAGCAGATCCGCGCCCTGATCCAGACCTACTTCGACAGCATGGCCGAATCGAGCGGGGAAAAGGTACGCGAGGCCTTCCACCCCAACGGTCGGCTCGTGGGCTACCTGCCGGACGGGCTGCACGAGCTGGGCACCGAGGACTTCGCCGGCCTCGTTGCCTCGCAGGAGCCGTCGCCGAAGGAAAGCGGCGCCACGCTCCACGCCGAGATCATCTCGCTCCAGATCGCGGGTGATTCCGCCATGGTCCAGGTCCGCGACGACTACCTCGGCCTGCGCTTCTTCGACACGCTCTCCCTGATCAAGGCCGATGGGCGCTGGCAGATCTACTGCAAGCTCTTCCATGTCGAGAGCGAAGTCGGTTGAGGCAGCGCCGGCTCAGGCGGTCGCGGGAGAGTCATCGGACAGGTTGCGATCCACGATGTCGGCAATGGGGGGAAAGAACTCGCGAATCTCCTCGTGCCAGAGTTGCCTGACGCCGGGAAAATTCAGGTAGCCCTGGACGATCCCCTCGATATTGGCGATCTGCGAATCACGGTAGGCGCCCGGCTTCGACGTCCGCTCGATCTGCAGGTACCAGGCTTCGAGCGTGTTCAGCAGTCGCAGGTGGGTGTGGTAGAACGCCAGGCGATCATCGTCGCCGAGGGCGTGGTAGTCCCCGCGCCCCCGGTTGATCGTGGCCGCCACGTGGGGCGACTGCGAGACCAGATCGCAGAACTGGTTTAGACCGTCCCAGGTGTGGCGCAGCGACTCGATCTCGCTCTGGCGATTGGCATGCCGGATCTGCTGCGCCAGGTAGATGAGCGACGCCACCACGGCCAGTGTACCCCCGACCTCGCCCATGGCGCCGATTGCTTCCCAGTTGATCATCGATACTTCCCGTTCGGTGCAGACGCGTTGAGTCTAGCGTGTCGTCGAGTGCGCCTTGGGGCGACAACAAGACGGGAGTCGAGCACGTCGGTCGGGTAGGCTCGAGATGCTCAGAGAGGCCATCCATGGCGGATCGAATCATCGCGCTCACCGGGGCCGTGCTGCTCGCCAGCTGCGGTGTCGTCACGACACCCGGGACCAGTCGGTCGGCGAACTACACGCTGGACGCCGTCTCGCAGGCGGGTCTGGAGCGATCGGTCGAATCCCTCGAGACCTACCAGACGGCGCTCGTGGCCGAAGGCTTCAAGGTGACGTCCGTGCGCATGGCGAGCACCCGCTACCGCGACCCTTCCGGGACCCGCATCGACCGGGCGCTCACGCTCGACGGTCGTGACTCGGCGCTCGGATCCGTCCGCTACGGGCTGGCCTGGAGCGACGGTCTTCGTCCCGATGAGATCCCGGAATTCCACCTGGCGATGTCGGCCTACGTCGACGAGCGATCGCCCATTGCCGAGGCCCGCTTCGCGGCGCTTTACCTCGCCTTGCAGGCAGCCGCCTACACGGAATCGGGCGCCCCGCTGTAGCTTCTTCGGGGCCGTATTGTAGTCTCCTGCGAAATGGTTCCGATGATCTCGGCGATCCGCTAACCTGCGCGGTCGAGATACGGCGCCAACGCTCGCCCCTCACCCGATCAACGCAGGAGTCGATTCCCTTGGAACTGAAAGGCAAGATCACCCAGGTGCTGCCGGAGAAGTCCGGCACGTCCGCCCGCGGACCGTGGCGCAAGCAGGAATACGTCATCGAAATTCCGGGGGACTACCCGAAGCAGGTCTGCTTCATGGTCTGGGGCGACCGGATCGACCAGTTCGGTATCCAGCAGGGCCACGAGCTGACCGTCCACATCGACCTCGAGAGCCGGGAGTACAACGGCCGCTGGTACACCGACGTCAAGGCGTGGCGCGTGGACAAGGCCGGCGAAGGCGAGGGCGGCGACGGCAGCCAGCCGCCGCTCGCGGAGCCGCCGCCGGACTACGACGACGACGTTCCCTTCTGACGGCCCGGCGGGACCCGCAGGAATGGCTCGCTCGATCGCGCTCGCGCTGGCGGGGCTGTCGACCCTGCTGGGAGCGCGCGAGGGCGCCGAGGCGGGGCTCGCCTTCGGCGTGCTGAACCTCGTCGGACTGACGATGATCTTCCGGCCGGGATGGTGGACCTTCTGGCTCCCCTTCGGCTTCTGGGAGCAGCGCGCCAGCGACAGCCATCTGGCAGACCGTCAGGGCCCCGTCATCAGTTTCCTCGGGTGGATCGTCCTGCTTCTCATCCTGGGCCTGGCCGTCAGTCGCTAGCTGCCGTCGCCGCTACAGCCAGCCAGCGTCGCGGAGCCTGCTGACATTCGGGCGACTCACCGGGGCCCGGATATCACCTTCCAGCACCAGCCAGAGCCGCCCCTTGTCTCGCCGACTCCCGATGATCGCGGCCCGGGCGACCCACCAGCTGCGATGCACCTGCATGCCCTCGATGCCGGCGAGCTCGCGCACCGCATCCTTCAGCCGGAACAGCACCAGGTCGCTGCCCTGATCGGTCCACGCACGCACGTAGTGCCCCTCGGCGCAGAGCGCCCGCAGCGTGCCCTGTCGCAGCCGCACCGGGAGCCGGGCCATGAACGCCGGCGACTGCGCGGGGGCGGCCTCATCGGGTAGGCCCGCCGCGCCTTGCAACCCGCCCAGCAGCAGCCGCAGGCCCACGTAGGCGCTGCTGATGACGATCGCGTTCTGCAGATACATCCACAGCTCGGTCAGGGGGCGGACGCCGCCGAGCGAGTTCGCGAGGTAGGCGACTGGCGTCATGACCAGCGCGAACGTTCCGATCAGCACGAGCCACTTCAGGTAGCTTCGATTCCCACCCCAGGCAACACGGTTCAGGAGGGCTTCGAGCCCCGCCCCGAGCGCACCACCGGTCAGGCAGATTGCCGACCAGAAGGCGAGGCGAAAGACGAGGCCATAGCGATAGCTGTCGAGGGCGCCGACCAGCGCCAGGAACAGAGCCGCCACTGCGCCGACCAGGAGCCAGAGCAGGACCGGCGGCGACTCGGCCAGGCGCACGAGCACGCCTGGGGCCGCAACGGCCCGCTCTATCTCAAGCGGCTTGTTCGGCCTTTCACTCACTGACGATCGCACCCGGGATCCAGCCCATGCGGGCATGGTAGCAACCCGTTCGCAAGCATGGATGAAGGCGCCGCACGGTCTCCCGAAGCCCTGACACCTGTCAGCGAGGGCCGTTGACAACCCGGGCTGCCGCGCCTGCAGCGGAACGCGCACCATGACCGCTACCTGCAAACCGGGAGACCGTCATGCGGCATCTGCTCCTCGCCTTCGCTTTCGGCGTCGTACCCGCCGACATACCCGATCTGATCTATGGGGGTTCCACCGAGCAGCTCGGCGCCCGTCTGGCGACAGAGGCCGCAGTCCTCGAGCAGGGCTCGTCCGAGGGGCCGGCCGGCGAGCAGGCCTTCCTCGTCGCGCTGCTGTCCTCGCGCCATGGTCTCGCGCTGACCCAACGGCGCGAGCGGAAGGCCGCCCTCAAGACCTGTGTCGCGATCACCGAACAGACGTTCGACGCTGCGCTTGCACCGCTGGCCGACGCGCTACGGTCCAGCTGCCTGGGCGCCCTGATCGCACTGTCCCCGGTACTGGGCGGCATGCGTTACGGTTCGACCGCCCGGGCCGCCGTGGGCGACGCGATGGACGCGGCGGGCGACCACCCCTTCGTCCAGCTGCAGAAGGCCATCAGCGACCTGAACACACCCGGAACCTGGGGCGGGGACGTTGCGGCTTCCCGCGCCCGACTCAGGGCGCTGGCCGCGACCGTCGGCGAGGCGCCTGACGCGCCGTGGGGCTGGCTGCTGCCGGAGGTGCTCGGACACCTTGCGCTCGCGGAGAAGAAGCTGGGTCATGACGGCGACGCACGGGCCGTGCTGGATCGCGCGCTGGCGCTGCGACCGGATTATCGCTGGCTGAGCCAGGTCGTGGCGACCGTCGTGCGGCGGTGAGCCAGCGGCGTCAGTCCTCGGCCGGCAGCTCCGGAACGACGAAGCGCGTCGATTTGGGTGCCGGCGCCATCCACACGATACCGCTGTGCGGCTGGTTCATTTCCGCCTCGTAGAAGACGTATTCGAAGATCTCGTCGGCGCGCTCGGCGGGAACCACGATGTCGACGATTTCCTTCTCGAGCTGCGTTCCCAGCGCACTACGCCGGATCGACGAGAAGCGCCCGGACCCGCGCGCGAAGTGAACCGTCGCGGTATGAATCCCATGTTTCTCGGCGAGGGCCTCCACGAGCGCCCGCGAGCGGCCCTTCGGCAGGATGGCGGTGATCAGCTTGCCGTCGTCAAGGCGCGCTGCTGCGGGCAGCCTCTGACCGGTGTATTCGAAACGCTCACTCACTGTCCTCGACCTCCCCTCTCGCCGCCAGGTTGGCGATGATCTCCTCCGGTACGTAGAAGGCCGCCTTGTCGAGTTTCGTGACGTAGATGATTCCACCGCCAGGCACGTCCAGCTCGCCGGCGAAGTACATCCGCTCCATGATGCGGTCGACCTGGTCATCCGCCACGAGCGTCATGATGATCTCCTTCTCGGCGTCGACCGCGAGACCCAGCACGCCCAGCCGCTCGCGCACGCCGCTGCCGTAGCCGTAGTAGACCGTCGCCCCCTGTGCTCCTGCGTCCTGGGCGGCCTGCACCACGGTGTCTGCCTTGCCGCGCTGCACGACGCAGGTCAGCAGATGAATGTCCGTCAGAACCGTCAATTCTCGCGTTGCCATGTTCTCCTCCTCCCCTTCAGGCGCTTTCCGCGCTTGCGGCTTCAGCCCGGCGATGCCGGCGCTCGACGCTCCAGCGGATGTAAAGACCCGTCGACAGCACGGCGACGATCGGCCCGATCGACGCCATGGACAGGATCCCGAAGCCCTCGATAGCGCCCATGGCGTTGCCGAAACCGAGCCCCATGGCAAGCACCAGCGGCACGGTCACGGGTCCCGTGGTGACGCCCGCGCTGTCCCAGGCGACGTTGACGAACTCCTCGGTCGAGAGGAACGTCAGAACCACCGCGAGAACGTAGCCTGGCAGCAGCAGGTAGGCGATCGGAATATCGAAGATGATCTTCGCGACGCCGATGGCGATGCCGCAGCCGACGCCGAAGGACACGGCATACATGAGCGTCGACTTCTTGAACGCGCCGTTCGTGAGGTTCTCGACGGTCAGCCCGAGCGCGTTCAGGGCGGGCTCGGCGAGGGTTGCCCCGAAACCGAGCAGCCACGCGAAGGCAATGGCGATGAAGAGCCCGAGCGCCATCGCGTAGAGCGGTGACGACTCGACGTTGTCGAGGGGCGTGAAGGCGGCCGGCACGAGGGAGCCGCTCTGGCTCCCGAGCATCGACAGACCGTAGGTGAGGCCGAGGTTGAAGATGCACATGCCGATGACGCAGAAGACGATGCCCATGAAGATGAACTGCGGACGGCGCAGACGCTCCCGGAGGATGACCAGGAGCACGAACAGCAGGAAGAGGACCAGCGGTACGATGGCGCGGATTCCGCCGACGATTTCCAGCGCGGGCGTCTGCTGGTGCCAGGCCGGGTCCGCCGCGGCCGCGGCTGCGGTCCGGCTGGCCTCGATGATCTCCGCGGGCGTCTGGGTGCCCGCCACGAAGAGGGCCAGGAACATGACGGCGAGAATCGGGAACAGCGATGCCAGGGTCACGATGCCGAAGCCCGAAAGCGTGTCGCTGCCCTTCCCTGCCGCACGCGCGATCCCGATTCCCAGCGAAAGCACAAGCGGCACCGTGACCGGCCCCGTGGTCACCGCGCCGCAATCGAACGCGAGGCCCAGGACCTTCGAGAGTTCCGGGTTCAGGGCCAGGTAGACGGTGAGGGCAACCACGGGAGTCAAGGTGATATAGATCAGCGGCTTCAGACTCCATCCGTAGATGAAGCGCACGGCCCCGAGCACCGCTGCGAGCCCCACGCCGATGCCCACGGCCAGGACCAGGACGGTCGCCCAGTTATTGAGAAGCGCGTAGAGATAGGGCGCCTGCTCGACGTCCACGAGGGCGCCAGCGGCCTGGAGCGCTCCGATGGCGGGTTCGGCGAAGGTGACGCCGATGCCCAGCAGGAAGACGACGATCAGTACCACGGCGAGCGGCGCGCGCGCCGGCAGCAGGCTGCCGAGGGTCTCTCCGAACGGCATGAGCCCGACCTTGAGCCCCTCCATGAAGAGCATGAGGCCGATGATGACGGCCACCAGCCCGCCGGTGATGGTCATGGCGTCCTGAACATCCTGGCGCAGGATGAACATCTGGAACAGCACGAGATACACGGCCAGCGGCGTCACCGCCCGGAACTGTTCCATGAAGCGGACGGAAAGATAGGGCTGCAGGAGCCGGAGAATCGCCGACCGATCGATGTCGAGCGCCGGTGGTCGGTACGGGATCTCCTTGCCGTCGGCATCCGTCTCGACCGGCGGAACCAGTCGGTTCGCGCTGATCGTATCCAGATGGACGTTGAGCTCCCGAGTGAACGAGCCGAAGCGTACCTTACGCGGCATTTGACGCCCCCCCTGACGTCTTCTCCCCCTCCAAGTGTACCTGGGACGGGGAATAACCCAAGTTTCGGCCGCAAATTGCCGACGCGAACGCACCCAGCACACGCTTGGTGCACGCCTGACCCAAAGCTGACCACTTCGATGCTTCATACCGAAGTCACCGCACCATCGCGGGACGAGAAGCGCATCGAAGCGGTGCGCGGGCGGGCGTCGAGGCGCGAAAAGTGCCGTTGGTCACCGATCCCGACCCGCTTGGCACGGAATCTGCTCCCTCCTTCGCGGAGATCGGCGCGAGTGCACCCGAACGGCCGATCAGGTTTCCCCATGAAAGGAGCGAGGCAATGATGACCAAATCGAAGTGGGCCCTGCTGGCCCTCGCAGCTGCCGCGGGCACCGCCCAGGCCGGTGATTTCACGGCCAACATCGCAGTGACGAACAACTACGTCTGGCGGGGCCTGACCCAGACGCAGAACGAGGCTGCCGTCCAGGGCGGCATCGACTGGGCCCATGAGAGCGGCTTCTACGTCGGCACCTGGATCTCCAACGTCAGCTACGCCACCGACGACGTCTACTCCTATGAGCACGACGTCTACTTCGGTCTTTCCGGGGGCGACGATCTCGCCTGGGACGTCGGCTATCTCTACTTCAACTACGACGACGACGCCGATTTCGACTTCGCCGAGATCTACGGCAGCTTGAGCTTCAGCAACTACACCGTCGGCCTCAACGTGCTCGCGCACACCGAAGCCGATGAGCCCATGGGCCGTGACTACAGCTTCGGCGATGCCTACTGGGTCTATGGCGATGCGGCCTTCGAGGTTCGCGAGGGCCTCGAACTCGGGCTGCACGTCGGCTACCACGATGGCGACTTCGTCGAGGACTTCAATGGCGTCCCCGATTCCTATTTCGAGTACGGCGTCTCGCTGTCGATGCAGGGCGTGACCGTCGCGGTCACGGGCACCGACGTCGATGATCCGGGTCCCGACGATCCCCTCGGCAACGACGACATCCGCTTCGTCATCAGCTACGGCATGGATTTCGAGCTCTGACCCGCTAGGAGCCGTCGGCAGCTTCGGCCAGCTCCGACCGGTTGCCAGTCCACCTGACCCTGCGCATGGGGTCACCCGCGGGAGCGTCGCTACCCCCTGCAGCGACGCTTCCGCGGGACCGATGTTGTACCCGTCCCGCCCCCGGAGATCGGGCCATCGAGCGCGGGGAGCACGACGCGCACCGGCCCTCGCACCTCAGAAGTGCGGCCGCCAGAGCATCATCCAGGCCGCAAAGATCCCGAAGCACATCGCGAGCGTCGCCGCGGTCAGCACGGCGGCGGTGACCCGACGCAACCCGCTGTTCCCGCGCCGCTCCGCCAGGAAGAAGAGCTCCGCAATCGCCAGGGGCAGCAGGTAGCTGCCGAAGCCGATGGCCAGGTCCATCGGGCCGTCGAGCTTCGCCGTGTTGCCCTTCAGCCCCTGGTTGAGCATCAGCCAGCCCATGAGGCCCAGACGGAAGGTCCAGACCCCGCTCACCAGCAGGAAGGTGCGGACGGCCCAGCGACGGTGCTCCGTGAAGCGCCGCTGCATCGCGGTGCGCCAGGCCTGGGCCGCCACGCCGATGATCAGGATGCCGTTCAACGTCACGCTCAGCGCGCCGACGTCACTGAGGCGCGAGCCGCGTCCCCAGGTCAGCCACAGCCCGCTGACGGCGCCGATGAGGCCGATGGTCAGGAAGATGCGCCCGTTCCAGCGGTGAAAGGCGGGCGCGCGGGCTCGGAGCTGCGGCACGAGCTGGAGCGCGCCGCCGAAGCTGATCACGATCGCCAGCAGGACATGCGCCAGGAGGAACAGGTTGCCGACCAGGTCGCCCTCGACGTAGCCGGTGATCGGCCCGGTCTCGTTCAACGCGGCGGGGTCCCCGATCGCAACAGGCGCGGCATAGGCAACGAGGAGGTAGACGGCGAAGAGCCACTGCCCGGCCACGGTCGCAAGAAACCAGAATCGGGCAGCGCGGCGAAGCGCGGTCTCCCCGCGCGGGGTGGTGGGTGCAATGGCGGCACTTACGGCACTCATCGATGACACTCTCCATCAGGCAGAATCGGCGTCGATGTTCGCGGCGCAGGCCGCGCCAATCCTGCCGATTCGGAAATCGGCGAACGATTTTGGACAGGCCGCCGGGCGCGGAGCCGCCCCAGGGAACCGGATTCATGGAAACCATTGCCTTCTGGCTACAGCTCGCGGTCGCCACGGTCGCGATCGCGGCGCTCCTGAAGCTGGTCTTCGAGCCGCGGAAGCGGACGCTGCACCTCGTCTGGGCCCTGTTCTGCGGCTCGCTCGCGGTGATGATGGTCAAGCAACTCGCCGGCGACGCCATCGGCCCCTACCAGTACCTGGTGGGCATGGGCGCATGCGCGACATGCAATGCGTACTGGCTCGTCTCCCGGGCGCTCTTCCGACCGGGTTCGGCGTTCACGCCGTGGCACATCGGGCTGGCCGCCTCGATCGCCCTCCTCATGATGGTGCGTGAGTTCCTGCGCTTCCTCGATGCCCTCGGCCTGGTCGGGCCCGCGACCCTGGCGGGTGCCGGCGGCGGCCTCGGCGAGCTGATCGCGTTGCTCGGTTCCGGAGTCCTGCTGCTCACCTTCCGGGAAGGACTGATCGGGTGGGCGGAGGCCCCGCCCGACGAGAAGCGGCTCCGACTGACCTTCCTCGGCACCTACAGCTTCGCCGTGATGCTCGGGATGATCGGCCCGGCCGTCGCCGAAGCAGCCAGGCTCGGCACCGGCGCGGAGCCGGCCTTCGAGGCGTTCGCATCGCTCGTCGCCCTGCTCGTGACGAGCATCCTGGTCCACCTGCGGTCGCAAGAGGCGACGGTCGCCCCGGGGGCAGTTTCCGCCGACAACGCGGTCAACGGGCGGGCAGTCGATACGGCGCTGGCCGCGTCGATTGACCAGCTCATGCGCGGAGATCGGCTCTTTCTCGAACCGGAGCTCAAGGTCGCAGACGTAGCGCGCCGGCTTGACGTGCCCGAATATCGCGTTTCGAGGTCGGTCACCCGCGACCTCGGACAGCCCAACTTCAACCGCTACGTCAACGGCTTCCGCATCGCGCACGCCCGTGGCCTGCTCGAAGACCCGACCCATGACGACCTCTCGATCCTCGTCATCGCCCTCGACAGCGGTTTCGCTTCCCTCGGCCCCTTCAACCGGGCCTTCAAGGAGAGGACGGGTGCGACGCCCACTGCGTTCCGCCGGGAGCGGCCAGCGTCACCGCAGGCCGCCGTCGCCTGAGGTCGTGACTGGAACCCTTGAAACGGCAGCGCCGCCAGAATCCGTCCAGCATCGGATCTAATTGCCGGAATCGCACTGCGCCGAGCTGTAGACACGAGCCTCCGGGTAATCCTCGGCACGAGCCAGCCCTCCGGCCACCTCCTCCAGCCAGATCGACGACGATTGCCCGTTGCACCGGACGTGGACACCGATCCGATGCTGGCCGATTCGATTGACCATGACGACATCGGCGACCGGGATTTCGTCCTGGACGACCGTCGGGTCCGCCACGACCCCGAGGATGTCCGCGAGCTGGGCGTCCGAGATGTCGGTGCTTACCCGCAGCCGATGGTTGTCGTCCACGGTCGCGATCTCGAAGGCTTCGGTCTGGCAATGGAACCACTCGATCGGCTCGCCGCGCCCCACACACAGCACCCTGGGCCGATAGGTCCTGCTGTCGGAGACTGGCGTATCGGCGTAGGTCACATGAGCGATGACTTCACCCGCATCCGTGCGAATCGCCTCGGTCACCACAACGTCCCTCACCATCGCGGCCTCGAGTAGCCGCGCCTCGGCGGCCGCGCCGAGCGTCTCGGTCGGGGCGTCGAGCAGCGACGCATGCTCTTCCTCGGTGAGTTGAACCGGTTCACCGACGAGCCGTGCCTCGCTGTGGATCGGCCCGACCAGGGCCAGGGCGAATAGCCACCTCATCATTCTTGGCCCGACGTGCGCTCCCTGCGATTTGCTCTCAACTCATTAAGGGCAAGCTTGCGGCCCCGGTCAAGGTCGATCAGCGCGCCTGGAACTCGACGAAGGCCTGGAAGTCCGGGTTGTCGTAGAGCAACGGCAGCAGGCCGGCGATCACCTTCATGCCGTTCGAGCTGTTGGTGAAGATCGCGACGGCGAGCTGGCGCTCCGGCACGATCAGGCCCAGCGCGCGTTCGCCCCAGTCTGCCCCGCCCTGGCTGACGACCGTCTCTGCCTCGTACTCGAAGACCGCCCAGCCCAGGGCGAAGCCACCCGCGCGTGGGCACTCGTCCGGGCCCCAGGGGCAGCCACCGGCGAACTGATTCTCGGGCAGCTGCCAGCGCTGGGCACGCAGATCGTCGGTCAGGCCCTCGCCGCTCAGGACACTGGCGAGAAAGCGGCCGTAGTCGGCTGGCGTGGTCAGCAGATCGTCCGCCGCCGACCAGTCATCCCGACGCACGGGCTCCCGGGACTCACCGCCGGGCCGCGAAGGCCACGCCAGGCGGTCCTCCAGCGCCGGCTCGAAGACGAACCGCGTGTCGCTCATGCCGAGCGGCGCCAGCAGCGTGGTCCCGGCGAGCGCGGTAAGCGGTTCGCCGCTTCGCTGTTCGAGAAACCGTCCCAGGTAGTCAAAGCCCTCGCCCGAATAGCCGGCGCGGGTGCCGGGATCGAAGCGGAGAGCGAGCTTTCCTTCGGTCTCCCGGCGCCAGTTCGGCAGGCCCGTTCGATGCTGCAGCGCCAGGCGCGGCGTCAGCTCGAGATGCCGAGGGTCGCCGGCGATATCGGGATCCACCCAATGCGCGGCCATCGGATCATCGAGACCGAAGTCACCGCGCGCCGCCATGCGCAGGGCGAGTTCCGCGACCACAGGCTTCGTCATCGAGGCCACGTTGAACAGGGTGCCGTCATCGGCCGGATCGCCCGGTCGGCGTTCGCCGAAGACGGCAGTCCAGGCGAGCTCTCCGTCCTCGACCACGGCGATAGCGACGGCCGGCACCTCGTGGGACTGCAGCAATCTAGGAACGGCGGCAGCGACTTCAGGGGGCGCAGCCGCGGGCAAGGTTGCGGTCAGGGTCAGGGCAAGCAGGGTGGTCAGCATGTGGCGCTCCAATGGGGATACAAGACCGGTAGACGGTCGCCCCCGGCGAAAGGTTGAATCGCGAATCCCGGGGGCGGGCCACGAAAAATTCGACGTCCAGTCCGCGGTTGTCGCAATCCCGCGCGGGCGTAGTCTCCAAGCCTCTTCAGATGACCGAGGCGAGAACCATGGCGCAACACTTCCGGATTCTTCCGCTCACCGACGAGCGCCTGCGCGCGCTGCAGCACGCTACGGCCGACGAGCTTGCGGCAAGTGGCGTCCTCGCGCTCACCGCCGACGCGAGCCCGGGCTATCCGTGCCGGGTCAGCCTCGCGGACGCTGCGGTTGGCGAGCGGGTCTATCTCCTCAATCACACCCACCACGAAACGCCGTCTCCGT
>JBCCZC010000129.1:0-13491 GCA_039188505.1 Pseudomonadota bacterium | reverse complement strand
CGCGCCGCTGCCGGGTCATTCACGACCCCGTGGGGCACGTGCCCCGTCGCAACGTGGGGGCTTGCCGACTGGCAGTGCAGTCGCTGGTCATCGAAGAAGATGTCCGCTCCGAACGCGCCCAGGAAAGGCCCCTTGTCGCGGCCGCCGAGGAACAAGGCCTCGTCGATACGAATCCCCCAGCTGCGGAGCGTGAGGATCACGCGCTTGTGGGCCGGTGCCGATCGGGCGGTCACCAGGGCGGTCCGGATCGGGTTCTCCGCCGTGGGGAATGCCGCCTGGATCCGGTGGAGCGCGCGCAGCACGGACTCGAAGGGCCCGCCGGGAAGCGGTTGGCCCGACGCCTGCGATTCCGCGGAAGCGAATGCCTCCAGGCCCTCGGCCTGGTAGATACGCTCCGCCTCGTCGGAGAACAGCACGGCATCGCCGTCGAAGGCAATCCGTAGCTGGGGGTGTGACGGTTCGGCCGTCGGCCGCGATTGCAGAATCGTCGCCGCGGCATAGCCGGCCTCGAGTGCGAGTTTCACGTCGTCCGCGTGCGCCGATAGAAAGAGGTCCGCGCCGAAGGACTCGATGTACTGGTACGGGCTCGCCCCGTTGGTGAAGGCCGCGCGACTGATCGCAAGGCCGTGATGCTCGATCGAATTGAAGATCCGCAGCCCCGTGTCGGCGCTGTTTCGCGACAGCAGGATGACCTCCACCCGCACGTCCTCGTGCGGCGCGTCGATCGCGAGCAGCTTGCGCACCAGCTCGAAGGCGATGCCCGGCCCCAGGATGTCGTCTTCCCGCTCGACCTGATACGCGGCGTAGCTGTCGAGCCCTTCCGTTTCGAAGACCCGATGGCTCTCGTCGAGGTCGAACAGCGCCCGCGAGGAGATGGCGACGACGAACGCCTTGTCGTCCCCGCTCACGGTGTCAGGACTGGAACTGCTCGTTGAGGATCCGATCCTCGAGGTTGTGATCCTCATCGAAGAGCATCGTCAGCGTGACATCCTTGGCCTCCTCGATGTCGACCTGCACGACGTCGCGCACCTCGAACGCGTCGGCCGTCGCGCTCACCGGTCGCTTGTAGTGCTCGAGCACCTCGAAGCTGACGCGGGCGTCGCAGGAGAGCAGCGCCCCCTTCCAGCGTCGCGGACGGAAGGGGCTGATCGGCGTCAGCGCCAGGATGTTCGAACCGAGCGGTAGGATCGGGCCGTGCGCCGAGAGGTTGTAAGCGGTGCTGCCGGCAGCGGTCGAGAGCAGGATCCCGTCGCAGATCAGCTCCTCGAGCTTCACCGAACCGTTGATCGACACGCGGATCTTCGCTGCCTGCTTCGTCTGGCGGAGCATGGAGACCTCGTTGATCGCCAGTGCGGTCATGTCGGTCCCCGCCTCGCCGTACGCGACCATGCGGAGGGGATGGATCTCGGCGGCTTCCGCCTTGGCCAGCCGCTCGCGCAGATCGGCCTCGTGCTCGTACTGGTTCATCAGAAACCCGACCGAGCCGCGCATGAGGCCGTAGATGGGTTTCCCGAGCCGCATGTTGCGGTGCATGGTCTGCAGCATGAACCCGTCGCCGCCCACGGCGACGATCACCTCGGCTTCCTCGACCGGCGTATTGCCGTAGCGCTCACCGAGCCTCTGCAGCGCTTCCTGGGCCGCCTGGGACCGGCTGGCGACGAAAGCGATCTTCTCGAAATCCATTACTTCTCCCCAATTGCCCAGCCCACCGCGGCAGGCCCGAGCGGCCACCCTCGCCGATGGGCTGTTCCGAATCTAGCGCTAAAGGTTCATGACGAGCTGATCGAGCGCCCGCATGGCGACCGACGCCGTCGCATAGTCCATCGCGCCCGCGTTCCGCATATCGCGCATCATGGCGTCGAAGAACGCCAGCTGCTCCTCGATCTCGCCCATCCATTGGGCCACCGCCTCGCCCGCCCCAGCGGTTCCGCGATCGGCGCGCAGCACCCGGGCGGTCAGCTGGCGGTGGTTGATGTAGAGCTCGTCGCGCAGGCCGCCGCGGGCGTGGGCGTGCCACTGGCCGTCCACGTGCAGACCCTCGATCTCGCGCATCAACCAGCCGAGCTTGAAAGCGTCCTCAACGGCGAAATACAGGCAGGCGACCCGCTCCACCGCGGCGTCCGCGTCGAGCGATACCTCGAGGATGTCCAGCGCGGGAATCAGGGCCCGGGCAGTGGCCAGGCGAGCGGCCAGCGGCGCAGCGAAGCCGGCATGCTCGAGCGCCGACCGGCGCTCGTCGACGCGCGCCTTCCAGGCCTCGCCGCACCAGGTTGCCACGCCGTCGCGGAGCTCGCCGACGCCGTCACGATAGCGATCCACGAGCGCGGCGATGTCGAGGTCGTTGCGATGGTGGTGCAGGATCCAGCGCGTCTGGTGCCGCAGCAGGTGCCAGATGTCGAGCTGTACCTCGAGCTGGATCTCGCTCGGAACCTGGTTGTCGTGCGCCTCGATCGCGTCCCACCAGTCGCGCGCATTGAAGATCTCGCGAGCGACCGAGTAGGCCTTGGCGATCTCCGAAGTCCGCGCGCCGGTATCCTCGTGCATCCGCAGTGCGAAGGTCGCACCCATGCGGTTCACCAGGCTGTTCGTCACCATCGTTGCGATGATCTCGCGCCGCAGCGGGTGATCGTCCATGTAGGTCGCGTAGTCGCGCTGCAGCGGCCCCGGGAAGTAGCGCTGGAGCTCCCGCGAGAGGTAGGGATCCTCCGGCACACCGGAATCGAGCAGCGCGGTATAGACGGTCATCTTCGCGTAGGCCATGAGCGTGCAGAGCTCGGGCCGCGCCAGACCCTGCCCGCGCTTGCGACGCTCGCTGATGTCGTCGCGGGTCGGCAGCGTCTCCAGCTCCCGGTCCAGCTCGCCCTGGGCTTCGAGCACATCGATCAGATGAGCCTTCGAGCCGATCCGGTCGACCGAGAGGCGCTCCATCATGCTCACGGCCTGGGCCTGAAGATAATTATTCCGGAGCACGAGCTCCGCCACCTCGTCGGTCATCGCCGCCAGCAGTTCGTTGCGGGCTTCGAGCGCCAGGGTGCCGTCGCGCATGGGCGGATTGAGCAGGATCTTGATGTTGACCTCGTGATCCGAGCAGTCGACGCCGGCGGAGTTGTCGAGCGCGTCGGTGTTGATCCGTCCGCCCGCCATCGCGTACTCGATGCGTCCGCGCTGGGTCAGGCCGAGATTGCCACCCTCCCCGATCACGCGGGCGCGTACGTCGCGGCCGTCCATTCGCAGGCCGTCGTTGCCCCGATCACCGACCTCGGCGTTGGTCTCGCTCGACGCCTTGACGTAGGTCCCGATGCCGCCGTTCCAGAGCAGGTCCACCGGCGCCCGCAGCAGTTCGCGGACGAGTTCCTGGGGCGTCACCGCAGCGACCTCGAGCCCCAGCCACGCCTTGACCTCGGGCGTCAGCTCGATCTCCTTCGCGGACCGCTTGTAGATGCCGCCACCGCGGCTGATGAGCTTCTGGTCGTAGTCGGTCCAGGCGGAGCGGTCCAGCCTGAACAGGCGCTCGCGCTCCACGAAGCTCGACTCCGGGTCGGGATCCGGATCGATGAAGATGTGCAGATGATTGAAGGCCGCCTGCAGGCGGATCTGCCGCGACAGGAGCATGCCGTTGCCGAAGACGTCCCCGCTCATGTCGCCGATGCCGACGACGGTGAACGGCTCGCTCTGGCAGTCCATGCCGAGTTCCCGGAAGTGGCGCTTCACCGATTCCCAGGCGCCGCGGGCGGTGATGCCCATGCCTTTGTGGTCGTAGCCCGCCGAGCCCCCGGAGGCGAACGCATCGCCAAGCCAGAAACCATGGTTCTCCGACACGGAGTTCGCGATGTCCGAGAAGGTTGCGGTGCCCTTGTCCGCCGCAACGACCAGGTACGGGTCGTCGTCGTCCCGGCGTACGAGGCTCGGAGGCGGTACGATCGTGTCGTCGCGGACGTTGTCGGTGACATCGAGCAGCGCGTTGATGAAGAAGCGATAGCAGGCCACGACCTCTGCCATGAGCGCATCGCGCGTACCGTCGACGGGCAGTCGCTTGACGACGAAACCACCCTTCGCGCCGACCGGCACGATCAGCGTGTTCTTCACCATCTGCGCCTTCATCAGGCCAAGCACTTCCGTGCGGAAGTCCTCCCGCCGATCGGACCAGCGGAGGCCGCCCCGGGCCACGGCGCCGCCGCGGAGGTGGATGCCTTCCACGCGCGGTGAATAGACGAAGATCTCGCGCCACGGCCGAGGCTGGGGCAGATCAGGCAGGCCCTCGGACCGGATCTTGAAGGCGAGGTAGGGCGCGCCCTCCTGGTAGTAGTTCGTGCGCAGCGTGGCCCGCATGACGCTGAAGAACCCGCGGAGGATACGGTCCTCATCCAGGCTTCGCACGCGCTCGATCTGATGCCGGAGCAGGCGCTCGGAAGCGCGCACCTGCGCCTTCCTGTCGCCAGCCGCGCCGAGCGCCTTCAGCAGGTCGAAGGCCTGGGCGTCGAGCGTGTCCTCGCTGTACTCCTCGATGGCCCGGACGAGACTGCGATTGCGCGTCTCGGCCTGATTCGCCGTCTCCTCGTCGCGCCGCGGATCGAAGAGCGCCTGGAAATAGCCGACGAGGGTCCGGACGATGCCCGGATGCGTTGCGAGCGATTCCTCCATGTACTGCTGCGAGAACGGTACGCCGGTCTGCAGCAGGTATTTGCAGTAGCCGCGGAGCATCGCCACCTGGCGCCAGTCGAGGCCTGCTGCGATCACGAGGCGGTTGAAGCCGTCGTCCTCCGCCTCGCCGTGCACGACCCGCCGGAAGCCCTCCTCGAAGGGATCGCGAAGCTGATCGAGGTCGATGTCCCCGCCCCCATCGAGCTGCATGTCGAAGTCCTGGATCCACCAGCAGGCCCCGTCCTTTGCTTCGAGCCGATAGGGTCGCTCGCTGACGATCCGCAGCCCCATGTTCTCGAGGATGGGCAGCGCATCGGATAGCGGGATGGTCCGATTACGGCGGAAGATCTTGAATCGGAAGACGTTGGCATCCCGCTGCCGGGGCCGGTAGAGGCTCATGCGCAGATCGTCGTCGCCGCCCAGCGCCGCCAGGTTCTCGACATCGAAGCTCGCTACCCAGGGCGTCACGTCCTCGACGTAGGCCGCCGGGAACGACGCGCCGTAGCGCCGCGCCCAGGCCAGGCCCGTGTCCTCGCCGTGCTTCTCGACCAGGATTTCCCGAAGCCGGTCACCCCAGGTCCGCACGGCCTCGACGAGCCGCTGCTCGATCTCATCCACGGCGTAATCCGGCGCCATGTTCGGACGCGTGCGGATCGTCACGTGCACCCGGGCGAGCTTCGACTCCGACACCTGGACGGTGAAATCCACCGAATCTCCGCTCAGTGACCGCTTGAGAATGGCCTGGATCCGCTCCCGCGTCTCGGTCTTGAAGCGATCGCGCGGGATGAAAACGAGGCAGGAGAAGAATCGACCGAAGCGGTCGCGGCGGATGAACAGCCGGGTTTTCTGCCGCTCCTGCAGATCGAAGATGCCGATCGCGAGATCGAAGAGCTCGTCGGGATTGGCCTGGAAGAGCTCGTCCCGGGGCAGCGTCTCCATGATGTGCAGCAGCGCCTTGCCACCGTGGCTCGCGGGCGTCAGGCCCGATGCGTTCATGACCGCGTCGACCTTGCGCCGTACGTAGGGGATGTTCCACGGGCGGCGGTTGTACGCCGAGGAGGTGTATAGCCCGAGGAACCGGCGCTCGCCGACAAGCCGTCCCTCGGCGTCGAAGTCCATGACGCCGATATAGTCCATGTAGCCGCCCCGGTGGACCGTGGAGCGACCCTTGGTCTTTGTGATGATCACCGGTCCGGAAAGCGCGATCTCGCGCGGGTCGCGGGACAGCACGGCCGTTTTCGTGCCGGGGATCGATTGCGCCAGGATGCCCAGGCCGGAATCGCGCTGGGCGTCCAGCACCTCGCGACCCTCTTCGGGAACGACCCGATACTCCCGGTAGCCCAGGAAGGTGAAGTGGTCGTCCGCCAGCCATCGCAGGAAGGCGACGGTCTCGGCGACCTCCTCCTCCTGATACGGCGTATCCGCATCCTCGAGCGCCCCGATCGCCTCGTCGAGGCGAGCGAGAATCTGCTCCCAGTCACGCACCGCGAGCCTGACGTCCTCGAGGGCGGTCTCGATCCGGGCCTGGAGTTCATCGAGAACCCGCCGCTCGGTGACCCGGTCGATCTCGAAGTGCATCACCGATTCGGCCGCAGCGCCATCGAGCTCCTCGCCGCCGCCTAGCTGCATCAGGAAACCGCCGGCGTCCCGCTGGACCTGGAAGACCGGATGGATGATCAGGTGGATGGAAGCGTCGAATTCCGAGATCGCGAGCGTGGTCGAATCCACCAGGAACGGCCGATCGTCGCACAGGATCTCGATGACCGTATGGCTGGTTTCCCAGCCGTCTGACTCCATGGTCGGGTTGAAGATGCGCACCTGGGCAGCCTCGCCGAGGCCGCGCTCGGTCACGAACCGGAACTGGCTCCTGACGAGCCCGGCCCAGTTCTCGGGCGTGCGTCGGCTCAGCTCGGCGTCAGGTACGCGATGCAGATAGCGACGGGCAAAGGTGCCCAGCTTCCGGGCCGCGGCCGGGCTGGCCTCCCGGGTGAGAAGCTCGACGACGGTGTCGAGCACGGCCGGCTCGCGGCCTGCCACTTCCATGGTCATCCAATCCCCCCAAAAAGGGCTCTGTTCGAGGCGCCTTCTTCCGGGCGCCCTCTGCCAATCAATCCCGTTGTGAAGGATACCGCGCGCGCCCGCCACTGCCTACCGGTGCGATGGTCGCGCTACGAACGGAGCGATCGCATGCGGGCGTTGTTACAATCCCAGGGCGACCGGGCACGCCGCGTTCGATGCGCTGACGGATCGCGACGGGATGGGCAGCTGGCGCGAAACCGACGTCTCCGCCTCGGGCCGATCCCCCACCCCAACCACGTCGCCGAGTTCGCGGAGATCCTGGAAGATGTCGTCACAGCGACCTGAGCCCCGCCCGATCGGGGACACGCGGGAAATCACCATCGTCGGGGCCGGGCTCGCCGGCAGCCTGGCGGCCGTCTACCTCGCGCAGCTCGGTTTCCGGGTCGAGGTATTCGAGCGATGGTCGGACCCCAGGCGGGACGACGTCCCCGCGGGGCGCTCGATCAATCTGGCGCTCGCCGAACGCGGAATCCACGCCCTCGCTGGCGTCGGCCTGCACCACCGGGTCGCGCGCTTCGCGTTGCCCATGCGGGGACGCATGGTGCACGACGCGAGGGGCGTCAACCTGCAGCCGTACGGTCAAAGTGATGACGAGGTCATCTACTCGGTGCACCGGGCCCGGCTCAACTGCGCCCTGCTCGATGCCGCGGAAGCAACGAAGCGCGTGCGAATCCACTTCTCTCAGGAACTCGTGGACCTCGACCTCGACAGCGGCCAGGCGACCTTCCACGACCACGCGTCGGACCGGCGCTATGCCCGGCCCGTGTTGCCCATCATCGGCGCCGACGGCGTGGGTTCACCGGTGCGCGCCGCGATCGAGCGCCACGGGGACTTCAAGAGTGACATCCGCTTCCTCGACCACAGCTACCGGGAATTGACGATTCCCCCGACTCCGGACGGCGGCTTCCGCATGGCGCCCGAAGCCCTCCACGTCTGGCCGCGCGGCGGGCACATGATGATTGCCCTTCCCAACGAGGACCGGAGCTTCACGGCGACGCTCTTCATGCCGTCCGAGGGCGATCGTTCCTTCGCGGAAACGGCGACGTACGACGACTTCGTGGCCTTCGTACAAGCGGAGTTTCCCGACGCCGTCCCGCACCTGACGCAGCTCCCGGAGGACTTCGAGGAGCACCCCGTCGGCGTCCTCGGGACGATTCGGTGTCCTCGCTGGCATATCGACGGCCGCGCGGTGCTGATCGGCGATGCCGCGCACGCCATCGTGCCGTTCCACGGCCAGGGCATGAACTGCGGCTTCGAGGACTGCGAGGCGCTCGCCCGCATCATCGGAGCTCACCGCCGGTGGGAAGACGCCTTCGCCGACTTCGAAGCCGACCGGAAGCCCAACGCGAACGCCATCGCCGACATGGCCCTGGAGAACTACATCGAGATGCGATCTTCCGTGAGCGACGATCGCTACCTGCTGATGCGCACGCTGGCCCTCGAACTCGAGCGACGCCATCCCGAGCGCTTCGTGCCACGCTACGCGCTGGTGATGTTCCGGCGGATTCCCTATGCGGCTGCGCAGAAGCGGGGCGAGGTCAACCGTGCCATCCTGCGGCAGCTGACGCGGGACGCCGGCAGCCTCGATGACATCGACTTCGAGGCCGCCTCACGGCTGGTGGAAGACCGCCTAACGGTGCTCGAACGCGTCGGCCAATCCGTGCTCGGCTAGCGAGCGACGCTCACAGCGATCGCGCGAGGCGGAACCCGACCAGGCTGGTCGACTGGGTCGGTCGCGCCGTGGTTCGCTGCGCTGAACGCGTCTTCGCAGGCGGAGTCGCCCAGGACCCGCCGCGAAGCACCCGGTTGCATTCACCGGCGTCGGGCCTCGCCGAGCCGTCGAGGGGGACACCGTCGAGCGACGCGACGTAGCAGTCGGCCACCCACTCCATCACGTTGCCACCGATATCGAGCAGGCCGAAGGGGTTGGCGGTGAAGCTGGCCACCGGGGCCGGCCCCCAGTGATCATCACCGTAGCGCTCGAAGGGCGCCGGCCATTCCCAGCGACCCGCCATCCGATCCTCCTCGCCCGTCAGGTTTTCCACTGTGTCCCGGGGGGCGCCCCGCCCCCACCAGAAGGGCGTGGTCGTGCCCGCACGCAGCGCGTATTCGAACTCGCTCTCCGTCGGCAGTCGATAGGCTTCGCCGGTTTCCTGGGCGACCCAGGCCGCATAGGCCATCGCATCGTTCCAGGAGACGTGCACGACCGGATCGTCATCCTCGGCGTTCTGGCCTTGCCAGCTGTTGCGCCAGCTGATGCCCGATTCCTTCTTGAGATTGCCCGAGAGGACGTTGTAGATCGTCGACTCGCCGGCCTGCTCCGCGTCCGTCACGTGGCCGGTCGTCTCGACGAAGATCCGGAACTGGGCCACCGTGACTTCGGTCTGCCCGAGCGCGAAGGGAATCGCGAAGGTCACCGTCTGCTGGGGCCCTTCGTTGTTACCGCGGTCGCGGTCGCTGCGAGGCGAGCCCATCTCGAAGCTGCCGCCGGGGACGATGATCATCGTCGGCGCCTGACCGCCCCCCGAGAAATCGTCATTGATCGTCGTCCCGGGCGGGAACGCGCGGACGCGGCGCACCCGGGCAATCTCGACGTCGATCGCCGCAGTCCGCTCGTCGGCGGGGAAACCCTCGCCGAGCAACTCACCGAGGGCTGCCTCTGCGGCATCGACGTCACCGGCGGCGACCTGGGCCTCGATGGCCGTCAGCCGCGCAATCTGGCGGGCACGCCTGACGTCGGCCATGGCGCCGCGAATGCTGGCGGGCCCGTCACCGCTCGCGCCGGCAGTTTCCGCCCGATCAAGCAGTTCCTGGGCACCCGGGAGATCGTCTGCGTCGACCGCCGCCTGCGCCTGAGCAAGGAGCCGGCGCTGCACGGCCGCCACGCCTTCGGCGGCAACCGTTGAGCCGGCATCAATCGCCAGCAGCGCCTGGAACGTCTCGAGGGCGTTGTCGCCGGCCGGCTGATCGAGGCGGCCGGCCGCAAGCGCGGCTTCGGCGCTCGTCTGGAGGGCCTCGATCTCGGCGCGGCGGCCGATATCGGCCTCGAGCTGATCGATCCCGGGGTAGTCCGGTGCGAAGCTGCGGATCTGGGCGAGGAGACTGCGCGCCCGGACGTCATTGCCCGCGGCCTGCGCCTGGCGAGCCTGGGTGACGAGGCTGTCTGCGATCTGGTTCAGGCCCTCCCGGGCGCGAACGTTGTCCGGCGCGACGTCGAGCACCTGCTGGAAGAAATAAAGGGCATTCGCGTTGGGTGGCGCCAGCAGATCGCCATTCGCGAGCGCGCGCTCGGCCACGGTCAGCTTCCGCTCGAGCGCAGCGTCATCGACCGTGGTCGGGAGCCCGGGCACCCACTCGGCGCTCGGGTCGGTCGCGAGCGAGTCGCCGAGACGGCGCACACGCTGCGGCTCATTCCCCGGGGCGGGTTGTTCCTGAGCCGGTTGGCTCGGAGCCGCTTCTGCCTGCGCCGGTTCGTCGGTTTGATCGTCCTTCGCCCAGGTCGTTCCATACAGGAACGGCAGCAGGACGAGGGTCAGCCAGATCCTCGTCATCGAACTCCCACATGTCCATCAGTCAATCGCTGCCAGGCTTGTTGTGATTATTCCGGCAGTCCGCCTTCGAGTTTGGCAAATCGACCTGACCCCTTCAACCGCCGCTGCAGTCGAAGGCCGGCGCGAGATTGCTGACGTCACCCCCGCGCTCCCAGAAGCCTCCGACCGGTGCGACGAATTCCAGAGCGGCGCCGATGCGGCCCGTCTGCGGGTCGTCGAAGCCGAAATTGATGACGCCCACGGGCTGCGGCGGTCCGACGGCGCGGGCACAGGTCGGGCAGAAGCCCTCGAACTGGAGCAGCGCCAGGCTGCCTGGCGAGCCATCGCCCTGAGCCAACGCCCAGCGCGGCACGCCCGCCCCATCGAACAGATAGTTGATGTAGACCTCGTTGCCGGCGACGCCGAGCACGGAGTAGCCGTAGCCGGGGCTCGCCGGATCGAACCAAAGGCCGGTCCGCTCCGCGACGGCACCCTGGACATCGCATCCGGGTTCGGGCGCCAACGCGATCATGCGCTCCGTACCGGATTCACCGTGGACCCGGAAGCTGAACACGAACGCGGCCTCGTCCTCGAAGGTCAGCATCACGTCGCCGACGTCGACCCCGACCGCTGCACCGCCGTCCCAGGAGAAGCGCAGCAGATCGGCCTGCCACTGGCCGCCCACGGTCGGAGCCGGCCCCTGGGCGAGATACCAGGTCGGCGTACCGTCCTCGAGATAGGTGTACCACTCGATCACGAGCTGGTCCCCGGCGGTATTGAGATTGATGCCGTGGCCGTCTCGATCCGGATTGAAGTAGAGCCCCGGCAGCGGGTCGACGGACTCGGTCGCGGACTCGATGGTTGCCGTCACGGTCACGGCCAGCGCCTCACTACCGCCGTTGTCGAGAACGACGTGGTAGCGACCGCTCGCCGGCGCATCCAGCGTCAGAACGCCGGCCGCGTCCGTCATCGCCGCGAGCGCTTCGCCGCCGGCCGGAAGCACCTCCGGCGCAGCGAACTCATGCGGGTTTCGCTGCAACCGCACGCTGAGGGGGTCCGCCGCTTCGAAGGCAACGGCAACCCGGGAGGCACCGGTGGGGACGTCGAAGAACAGCCGGTCCTGCACCGCACCGGGCTCGATGCCCACGGAGGCGGGCGCGCCCGGCCGGAGCGCGTAGGCGCGCGGTGCCGCTACGCTCCCCGCGGACCGGTCGATGATCAGCGGAATCTGCCCGAAGCTACCTGCTCCCGCGCGGCGGTCCGCCAGGGGCTCCAGGAGACCGAGCCACCGCTCGCCGGCGGCGAGCCGACCTTCGTCCCACGTCACCCGCACCGGCACCGGCGCGCTACCCGGAGCCGAGCCCGGCCCCGTGACGGTCAGCGCAGTACCGCCGGGGTCGATGCCGGCATAGCGGATCGCAACACCATCGCGGGCGCCGGGAGCGCTGCTGGCCCAGTTCTGCACCAGAATCCACCACGTGCCCGCCCGGTCGGCGACCTCCAGGCAGCGCTCGATGGCGGTTGCGGACGTGCTGGCGCAGCGTTCCTCGTCCGCGTCCGGTAGGCCATTGAAGTTGGTGTCGGCGCCAATGAAGAGGTCTAGATCGCCGTTCAGGCCGGCCAGGGTTTCGGCAAAGACCAGGCCCCCTGCCGCCACCTCGACGGTCACGTAGTAGACGCCGTCAATCAGGCTGTCGTAGGGACTCGATCGCACGCTGTCCTGCCCGAGCGCACGCTCCTCCTCGCCCAGGCGGCCAAGCCCTGTGGTTCGGAAAGCCGCAGCAGGAAATGCGGGCACGAGACCCGGCAGCGTGAGGTCCGCCGTGCCGAAACTCGCATCGGCAACGACGGTCAGCTCTTCGGGGACCGGACCGGGATCGATCACGACCGAAAAGGCCAGACCCGTCGGCGGCACGCCAGGCCCCCCGGGAACGAGGCGTACGACACCGTCGGCTCGCGAACCGACGAGCGCGCCGGCGTTCACGACGTTGACGGTGATCGCGAGGTCCACGCTCTCCCCGGCGCCGAGCTCGAAGGACGCCGGCTCGACCGCAACGCTCACGCCCGGCGGTGCGTCGAAAACAACGCTCCAGGCGCCAGCGACGACCGCCTCGACGCGGCGTTCGAAGCGGCAGGAGCCGATACAGCTGGCGGTGGCCAGCCCGGGCAGGTTCAGCGAACTGGGATCGCCGCCCGCCGCGGGGTTTGCCGCCGTGAATTCAGCGGGAGTCACGGGCAGCACCAGACCCGCGGACACGGCTTCGTCGACCCTGAGCAGTCCCGCGCCGACGTCGAGCGCGCCCGCGGGAGCGCCGCCACTGACCCGCATGCCGCCCGCCTCGGCCGTCGTGGCCAGCGCGGCATGCACCCGGTCTGGCGAGAGCCCGGGCTGCGCCGCGAGGACCAGTGCGGCTGCCCCGGCCACATGTGGCGACGCCATGGAAGTGCCGCTGATGAAAGTCTCCTGGGTACCCAGACGGCTGGCCGCGCGAATCGCCTGGCCCGGCGCCGCAATATCCGGTTTCATGAGATCCGGCGCGATCGCGTCCGGCCCGCGGGAACTGAAGCCGCTGACGACACTGCCGAAGCGAGCATCACGATCGGTTTCCGGCTCGAAGACCCCGACCAGCTCGGCCCGGTGATCGGCACCGGTGGCCAGCCAGTCGCGCAGGAGATCCCCGTCGGCAACACCCAAGTGAACCGCCGGCAGACAGTGCGCATCGTTTGCGGTCGCCTCGCCTTCGCTCGAGCTGTTGGCCAGCACGTAGCCCCCGGCGCCCGCCTCCCGCAGATTGAAGCCCTTCTCCACCCGTCCGTAGATCCCGCGGTCGCAGACCACGATCTCGCCGTTGAAGGTGCCCGGCGGAAACGGGTTCGAGCCGTTGTCCACGCAGGTCCCGCTCGCAACGACATCACCGATCCCGCACAGGGGATGGCCGAAATCCCGGGCGTGAACGATACGGGCGGGACCGAAGCCTCCGGTCTGGCTCTCGCCGGCAAGGCGTTGGAGCGGTCCGGTGCCGCCGGTGAAGCCGTCGATCGCGTTGTTCACGACTCTCCGATCGTGGCTGACGCTGGCCACTGCCGTGATCCAGGGCGCGTTGGCCGGCACGCTGACCGTGCCGTTACCGGGCCCGGAGTTCCCGGCGGAGGACGCGACGAAGATGCCCGCCTCACGCATGTTGAGAAAGGCCTCGCCGGTCGTGTTCGCCGGACTCCACGGGCTCGGCGCCTGGGACTG
>JBCCZC010000128.1:0-13555 GCA_039188505.1 Pseudomonadota bacterium | reverse complement strand
TTGAACAGGTCCGCGCCGTGCTGCGCGTTGTCGAACTCGTAGGCGACGGTCTGGTAGATGGGCACGGACACCGCCTTGGTGGCCGGGTCCGACTTGAAGCCGGCATGGATCGCTAGGGTCTCGTCTTTCATTGCTCGTCCGAATCGTTGGAAGTGGGATGCGGTGAATTCGCGCGGAGCCCGAGCGGATCACCGGGGTCCACGTGGGCCATAAACGGGCGCCGGCGGTCGAGGTCGGTACAGCGATAGACCAGGCCCAGCCAGTTGTTGAAGAGCGCCTTTGCCGAATCGCCCCAGGTGTTGTCGATGCGCGGGGACAGGCGCTGCTCGATCGCGGCGACCTGGTCGGGAATGTCGATGACGTCGACCAGTCGCCGAGCCAGCGCCACGTGTTCTGGATCGATGTAGTTCTCGGGCAACGGCGGGGGCGTCTTGCGTGCGCCGGCCGCGAAGCGACGGACCTCGCGCTTGTATTCCTTCCAGAGGCTGGACGCGTCGTATTCGGGGTGTCCCTGGAAGTAGATGACGCGGAACTGGTCCGGGCTCGCTGCGAGGTGCACGCCGCCGGTATCGCTCTCGGCCAGCACGGGCAGTCCCGCCGCCTCGAGCTGGGCCCGCGAAATGTCGTTATGGCGCGAGTGCGGTACGTCGAAGCGGGTATTGACCTCCCGCAGCAGCGGATGGTCCTTGGCCGTGACGCGGTGCGCATAGACGCCCCAGCGCTTCGCCGCTAGCGGCTGGCGCTCGATGCCGTGGAGGTGCTTGAGGAACGCGTGCGTGGCCAGGCACGAGCAGAGGGTCGAGGTAACCGCCTCATGGGCCCAGTGCATCACCTCGGTCAGTGGTTCCCAGAAGGGCTCCTCGTCCAGGGCCGGGTTGGCGACATTTGCCCCCGTGATGATCAGCGCGTCGAGCCCCGCCTCGCGCAGGTCCTCGAAGCGGCTGTAGTGCTGGTCGATGTAGGCGCGGGTTGCCGCGCTGCGCTCGATCTCCGGAAGCGAAAATGGATAGACGAAGAACTGAACGATCCGGTTGCAGCTGCCGACGAGGCGGATGAACTGCCGCTCCGTGGCCTGCAGCGCGGCGTCCGGCATCATGTTGAGGAAGCCGATGTGGAGCTCGCGGATGTCCTGGTGCACGGCGCTGTCGAGCGACAGCAGCTCGTGACCCTGGTCCGCGAGCGCGTCGAAGGTGGGCAGCTTCGAGTGGGCGACGAGGGGCATGGTGCTATGCCTCAGCTGGCCGGCGGCGTGTACTTCGCCAGGGTCTCGGCTGCCGTCAGGTTCTCGGTGTCGTCCGCGAAGCTGTAGGCGGCCGGCTTGCGGTCGATGAAGATCTGCTCCTCGAAGCGCGCCTCGTGATCGTCGTTCAGCAGGCCAAGCGGCAATGAGTACCCGCTATCGTGCTTCAGCCGAAAGTAGAGGTGGGTGCCACAGCGACGGCAGAAGGCGCGCTCGGCCCACTCGGAGGACGTGTAGCTCGCGATCAGGTCGTCACCGGTGAATGTCACGGTGTCGGCGTGGATGGAAAAGTAGGGCCCACCGCCCCAGGTCCGGCACATCTTGCAGTGGCAGGCGTCGAAGCGCGATTCCACCGCCGCTGTCACGGTGACGGAGCCGCAGAGGCACTGACCGGTTGCTGTCGTCGTCTCGCTCATGTCCTTTCCCTGGATGATTCTGTCG
Source organism: Pseudomonadota bacterium (assembly GCA_039188505.1). Lineage (GTDB taxonomy): Bacteria > Pseudomonadota > Gammaproteobacteria > Xanthomonadales > SZUA-38 > JBCCZC01. The sequence continues at coordinate 11,874 of JBCCZC010000128.1, read as the reverse complement.
TGGTGCCTTACAGCTCGGCCGCGGCAAAAAGATAGAGCAGCCCGGCGCCCACGCCGCCGACGGCGGCCCCGATGCCGGCGCCCAGGAGGAGGTGTTCCAACCCGAAGTGGTAGGCCACCACGCCGCCGAGGCCCACCGATCCGACGACGGCGCCCGCAAGCGTGAAGCGGACCCAGGACTTACCTTCGTCGAGCAGACCGCCGAGGATGCCGCGCCCAACCCCGCCGGCAATGTTCTTCGTGCTGGGTGGTCCGTGCTTGTGTGCACCCATCGCCCTTCCCTGACCGTCCGTGTCCCACGCCTCTCACGATAGCGCAACCGCCGGATACCCACACCTCGAGATGGACTCAGGCGAGGAACGCCTCCCAGCGTTCGTGTACGCGCGCCAGCAGCGTCTCGAAGGCTGCGTGACCGTCGAGTCGTCGGAGGATCGGATCGTGCTGCGCAAGATAGGGATGGTTGATGAAGCCCTGATCGACGGCGTGGGTCAGGGCGTCGACCGCGGCGTCGCTGTCGCCCGCCAGCGTGAACCCGTGCGCCATGAGCCGGTGGAAGAAATCGCTGGCTCCCGCGAAGGCCCGCACGTCCGATGTCAGGAGCGTCTCGTCCGCGGCGCCTGCTGCCGCGGCTACGAGGAAGCGCGCCAGCCGCCCCGGGGGTGTTTCCAGCAGCGGCGGGGGGAAGCCGCCGAGCGTCGTCGCAGCCTCGTCCTGGCGATCATTCAGGATCAGCACCCAGCAAAGAAACAGCCGCCCGATGGGATTTCCCGGGTCGAGCGACACCATGTCTCGGTAGGGCTGGACGGCGCGCTCCGGATGGCCCTCCAGCAGCTCCGCGTAGCCGGGCATGCAGCGGTTCAGCGGCGTGAGCGGGTCGATCATCAGCAGCCGATCGATCAGCGGGCGCGCGAGCGATACCCGACCCGTGATCAGGTAGCAGTTGACCAGCAGCGCAAGGGCGTCCGGGTTGTTCGGATACCGAACGACGGCCTCGCTCAGCGCCCGAACGGCCACTTCGACACGCCCCTCGGCGTAGCCGATCCAGCCGCGCAGGAGCGCCCCCCTGAAGGAATCGCCGGCAATCGCCTGGATCCGCGTGAGGCAATCGCGCGCCCGCGCTAGTGGCTCCTCCGTCGGGTCGATGCCGGCCTCGCGATACTGGAGCCAGGCCCGGCCCAGCGCTGCCAGCAGCTCCGGGTCCTCGCCGTAGCGCTCGATGCCCTCCTCGAGCAGGACGATGGCCCGGTCGATGGCTTCGCGATGCCAGCGGAACGCCTCGGTCCGGGCCTGCTGGACGCACTGCCACACCGGTAGCGATGCCGCCGAGCGCGGTACGAGTACGCTGCGCTCCTCTTCGGTCAGCGCATGGCGCATGACCGTCAGCGTGTCGCGCGCAACCTGCATCTCGGTTTCGAAGAGCTGGGCCAGGGTCCCGACATAGCGGTTGGACCAGACCTGGTCGTCCTGTTCCGCGTCGATCAGCCGCACGTTGATGCGCAGGCTTTCACCGCTCTGGCGCACGGCGCCTTCGAGGAGATAGCGGACGCCGAGCAGCTGCCCCAGCGCGGTCGCCGTCTCGTCCGTACCGCGGAGCGTCATCATCGACGTGCGCGATATCACGCGGAGGGAGCGGATCGTCGAGAGGTCGGTGATCAGCTCATCGGGTTGGCTGGGTCGGAGCCATGGAATGCGAACGGCAGCACGCCGATCGAGGGTCCCTCCGGTGGCGTCGCGGCGGGCCCCGACGGTGCGATCCGGACGCGCTCGTTCGGTCCGACAGCGCGCTCGGCCTGCCAGGCGTCAAGCTCGTCCGCGAACGCAAAGATCCGGCCCTGGCTCTTGTGCATCTGCCGGTGAACGGGCAGGCCTTCCTCGGCCTCCCAGCGGCGCACCGTGCGCACGCTGCGGTCGAGGTAGTTGCCGATCGCCTTCCAGGAATCGAGTCGCTGCCGGTCCTTGCCTGCGCTCATGGCTTGATCATAGCCCGAGTGCCGCATGGTCTGCCGATTTTCCCTGCCGCGACCCGCTGAACGGGGGACAAAGTGGGCCAAGGGTGGCCACCAGCACACATGGCCACCCTTGCCTGTTTCTCGCCGGAGGCTGCGCGCCCAGCATCGATCTCACATTCACCAACGACCCAACGGGAGATCGATCATGAGACACGCCAATACCCTGCTGACCAGCCTCCTCGTCCTCGGCCTCGGCGCGATCCAGACCGAGCCGTGCCTTGCCGACCGCGACCCGGAGGAGCACCGGGCCGGGCGCTATGAATGGGTGCCCGTCTCCGGCACCGGCGTGCACTACTTCTCCGAGGCGGACGTGATCGTGCATGAGCAGCGCCCGACGGCGAACGGGTTCATCCAGCGCAGCACCGACACGATCGACCTGAGCGGCGACCTCCATGGCCGCGTGCTCTACCATCCGACGTCGGTCTTCAATCTCGCGAAGGGCACCCTCGTCAACACCGGGCACCAGGTCTTCTCGGGCACCGTGCTCGGCTCCGTTCCGGTGCTGCTGCATGACCACGAGTTCCGCTTCGATGTGGATCTCGCGACCGGGGCGACGACGGGGCGCGCGTTTCTCGAGAACCGGATCGCCGGGCCCCGGATTCGCTGCGAGCTCCAGATGGTGGGCACGGGTGTCGGACCGGACGGTAATGCGACCGTTGCCTACAGCGGCCAGTGCCGGGTGCCCGTCGACGATGGGGTCGAGCCGACCGCCGCCCACGACTCCTGGACCGGCGTCCGGCCGGTCGAGACCGTCGTCGGGGGGCGCCGTTTCTCGTAACCGTCGTTCGCGGGTGCGGGTGTCCTGGTGTCACCCGCCACCTGCCTTTCTGCCTCGAAACCGTTGCTAGCGACCGCCCAGCCAGAGGTCCTGCCGGCGGCGTCCGGAGTGACGACGGTCGCAAAGGTCTTCGCTGAGGATCGCCTCGCAGGGACCCCGGGCGAGGCGCCGCTCGCCGCGCCGCTGGTCGAGGCGCTGCGGGGTTCGTCGGATCCGAACGACGGCGGCGAAGGCGAGCAAGATCGCCACGGGGATGATGATCTCGAGTCCGGTCATCTCGGCTCTCCTACGGTCCTGGATCCTGGCGTGTATCGGCGCCTGTCGACGGAATGACGCGCATAGCGGCATCAGCCGGCGAAAGCGGGCTCCCCAAGCGGCTGGGCTTCACCACGAGCTGCGAGGCTGACGCGGTCACGCCCCCGGGCCTTGCCGCTGTAGAGGGCGGTATCGGCCCGGGCCGTCACCGCGTCGAAGGATTCATCGGCAAGCGCGACCGCCACGCCGACCGTGGCCGTCACCGGGTCCAGCGGTCGGCCGTGGAACACGGTGACCAGGCTGATGGCGCCGCGGATCCGCTCGGCGACCTCCGTCGCTGCCGCGGCGTCGCTGTCCGGCAGCAGGACCAGGAACTCCTCGCCGCCCCAGCGGCCCGCGAGGTCCTCGGCTCGCACATTGCCGGCAATGGCGTTCGCGACCTCGGCCAGCACGGCATCCCCGGCCTCGTGGCCGAAGGTGTCGTTCACGCGCTTGAAGTGGTCGATATCCAGGAGCACCACCGACCAGGGCTGCCGCTGCCGGTCCGCGCGCGTGATCAGGCCTTGCGCGGTGTCAACGAGGGCGCGCCGGTTCGCGAGGCCCGTCAGCGGATCCGTTCGCGCCAGCCGATCCAGCTCGAGATTGGCGCGGCGCTTCTGCCGGTAGAGCCAAAGCACCACCAGGGCGCCAGCGGTGGCAAGCAGGGCGGCGATGACGAGCAAGCCCTGCTGGCCGCGCTGGCGCTCGATCAGCAGCTGCTGGATCTCGATCTCCTGCTCCTTCTTGGCCGTCTCGTAGCGCACCTCGAGTTCGGCGATCGCCTCCGCGCGTTCCAGGGCAAACACCTCGCCGCGCAGCTCGACATGCTTCCGCAGGGCGTTCAGCGCCTCGACCGGGTTCCCGCGGCTCTCCTGATAGACCGAGAACTCCTCGAACGCGGATGTTCGCGTCCGGAGCAGGTCGGGCTCGTCGGCCGTGTAGTCGAGGGTGCGTTCGAAGAAGTCCAGCGCGAGGGCTTCGTTGCCAAGCCCCGCGTGGCTCAGCGCAATATCCGCAAGGGCATCCGCGTAGCGCACGCGATTGCCCGTCTCCTCCGCGATCGCGAGGATCTCGCGATTGACCTCGAGGGCGCGCTCGAACTCGCCGAGACGCTTGTGCGCGCCGCCGATGTTGGCGAGACAGGTGAGGACATCCCATTGGCTCCCGCTGCGCCGCAGCACGACCAACGCTTCGTTCAGGTAGCCGAGCGCTTCGCGCGGCTTCTCGAGGCCCAGGTGCACGGTGCCGAGATTGCTGTAGAGGATGCCCAGGCGGTTGTCGTCGCCGACGGCCTCGGCGATGGGAATTGCGGCCCGGAAGAGCGCGATGGCTTCGTCGAGGCGCTCGAGGTTCATGAGGATCGTTCCCATGGTGCTCATGGCCGCCGCTTCGCCCGCGCGATCGCCCAGGGCCTCGTAGCTTCGGCGGGCCTCCATGGTCGCCCCGAGGGCGGCGTCGAAATCGGCGCGGTAGTAGTCGGCGATGCCGATGTTGCGCCAGGCGGCCGCTTGACCAGCCCGATAGTCGAGGCGGGTGGCCAGCGCGAGTGCTTCCTCCGCGGCAGCCATGGCCGCGGTGGCGGAGGCGCCCCAGTAGCTCTTCGATAGGACGTTGAGCGCGTCGACCTTCTCTTCGCCGGTGGCCTTCGCGGCGTGCGCCGCGAGATCCTCGCTCGAATCCTGCGGGACCGCGCAGGTTGCGAGCCCGAGCAGCAGCAAGCCGATGCTGCGGACGACCAGGTGGTCCATGGCGTGCATGAAATCCGGGTTCCGCCTCAGGCGGTTACCGGCGGCCGATCCACAGATCGCCCCGGCGGCGTCCGCGAATTCGGCGGTCACTCCCGCATTCGAAGCGGATCAGGTCACGGCGGTCTTCCTCCAGGCGGCGCTCACTGCGCCGGCGTTCGATGCGCTGGGGCTCGGCCGGGCTGCTCAGGCGCTTGCGCGGCTTGCCGGACGCGCTGGCGCGGCGCCGGTGCGAAGAGCGGAGGACGCTCATGAAGAAGATGATGGCGGCGGCGGGGATGGCGAGTTCGAGTCCGGTCATGGGTGTTCTCCTGCAAGCGTTGCGATCGAAGTTAGGCGCGCAATGTGGAGAGAGCATGGAGCGGGATGACGGGCGAGCCGATCGCGAACGGGACCGCTAGAATGTCCCGGGGGAAAACGGAGAGAGTCCATGCAGTCCAAGGTCGAATCGGTCGACGCCTACATCGCCGAACTGCCGCCGGAGCGCCACGCGCCGATGGAACGGCTGCGCGATGTCATCAACGCCAACCTGCCCGCGGGCTTCGAGGAGACCATGGGCTACGGTATGCCCGCCTGGGTCGTACCGCATGCGCTCTATCCGGACGGCTACCACTGCGACCCGAAGCTGCCGCTGCCGTTTCTCAACATCGCGTCGCAGAAGAACTTCGTCGCGCTGTATCACATGGGAATCTACGCGGACGATGAACTGCTCGCCTGGTTCCAGGCCGAATACGCCCAGGTCGTGCCCACCAAGCTCGACATGGGCAAGAGCTGTATCCGCTTCAAGCGCATGGACCGGATCCCGTTCGAGCTGGTCGGCGAACTGGCCGCGAAGATGACCCCGCAGGACTGGATCGACCGCTACGAGAGCTCGGTACGGCGCTGAAGGGCGATGCGCACGCCGCACTACTGGAAGTTCACGCTGCTGTTCTGGCTCGTCGTTGGCCTGCTCTATGTCGTCCAGGCCGTGACCGTGGACCACTGGAATCGCGTGCTGATGCGCCTGCTCTACTTCCCGGTGCTTGGCGTGGCGCTGTCGGCGGTCATGACCCTCGTCTTCCAGCACGAGCGCTTCGAGGCGCTCCGCTGGCCGGCGCCCTGGGTCGTCGGCCTCAGCGCCGTGTCCGCGCTGATCACCGCGATGATCCTCAACCCGATTACCTACCTCCTCCTCGGCATCGACCTGATGCAGGACCACCTGCGGAAGATGACCACCGGGATCGTCGGCTTCGGCGCCACCTATCTCTTCTGGTCGGTGCTCTATTTCGAGCTCGACGGCCGGCCGCTGCTGGGGCGTCGGGCGCCACCGCCCGGGGCCGGGCACCTCGCCCAGCTCGATGTCGACGACCGGGGTGAGACCCGTGCCGTCGATGTCGACGCCATCGAGTGCCTCGCGGCGAGCGGCGACTACGTGCACGTTCACCTCGCCGACCGCAGCTTCCTGCGCAAGGCGACGATCACCTCGCTCCTGACCCTGCTCGACCCGGATCGCTTCCAGCGCATCCATCGCTCCACCATCGTCAACGCCGAGCACGTCGTCGGCGTGACACCCCGCGGCAGCGGCAGTTTCGAGATCGCTCTGGCGAGCGGCCGCACGGTGAGCTCGAGCCGCTCCTACCGGGCCGTCGTCGACGAGCTTGCCCGCCGGATGCCCTGACGCCGGACCGTGTGCGCCCCGATCCGGACGTGTCATTCGTCGTCGACGGATGGCATTCGTCGAAAAGCCGGGCGCCCCGTCGATTTCCGCTTGCCGCGCCGCCGCCGCTCGCGCTGACATGTTCGCCAATCCACGCAGGAGTGATCCATGTCCGCATCCGTCGAGCTCGCCGGCGCCTGCCGCAGCTACGAGACCGCCGCCGGCCGCTTCGAGGCGCTGTGTCCGGTCGACCTCCGCTTCGACGCCGGCCAGTGTGTCGGCATCCTCGGCCCTTCGGGCAGCGGCAAGTCGACCCTGCTGAACTTGGTCTCGGGCATCGATCGGGCCAGCGGCGGTCGCGTCGCCGTCGAGGGCCGGGACATCACCGCGATGGGCGAGTCCGAACTCGCCGCCTTCCGGGGCGAGCGCATCGGCGTGGTCTTCCAGTTCTTCCAGCTCATCGCGACGTTGACCGTCGCGGAGAACCTCCGCCTGGCCATGGACCTCGTGGGCCGGATCCCGCGCCGAGACCGGGATCGGCGCAGCCGGGAGCTTCTCGCCCGCTTCGACGTCGAGCGCCACCGCGGCAAGCTCCCGGCAGCCCTTTCCGGGGGTGAGCAGCAGCGCGTCGCCATCGCCCGCGCGCTCGCGAACGACCCCGCCGTCATCGTCGCCGACGAGCCGACGGGGAACCTCGACGGAGCCAACGGCGCCGTGGTTGACGGGCTCTTCTCGGACTGCGCCAGCGAGGGCCGAACCGTCCTCGTGGCGACCCATGACCGCTCGCGGCTCGACCGCTTCGATCGGGTGCTCCAACTTGAGGAGGGCAGCGTTCGCTCGGATTCGGCGCGAGACGATACTGCGCTCGTGGAGGCCTGACGTGGATGTCCGTTGGAAGAAGATCTGGCGGGACCTGACGCTGCGGAAGGCGCGGGTGGCCATCACGCTTCTCGGCCTGGCGATCGGGCTCTGGGGCATCGGCAGCGTGATCGTGGCCCAGCGGGTCCTGGGCGACGATCTGACGACCAATTTCACCCGCACCGTGCCGCCGCACCTGGTCGTGCCGATGCGGGGCCTCGACAACGGGATGCTCGAGCGTATCAAGGCGCTCGATGGCGTCGTTGCAGCCGAGAACCGGCCGATCCTCGGCGCCCGGTTGGCTATCGGCGCGGAGCGCCATCTCCCGCTGATCCTCTTCGTGGTCGACGATTTCGCGGCGCTCGATGTGGCGAAGGTCTTTCCGGACTACGGGACCTACCCGCCGCCACCGGGGTCCGTTCTGATCGAGCGCGACGGCCGACCGCTGATCCGCATCATGGGCGGCAACGTGCCCAGCGCTGCGCCGGGCGGGCACGGTGCCCCGCAAGGCGAGCCCGCTGCCCGGGGCGACGACCTGCAGCTCAGCCTGCCGGACGGTTCGACGGTTATCGCGCCGCTCGCAGGCACCGTCTTCGACCCCGGCCAGGCGCCGTCGCGCATGGAGATGATGGTCTACGGCTACGTGGACCGGGCGACCGCCAGCGGCTGGCTGCCCGGGGGCTTCGGCGACCGCCTGATCGTCCGCGCGCGAGACGATGGTTTCGAGTCTCGCCTCGCCCTGCGCGACGCGGTCGCGGCGGTGATCGCTGACGGTGGCGGAGAGGCCTTCGACTTCATCCTCCCCGCGCCCGACGAGCATCCGCACCAGTTCCAGATGAACACGATCCTGACCCTGCTGCTCGGCATGGGCACGCTCGGTTTCCTGCTGAGCGCCGTGCTCATCACCAATCTCGTCACCGTCATGCTCACGAACCAGATCCGCGAAATCGGGACGCTGAAGGCCATCGGCGGGTCCGTTGCGCAGGTCATGGCGCTCTATCTCGGCGGCATGCTGCTCCTGGGACTCGTCGCCTCGCTGCTGGTATTGCCGCTGGTCGTGCGGTCCGGGTACGGCCTCGCCTGGGGCATGTCGATGATGCTGAACTTCGAGGTCCTGACCACGACGCTGCCGATCGGCTTCTACGCGATCCTCGTCGGGCTTGGCGCCCTGTTTCCGGTCGTGGCCGCCTTCGTGCCGGTCCGGCGCTGGTGCTCCGTGCCCGTCCGGGCCGCCCTCGACAATCACGGCGCCGCGCCGCCGATGGATCACTCGGCCATCGCCCGGCTCACGGCGTCGCTGCCGCTGACCCTCCGGCTCGGCGTGCGGAATGCGTTCCGGGTACCGCGGCGCTTCGTGCTGAGCGCGCTGACCCTCGCCGTCGGCACGGTCGTGTTTCTGTTCGCCATGAACCTGCGCGCCTCCCTGTTGAACACCGCGGAGGTCGAGGACGAGCGCTGGAACCACGACCTGACCGTCCGCCTGGCCGAGCGCATGACGCCGGCCGAGCTGGCCTGGATCGAGGGTTTTCCCTGGGCGGAGCCCGTGGAACTCTGGGACGCCGGCGCCGCGGAACTCCTCGAGACCCCGGTGCACGGCAGCGCACGCTTCGGGCTCGTCGCCGTGCCGGCGGACACGCGCGCATTCGTCCCGAAGCTGACCGCTGGCACCTGGCCGGGTGCCGGGGACACGGTCGGCGTCGTCGCCAGCCATCGCTTCACGAGCCACTACCCGGGCCTGGCCGTGGGCGACCGCTTCGAGGCCGAGGTCGCAGGCCAGCAGGTCACCTTCGAGCTGCGCGGCTTCCTCAAGCTGTTCGGCGCCGCGGCGCTCTACATGGACGCCGAGGGTTTCCGCGAGATCACCGGCGCCGACGGCGTGGCCGGTCGGATGCTCTACGTGACCCGCAAGCCAGAAGCCGAGCTGGGCCTCTTCGAGATGCAGGGCCTGCTCGAGTCCCACTTCGAGCTCGCCGGGATCGGTGTCTCGGGCGTGATGATGAGCCAGATGGCCACGCGGATCATCCGCAACCACCTGCTGGTCATCGAGGTCATGCTGGGCGTCGTCGCCTTCCTGATGTTGCTCGTGAGCGCCCTGGGCCTCGCCACCGGGATCAGCGCCAGCGTGGTCGAGCGGACCCGCGAGCTGGGTGTGCTGCGCGCCATCGGCGCTCGCCCCGGCGCGGTCTACCGGATCGTCGGCGCCGAAGCGGTCTTCGTCGGCCTCTGCGCATGGCTCGTCGCCGTCCTCCTTGCCACACCGGTCAGCCGCCGCCTGAACGACTGGTTCGGCACGGGTGTGGTCGAATACCCCTTCGACTACGCTACCAGTTTGCTCGGGATCATCCTTTCGCTGGCCGTCGTGGTCGTGCTCTCGCTGCTGGCCGCTGCCGGCCCGGTTCGCGCCATCAATCGGCAGGTGGTTCGCGAGGCCGTGGCCTATGAGTAGGTGGGGGTGATTGACGCGTCTTGTCGCGTCGCCTCGCTTTTCGCTTTTCGCTTTTTTTTTGGGGTGTTGGCGCCCCTGCCGGGGCGGTGTTGCTTGTTGGTTGCGGGGTTTCGTCCCCGCGCGGCGAGTCAGGGGGCGCTCAATCGCGCTCGCCCCCTGACAACCCCAGCGCTGGTCTCGTCGCCTGAGTGCCTGCGCGCTCCGGCTGGGCGGCGGGCGCGCGTGAAACTCGCGACCGGGTCGGTCGCTCAGACAATCACGCGCTTGTTCCCGCCGCCGAGCCTCCGTGCTCGGCGCGACGAAGACAAGTCGGTCAACATCTGTCAGAGCCCGGGAGGCACGTCTCCTGCGACCTCAGGGGAAACACCCAGGGGAGTTCCCGTTCGCAACCTGCAACGAGACGAACTCCCGCTTTCCTGGCGTTGGGGTTGCAGGGGCACGGTGTTTGTCTCGGATTCGGCATGAAAGACCGTCCGTTGGTCGCCCAGAGCAATGGCGGCTGCTTCGGGCGCGAACCGTCACACTGACCCCGTTCCTCCGGCATTCACCAACAGGTCGCGCGAATCGAGTCCTAGTTCGAGTTCAATCGCACGAACCGCATGAAAACGGTTCGTGCGGTGGGATCCATTCTAGTGGTGGATTCGCTCTGGAATTGCTCCACTCGCAGATTGGAGAGAAAGAGCCCGAACTGGGTAGGACCGAGATCGAGGTTGTAGCTGAGCCCACACCGAACCGACTCTACGGTAGCGCTGATGTTCTCGACTGCGACGCTGCACTGGATGAGCCCGCGGACCTCCGGAGACGGAGAATCGCCTGCGGTGGTCACAAGGGCGCTCAGATCATAGGCGCCGGGCGCGGTGAGAATCGGTCCCTCGGATCGAATTGAAACCAGTTCGGATGAGTCCACTCTGAAAACACGGCCGTCTTCATCGGCTGACATGACCAGCGCAATCCACTCACCATTCAGGCCCGGGACGCCGTAGCTCACCTCGTCCCCGAACCGGGATACTGGAGTACCGAAAATCGCGGGAACGATCTGCTCGGAGAACGCCTCCCGACCTTGCAGACTCACCTCGACCTCCGCGAGCGCCGCTCCCGTGAACCCTATGGAAACCATTCCCTGCTCGACCGATACCGGAGTGGTGAAATCGCAGGCAGGGCACCTCCCCCCTTCGAACCGCAACAAGGGCGCATTGAGTTCGATCTTGCCTGCGGCACTGGTTTCGAGATCGCCGGCGAAAAACCACCACGATGGTGTTCGATCGTCGTCGTAGGCGAAGAAATAGCCGAGCATCCGGCCACACTCCGGAAACAACAAATATCCTGTCCCGGGCTCATCCGGGTTCACCCAAGCCCCGGCAGTCGGTCGGCTTTCCGTGCTGTCGATTGCCAGCGGACAGGCTTCGACGTGTGTCGATGCCATGAGACAAACGAGCTAGAGGACCAAAGACAACACAGATTTCAACAGAGGCAACCCGAGAAACTCCACACAGCCGGTGGTGTCGCGATCGTTGCACGCTCGCGCTCGAACGTAAATCTCGAAGTCCCTCAGTCATACCCGTTGGCGATCAGGCGAGACGCAAGGTGATGCATCAAGGGGAACCTCACCCCCCAAATGGTCGAATAGAAGAGACCTGCCTCCAGGTCGTAACCTGAGAATCAGAACGGTCCCGATCCAAAGCGAGGGGAAGCAGATGAACGGGCAAGGACTCGACGCGATCTATCGACGATCACTCGACGACCCGGAAGGGTTCTGGGGCGAGGCGGCGAAGGGAGTCGACTGGGATCGGCCCTGGGACCAGGTGCTCGATGCATCGGCGGCGCCATCGTACCGGTGGTTTGCCGGTGGGGAGCTCAATACCTGCTACAACGCGCTGGACCGGCACGTTGTCGCCGGACGGGGTGGGCAGGCGGCGCTCATCCACGACTCGCCGGTCACCGAATCCCAGCGGACCTACAGCTACGCCGAGCTGCTGGAGGCGGTGGCGGCCTGCGCGGGCGCGCTGCGTGACCAGGGCGTCGGCCGTGGGGACCGGGTCATCATCTACATGCCCATGGTGCCGGAGGCCGTCATCGCGATGCTGGCCTGCGCGCGCATCGCGATGACGG